>CALWGE010000020.1 GCA_944378225.1 uncultured Merdimonas sp.
ATAGGGAAGGCTTCTTGTCGTCCTCACGGGCCGGATAAAATTATGGGCGCCGTGCAGGACGGCTTCCATATACCTGGTTCTGTTTGCTATAACCCCTTAATGCCATTTAATGATACAGCTCCTTTTTACCTCTTCCACGCAAGTTTTCAGATAATCGTCTACCGCATTATGGAAGTCGTTAAGAAGTTCTTTCTCATTTTCTCCTTCATAAGAGATCAAGGAACAGACTCCCATAACCTTACCGTAAAAAATCCCGTCTTCTTCTGAAAACTCAACGCTGCCTACATATCCTTTATACTGAATCGTATTCCCCACCTTATAAACCATCTCCCGCAAATTTTATCTGCTGCTGTCTCCCTCCTACTGTCTTTATTATACACTTGCAAAATATTTTTGTGTTGAACCTGTAATTCACTTTAAACGGGTTTTTCCAAAAAAAGAACCAGACCATTCACAACTGCGAACAGCCCGGCCCCCTATACTCAAAACATAGTTCCGATATAAATGTAAAAATTTTTTCGTGCCAGATTGCTATAATTCCTTTTTCTTTTTTGGAACGCTTAATTCCCTTGTAAATGTAAAAAAATCACAATTCTGATTCTCATATAAATGTAAAAAATCCTTTCGGCATCAGACTCTCATAATTCCTTTACAAATGTACATTTTTCTCTGGGAATCCTTATTTTATAAGGCTTCCCAAAACCGGTAATTCCGATATAAATGTAAAAAAATCCAGCTTTCCGACTCGTATAATTCCCTTTAAATGTCTTAAATTCCCTTATTAATGTAAATTAACAGCTGTCTCCGACAGCATTTCCGGCCGCATATGCTGTGGACCAGGCAATCTGCAGGTTAAAACCACCGGTCACCGCATCCAGATCCAGAACTTCCCCGATGAAATACAGCCCCTTGATCAGTCTGGATTCCATAGTAGAGGGATTAATCTCTTTTACCGATACGCCGCCCTTTGTAATAATTGCCTCACGGTAATCACGAAGTCCTGTAATTGTCATTTCCAGATTTTTAATCAGCCGTACCAGATTCTGCCGTTCTTCTCTGGATATATCATGCACTTTCTTATCCGGATTAATACCTGACAAAGCTATCATCACCGGGGTCAGCTTGGCCGGAAAGAGACCGGCAATCACATTCTTAAAACTTTTATTTGGATTTGCATCGAAATCTCTGAGAATTCTCTGATCCAACTGTTCCGGCGTCAGGGCAGGCTTCAAATCCAGCGTCATACGCAGTTCCTGCCGGGCCGCCAGTGTTCCCACATAGCTGCTGGCTGTGAGAATAAGCGGACCGCTGACGCCAAAATGCGTAAACAGCATCTCACCAAATTCCCGATACACCTGCTTTTTTCCATTGTAAATGGCAATTTCCACATTTTTCAGTGACAGGCCCTGAAGCTCCTTCACAAAATTTTCCCGCACATTGAAAGGCACCAGTGCCGGAAGGCAGTCTGTCACCTTGTGGCCTGCCTCTTTTGCAAACCGGTATCCGTCTCCTGTGGAGCCTGTGGACGGATAGGAAAGTCCGCCTGTGGCCACGATAACAGAGTCTCCTTTTACAATCTCTCCGTTTTCCAGCCGGATTCCCGTGGCCTGTCCGTCACAGCAGAGAACTTCCTTTACCTCGTTATTCAAATGTACCTTTACACCTGCTTTTCTCATGCTGCGGCGCAGAGTATCCAGCACATCCGCCGATTTATCTGAGACAGGGAACACCCGCTCGCCCCGTTCTGTCTTGAGAGCCAGCCCCTCTTCTTCAAAAAATTTCATTGCATCCTGATTCGTAAATCCATAAAATGCACTGTATAAAAAACGCGCATTGGTACGCACACTGTCAAACAGCGCATCCATTTCACATGCATTCGTCAGATTACAGCGGCCTTTTCCTGTGATATATAGTTTCTTCCCAAGTTTTTCATTTTTTTCAAAAACATGTACCTCGCACCCGCGCCTTGCAGCAAAAACGGAAGCCAGCATGCCGGCGGCTCCTCCGCCCACTATCAATACTTTACTCATCTGTCATGCTCTCCTGTATTCTTCTTTTCTGTCATTTTCCTGTTTTACCGAAATCAGTGTAGCATATTCCTGACACAGGCGCAATCTTCTGGTTTTGCATGTCCTTAACATTCCTGCTTTAAACAGGAAAAGAAAAATCCAGAGCCGAAACTCATCGTCTCCGCTCTGGATCTTCAATTTTACTATATAACAGAAATTATACCGGATATGCGCCGTTCTTTGTATCCGCTTCTGTTACATCTACCTTTTTCTCCTGTGCATCTCTGTACTTGAAGAACTCGGTAGCCACCTGCGGGAACAGTGCATAGGTCAGCACATCCTCGTCCTGCTCCTTGTACTGTGCCATCTCCTTCTCCAGTGTATCCAGCTCGTTGGGAACCAGATCCGCCGGACGGCAGGTGATAACTTCTGCATCGCCGATACACTTCTTCTGTACTTCGGGATTGAAAGGCTTTACAGTCTTTCCGTATTTTCCGGAAAGAAGGTCTCTGGACTCTTTCGTTACCATCTTGTAACGCTCGCCGGCTACTACATTCATAACCGCCTGCGTTCCTACAATCTGAGAAGACGGAGTTACCAGCGGACACTCACCGAAGTCCTTACGCACACGCGGAACCTCTTCCAGAACCTCATAGTATTTGTCGGATGCTCCCAGCTCTTTCAGCTGAGAAGTCAGGTTGGACAGCATACCACCCGGCACCTGATAGAGCAGAGTCTTAATATTTACACCCAGGTTCTTCGGATTCAGCAGGCCGCTGTCCAGTGCCTCGTCACGGATCGGACGGAAATAGTCAGCAATCTCAGACAGAAGCTTCTGATCGTATCCTGTGTCATACGGAGTACCGCGGAAAGTCTCTACCATAACCTCTGTTGCCGGCTGGGATGTTCCCAGAGCAAAGGGAGACATTGCACAGTCGATAACGTCTACGCCAGCCTCTACAGCCTTCAGATAAGTCATGGAAGCCACACCGGATGTATAATGGGTATGCAGCTGAATCGGAATATGAACAGTCTCTTTCAGTGCTTTCACAAGCTCTGTAGCCTTATACGGCAGCAGAAGTCCTGCCATATCCTTGATACAGATGGAATTTGCTCCCATCTCTTCGATCTCTTTTGCAATATTTGTCCAGTACTCCAGAGTATAGGCGTCACCCAGGGTATAAGAAAGGGCAATCTGCGCATGGCCGCCCTCTTTGTTGGTTGCCTTTACTGCAGTACGAAGATTTCTCATATCGTTCAGACAGTCAAAGATACGGATAATATCGATTCCATTTGCAATAGATTTCTGAACAAAATACTCTACTACGTCGTCGCCGTAAGGACGGTATCCCAGAATATTCTGGCCGCGGAACAGCATCTGCAGCGGAGTCTTTTTTGCTCTCGCTTTAATCTTACGCAGTCTCTCCCAGGGATCTTCGTGCATAAAACGAAGGGACGCATCAAAAGTCGCTCCTCCCCAGCACTCCAGAGAATGATAGCCTACCTGATCCAGTTTTTCCACAATAGGAAGGATCTGTTCTGTTGTCATACGTGTCGCAATCAGAGACTGATGAGCGTCACGCAATATCGTTTCGGTAATCTGTACCGGTTTGATGTCAGCCATTTTCTAACCTCCTCGTAAAATTGTCTGTTGTTCAGACTCAGATTTATTTCTTCGCCTCAGACTCTGGATTCTCCGTTCTGCATCTTAAAAGACACAGACTTTTGCTCGCTCGCTTCGTCCGCTCAACGGAGAATCCTTCGTTAAGCAGTGGGCTGAAAATGAATGCTCGCTTCGCTCGCGCTCCTTTTTCAGCCTTCCTGCTTACATGACTCCAAAAATAGCCATAAAGGTTCCTGCAGCAACAGCCGTTCCGATAACACCGGCCACGTTCGGACCCATGGCATGCATCAGCAGGAAGTTGGTCGGATCTGCCTCAGCACCTACCTTCTGAGATACACGGGCTGCCATGGGAACTGCAGATACACCTGCAGAACCAATCAGCGGATTTACCTTGCCCTTGCTAACAAAGCACATCACCTTGCCAAGCAACACTCCTGCCGCAGTACCGAATGCAAAAGCGATCAGTCCCAGAAATACGATTTTCAGAGTATCAGCTGTAAGGAATGCTTCCGCACTGGTGGTAGCTCCTACAGAAGTACCAAGCAGAATAACTACGATATACATCAGCGCATTGGATGCTGTCTCTGTCAGCTGCTTCACCACGCCGGACTCGCGGAACAGGTTGCCCAGCATCAGGGCTCCTACCAGCGGAGCTGTCGTCGGAAGAATCAGGCAGACTACAATCGTAACGATAACCGGGAACAGAATTTTTTCCAGCTTGGAAACCGGACGCAGCTGTTCCATCTTAACTTTTCTCTCTTTTTCCGTAGTCAGCAGACGCATAATCGGCGGCTGGATAATCGGAACCAGAGACATGTAGGAATAAGCCGCCACAGCAATGGGTCCCAGGAGAGCCGTCTGCTCCAGCTTACCTGCAAGGAAGATAGAAGTCGGACCGTCTGCTCCTCCGATGATGGAGATGGCAGCCGCCGCCTTATCTGAGAATCCCATCAGCATAGCGCCAAGATATGCCATAAAAATACCAAACTGCGCTGCGGCACCCAGAAGAAAGCTCTTCGGGTTCGCAATCAGCGGACCGAAATCCGTCATTGCTCCGACACCCATGAAGATGAGTGACGGAAGTATCGACCATTCATCCAGTACATAGAAGTAATAGAGAAGGCCTCCGACGCCGTTGGACGTCTCCTCCGGACTGGCCATGATGTCCGGATAAATGTTTACAAGAAGTATGCCAAAAGCAATGGGAACCAGCAGAAGCGGCTCATACTCCTTTTTGATAGCCAGATACAGGAACACACATGCAACAAGAACCATAATGTAGTTGCCCCAGGTCAGGTTAAAAAAGGCTGTCTGCCGCACGAGGTTTCCAAGGGTTTCTAATATATATTCCATGTCTTAACCTCCGTTGAAAATGGGCATTCTGTACAATTAGTTCAGGGATGCCAGCAAATCTCCGGACTCTACGGACTGACCCACGCTTACGTTGATGCCTGCTACAGTTCCTGCCTCAGGAGCTACAATCGGAATCTCCATCTTCATGGCTTCCAGAACGATAATGCTGTCTCCCGCCTGTACTGCCTGTCCCACTGCTGCGTCAATTTTAACTACCTTACCCGGAACAGATGCCTTTACTTCGATTCCGCCGGCTGCTGCAGGGGCCGGAGCCGGTGCGGGTGCTGCTGCAGGGGCCGGAGCCGGTGCTGCCGCCGGTGCAGGCGCAGGTGCTGCTACAGGGGCCGGGGCTGCCGGAGCCACGCCTCCGACTCTTTCTTCTACAGTTACGTCATATGCTACTCCATTTACAGTGATTGTGTAACTTTTCATGTTCTATATCCTCCTGAATACTATGACTCGTTTTATCGTATTATTACGCCTTTTTCCACTTGTTTCCGTTTCTGCGCCGGATAGAACGCACCACGAAACCATCTGTGGATGTGCCCAGCTCTGCTGCCACAGCAGCTGTAATCACTGCCACAAGCTGTGTATCCGCTGTCACGGTCGCTGCCGCAACTGCCGCTGCCAGTTCAGGCTCTGTTCCGGACGGGGCCGTACTCGCTGCAGACACAGACGGTGCCGGGGCTGCCGGAGCTTTTTCTGCCTTTCTGCCGCCCTTTTTAGCTTTCTGTTCTGCCATATTGATATAGCGGAAACCGGAAATCAGGACACAGAGAATAATCAGTACCACAAACACAGAACCCATACCGATCAGCGTATTCAAAGCTGCCTTCTGTGCAATCTCAGCAGAACTGTAAATCGGATCCAGTGTCGCTGTTGTAACAACGCTGTCCTGATTGTACTCCAGGCTCATACGCATATCATGTTTATCGAACTCATAAACCGTGGAGTAGGTAACATTTCCATCAGAGTCCACTGTAGCGCCCTCATACTCTTTGACGCCAACGTAAGCTCCGAATTCATCAAGATTGGCTTCGTAAGATCTGAGCATGCTCAGATAAGCCTCTGCCGTAAAATCAAACTTCTGCCCGGTACTGCCTATGTACGGATACAGTGCAACCTGCTGCTCAAAATCCTCAAAATGAGACTCCAGATTTTCAATCTCAGCTTCCAGTTCAGCTGCATCTGTACTTACAAGCATCTGCACATACTGATCTGATCTGGTCTGGTAATCTGTCTCATTGGGAACCGCAGTCTTAGCAGAGCAGCCTGTCAGCACAAGAACGCAGGCCAGCATCAGCAGCGCCGGCAGTTTTTTCAAGCTTCTTTTCATAATGATTCACCCCTCCTAGACAGTTCCATGCTTTTTGTCCGGGCGGCCTTCCCTCTTGGTAAACAGCATTTCAAATGCGCCAATCACCTGTTTTCTCGTATCGGCAGCAGAAATAACTGCATCCACATAGCCTCTTCTGGCGGCAGCCTCTACACTGTCCTGAAGCGCTGCATATTCTTTCGCCTTTTCATTCTGGGTCTCTGCATCAGCGTCTGCATACATTACTTTTGCAGCCATCTTTGCGTCCATCATACCGATTTTCGCATTTTCCCAGGCAAATACCAGATCAGCGCCCAGTCCTTTGCTGTTCATGGCCACATAAGCGCTGCCGAAAGCCTCTCCTGCAACCACATTCACCTTGGGAACCGTTGCATTCGCGAATGCATAGGTAAGTCTTGCTGCAGCCTTCGCCAGATTGCGCTCAGAGCACAGAGATGCCTTGAAGCCTGTTACATTGGTAACTGTAAGAACAGGGATATTAAACGCATCACAGAAATTCACAAAATCAGCCGCCTTCTGAGCTCCTCTTGCGGTCATTTCCTGCGCGCCATTAGCCACAGCACCGACTGTCACTCCGTTCAGACGGATGAAACCGGTTACCATGTCCTGTCCGTATGCTGCTTTTGTCTCAAAAAATTCTTTTCCATCAGAAATAGTGGAAAGAATATACGGTGCGGCATAGGATGCACCTTCCAGCTCTGCGCAGGAACGGTTCAGATCATCCATACACTCGTCGTAAGAAGCGTCATCCTCGTTATTGGCCGGAAGCCAGGTAACAAGACGGCGGATCTGCGCCAGAATATCGCTCTCACTTCCAACCATATCCACGGAGCCTGCCTCTTCTGCCTGGAATTTTGCAGAAGAGCTGTCACATTTTTCCTTTCTGTTTCCAGCCACTGCATTAGGTGCATTTACAAAAAGCTTTGCATCCTTCTCTTCCATAAATGTAAAGTCGGAAAGTCCGGGGACAAGAGCAAGTCCGCCTCCGCAGGTTCCGAAAATCGCAGTAATCTGCGGTACTACGCCGGAAGCAAGCGTCTGCTGAAGATAAACCTCTCCAAAGGCATTCAGAGCGTCTACGCCTTCCTGAAGACGAATTCCGGCACAGTCGATAAGACCGATGACCGGTGCGCCCATCTTGCATGCCATCTCATAGAGGCGTACAATCTTCTTCGCATGCATCTCGCCAAGAGTTCCGTTCAGTACGGATGCATCCTGACTGTAGACATATACCAGATTGCCGTCTATCACTCCATATCCGGTAATAACGCCATCCGAAGGCGTATTCACATTCTGCAGATTGAAATCAGTGCTTCTGGCCGTTACCTGACCGCCGATTTCCACAAAACTATTCCCGTCAAGCAGTTCTGCAATTCTTCTGCCTGCCGGGCTTTGTGCTGTACCACTCATTTTCAGCCCTCCATATATTGTGTTTTTAACAAAAAACAAAGTACATCACGTACCATTTTATCAATAATTCATCAAGGAATCAAGTCAATTTTCTTTTCTTATGTACTCTTTGTAACAAAATTCGATAATATCCTTACGTGTAACGATTCCGATAAAAATTCCTTTGTCATCAATAACAGGAACAAAATTCTGATTCATTGCCTTTGTAATCAGGTCTTCCATATCCGAATTAATCGAGATGGGATCAAAACGCATTCTTCTGCGCACAGAGAGAATCGGTACATCCTCAGCCATCTTCAGATCAAGAGAGAATTTATTTTTCAGGGACCACAGAAAATCTCCCTCTGTAATTGTACCTATGTATTTTCCCTCTTTATCTATCAGAGGAATCGCAGTAAATCCGCTGCGCTCCAGCTTCTCAAGTCCCTGCCGGAGAGAACAGTCGTCATAAATGTATGCAAGCTCTCCTTTCGGTTTCATAAAAAACAATATATTCATCTGGTACTTTTCCTCCATATATATTATATATTCTTATCATTTAACTCTCACACAGACCGGCACACACATTACATCAGCGGGGAAAGCACACGCAGAACCGCGCTCAGAAGGCCTCCAAAAAAGCCCTGGCGTGTGTCTTTCAATGTAATCTCCCTGCTCTTTTCCATTGTATTCAGGCTGTCCTGCTTCACATCCGCCACAATCGGATTCTGGTAGAAATAAGTGCCGCATTCGAAGTGCAGATACAGGCTCCTGTAATCCATATTGATTGTACCTACCACTGCAATCTCATCATCACACACATAGGATTTGGCATGAAGGAATCCCGGAGCATACTCATAAATCCTCACTCCTGCCTTCAGAAGCACCGGATAACAGGAGCGTGTCAACTGAAACACCATCTTTTTATCCGGAATTCCCGGTGTCACAATCCTCACATCCACGCCACGCTTGGCTGCAAGGCAGAGCGCTGACTGCATCTCATGATCCACAATCAGATACGGTGTAAAAATATAGACGTAATCTCTCGCCTGATTCAGAATGTCCAGATAGACATTTTCTGCCACAATCTCGTCATCCAGAGGCGAATCCCCATAAGGCTGTACAAAACCCTCTCCTTCAAAAGGCTCCGGATGCCAGACAGACGGACGATAGGGTTCATAAGAAGGATCTGTATGACGCTGGGAATTCCACATCCGCAGAAACATCACCGTATAATTCCAGACTGCTTCTCCCTTCAGCATAAATCCTGTATCTTTCCAGTGTCCGAAACGTACTTTTTCATTGATATATTCGTCTGCCAGATTAATACCGCCGCTGAAAGCCGTATGACCATCAATAACCGTGATTTTTCTGTGATCCCGGTTATTCATCACCAGCGACCAGAACGGAACGAAACGGTTAAAAGCGATACATTTTACTCCTGCCTCTTCCAGCTTTCGATCATAGTCCGGAGGAAGCAGAGAAACACTCCCCAGATCATCATACATGAAGCGGACATCCAGCCCTGCTTTTGCCTTCTCCACCAGGATTTCACGGATACTGCCCCACATTTTCCCATCTCCAACGATGAAAAATTCCATAAAAATAAAATGTTCCGCCTTTTTCAGTTCTTCCAGCAAATCCCGGTACAGCTCTTCTCCTATTTTGTAATAACGGGCAGATGTATTTCTGTACACCGGATATCCGCCTGTCACAGAGGTATATCGTACCTGTCCCTCTATTCTCCGATCACAGGCACGTATCTCCTCCATCACATCCATGTCCTGCAGCAGTTCATCCTCTGTGCGAATCCGTTCAGCCTCCATCTTCCGACGCATGTTTCTGGAAGGCCGTTTATGGCCGACAGCCAGATAAAAGAGTCCTCCAATAATCGGAAGAGCCATAATAAGTATAATCCATGCAACTTTATAAGCCGGATTATCATCACGGTTAATAATCCAGAGCACTGCCAGAAGGCTGATTACGGAAAACAGAATGGAAATAGAGGCGGAATAACCGGCAAGTCTGGTCACAAAAATCACCAGCCAGACCAGCTCGACTGCCAGAATCAGACCAAATACAACGAGACGATTTTGTGATAGTTTTTTCAAAATTTTCTTCATATGCGCTCCTTTACACCTCATATATCCTAACATATTTTTGACACATTTCCAAGATATCTTGTTCTTTTTCACCAAAATTTAAGAAATCTGTATAGAATTTTCTCGGGATTCGTGCTAAACTTGAGAGTAACGGTTTCCGGAAATATCTGAACATTTCCGGGAAAACCGACTGAATCTGAAATCATTTAGACAGGGAGGATATATGGATATGGAAGCTTCAAAAGTATATTTTACAGACCTGCGTGTACATAACGGAGATAATCTTCAGAAGAAGCTGGAGCGTCTGATCAGAAAGGCGGGAATCGGAACGATCGACTTTGACGGGAAATATACCGCCATCAAAATCCATTTCGGCGAGCCTGGCAATCTGGCTTATCTGCGCCCCAATTACGCAAAGACTGTGGCTGATGTGGTAAAAAGCCTGGGCGGCAAGCCGTTTCTGACTGACTGCAACACCTTATACGTAGGCGGCAGAAAAAATGCTCTCGATCATATTGAGTCTGCTTATCTGAACGGTTTTTCTCCGTTTTCCACAGGCTGCCACATTCTGATCGGAGACGGTCTGAAGGGAACGGATGATATTGCCGTACCTGTAGAGGGCGGCGAATATGTCAAAGAAGCCAAAATCGGCCGTGCCATCATGGATGCAGACATTATTATTTCCCTGACCCATTTCAAAGGGCATGAAATGGCCGGCTTCGGCGGCGCTCTGAAAAACCTCGGCATGGGCTGCGGTTCCCGGGCCGGAAAGATGGAAATGCACAGTGCCGGAAAACCCTATGTCCGCACGGAAGACTGCATCGGCTGCGGAGCCTGCGTACGCATCTGCGCTCACGATGCACCCCACATCAAAGACCATGCGGCTTCCATTGATCAGTCAAAATGCGTTGGCTGCGGCCGTTGTATCGGTGTCTGTCCCAAGGACGCCGTAACCCCCGCACAGGATGAGGCCTGCGATATCATGAACCGGAAAATTGCCGAATATACCAAAGCTGTGGTGGACGGACGTCCCGCTTTCCACATCAGTCTGGTAGTAGACGTATCTCCGTTCTGCGACTGCCATGCAGAAAATGATGCTGCCATCGTTCCGGACGTAGGAATGTTTGCCTCCTTCGATCCAGTGGCTCTTGACGTGGCCTGCGCTGACGCTGTCAATCGCCAGCCTGCTATCCGGAACAGTGTTCTTGGAGAATCCCACCACCATGACAGGGATCATTTTGGAGCCGTATCTCCGGATACCGACTGGAAGTCCGCTATCGAACACGCAAAAAAGATAGGCCTTGGAAATGATACCTATGAACTGATTGAAGTAAAATAAACAGAATCAGATAATCTGACGGAATTAGAGGCAATGCCTTCCCACTGCTTATAAAAAAGCAGGAGAATATTCACTTTTACATGAATATTCTCCTCTTTTTTATTTTCATCGTTATATACAGTTCGTTAAATGACAGCTCCTGCCGGGCCAAAATCTCAGATTTTACTTTCGCTCTTCTGTGTGGAAGGGCTCATTAATTTTTCAAGTAAATAATAAATCTCGCTTATTTCCTGAGGTCTGTAATGGTAAAATCCCTGGATCATATCGCACCCCATCCTCACAACAATCTCACTCTGCTCCTTTTTCTCAACGCCCTCTACACATACTTTTTTCCCAAATTGATGACAGGCGAAAATAATACTGCTTATAAAGCTCATTTTTTCCCCGGAATCCATAACCTCACGGATCAGGGAACGATCCAGCTTAATGATCGTAGACGGATACTGAAGTATCATCCTCAGCGAAGAGTATCCGCTTCCAAAATCATCCAGAGCTATTCTGATGCCCATTTTTTGACATTCATTCACGAAATGCGTCATCTTTTCCGGTTTCTCATCCAGACAGCTTTCTGTCATCTCCGCCACCAGAGCAGATCCATCCAAATGGTATTTTTCCAGAGTGCTCTTCATGAAATCCAAAAGCCCGTCATCAGAAAGCTGATATAAGCTGACATTAAAGGAAACCAGAAAATCCGGAGCATACGCGCGTGCCCTTACACAGGTGCACACAGCCTGCTCAAACACCCATCTTCCCGCCTGATGAATGGTATTATTCTTCTCCAGATAGGGAATAAATGTTGCCGGCGAAATATCTTTTCCTTTATAATTCCAGCGCAGCAGGGCTTCTCCGCCGATAATTGTCTTTTTGTCTGCAGAAACCATGGGCTGAACCATAATACGAAAATTTCTCATATTATGGCTTACATCCTCATCCAGCTTAAGAATCATGTCAGAGCTCTCTTTGATTCTCCGGACATTATCTGCCGAATAATCAATATATTTCTGCCCCGGTTCACTCTTTGCCAGACGGATGAGAGATACCATAATCTCCACTACGTCTTCCGGCATAAAATCTTCACAGGGATATTCCATCAGACCAAACGAACATGCTTTGGAAACCGTAATTTCCATTTCTTCATAGCATCTTTTTACAATTTTCTGAATCCGCGATACAAGTGCATCACATCCCTCCCCCATATAAGAAGGATTGACCACAGCCATACACCGCGCGCCTTCCAGGCGATAGAAAGATGCCACGGCAGACATGTTTTCCATCAGTGCTTCCGATACTTTTTTCAACAGGCGATTCCCGTAGGATCTTCCCTTCGTACTGTTAAGTTCGGTAATTCCGTTAAATCCAAATCCAATCACCAGCGTCCTGATATGATCCGCCCGAAGCCTGTTCAGTTCCCCGAAAGAGGCATTTTCTCTCGGAAGTGTAGTAATCGGATCCATCACAAACTGCCTGTCCTGACAACCGATTCTCCCTGAGAAAAAAACCGGAAGAGTGTTGTCTTCATTCCATATCATACGCCCGTAGCAACGTATCCATTTATTGTTTCCTTTCACGTCTCTGACACGATACCGTAAGTCATGAACCACCCGCTTGTTCTTCACCATATCGGAAATATCCTGCCAGTATGCTTCTCTGAATTCCGGAGTGGCAATTCTTTTTTCCCACAGAGAAAGCAGATCGGGTACGATATTATCCTGAAACCCAAAATCTTCCTTCATATTATCAGAAATATAAAAAAGATTTTTCTGCATATCCCCAAAATAGAAATAGCTGGAAGTATTATCCTCTGAAAGCGATTTAAAAAGCGCATCCATATCGCAGTAAGACGTATTAAGATAGTTCCGAAACAAACTCACTGAAGATTCCAGTCCTCCGTCTCTTCTTTCAATTCCGGAACGCCTTCTGTCCACACCCATACAGCGGCTGTATTTCTGATAATAAGTCCGCTTATCCTCATACATTACCCGATCTGCACGAATAATCAATTCTTCAAGATTCAGATTTTCTTCATTTGACCAGACGTATCCCAACGCCATATGATGTTCATCCCTATGAATCGCTTCCTGAAGACTTTTCACCATATTCATAAAATTTTCTTCCGTGCAGTCAGGAGACAAGGCAATAAATTCATCTCCCCCGGTCCGAAATATCTTTCCGGATTTGACTGATTTTTTAATCAGATCGTAGCAGTGGCAGATCATTCTGTCCCCGGCTGCATGCCCCAGAGAATCATTCACACTTTTGAGTCCTGTAATATCACAGTACAGCACTCCCACTGTATCCATCGGCATCCTGTCGTAATACTCTGCCAGTGCGTTTCTGTTTAACGCACCCGTAAGCTGGTCATGATAACTCAGTTCATTCAGTTTTTTTAACAGATCCCTTCTCCGCAAAAGCGATAACACAAAATAACCGATAACCTTCAGAAAAGGCTCCACCAAAGACATCTTCTGCTCATCCGGATTATCCACGCCAAGAAATCCTATCACCTGTCCGTCAGATTTTATAGGACCGGCCGCCAGTGAAGTAATGTTCTGAGGTTTTAAAACTGCGTATGCTTCCGGATACTGTTTCCGGATGCTCTCCAGATTTTCAATGACTGTCACCTGATTAGCCGCAAATAACTCCATCCACCAGTCAATGCCATTCAAAGACACATTCTGAAGGATTTCTTTCTGATGAGTCACATCCTCGGCACACCATTCATAGGTATTTGAAGTATGCCTGCCATTTATTTCAAATACATATGCCCTGTCACAGCCAAAGGTTTTACCGATATATTCCAGCAATTCTTCCACAGATTTTTCCGGATGCGCCGTATAAAATATCTTCTGCAGACACTCATTAAGAATTGCCTCGTTACGGGCGTAAAGATAATAGCTGTCATGGCTGTTTTCCGCATCCGTATCAATGGCGATTTCAATCCTGTAGGTTCTTCCATGGGAAACAACCATACTGTCCTTAACCAGAAAACGCTTATTGAGCACAGGATTCGTATGTATCCAGGATATAAATTCCCCCATCTCAAGCTTTGAGTTAGTACAAAACAGACAGACAGAATGTCTTCCCTGAAGTACTTCATAGCACATTTTTCCCTGATACTCCTCACGCGAAGTGAATCCCAGCGCTTGCATTAAATGCTGATTAATATAAACCAGCTCATTGGTTTCCATGTCAGAAACATATACCATTTCATCTATTTTATCAAAAAATTCCCATATCTCACCCATAACATCTCCCCCTCTTTTACAGACAGTATCTTTCTCCCCCAAAAAACAGCTTCCGGAAATCAGACTGCTCCTTCATGTAACGTAAAAAAGCGGCTGTCCGATTTTTGCAAACAGGTGCCGCCTCCTTTTTCTTTTGATTTTAGCCATTTCCATATTTTTTCTTTTATAATACAGGTTTTATCCTGATATTTCAATATAAAAACATACGATTCTATACTAAGAGAGAAGCAGGCTATTCAGCCTGCTTCTCCCCTTCTGATACCGGTTTTGCTCCAACATACTCTTCCAGCGTAATTCCTGCTTCCGTAATCTCTTTGGCCGCTTCCAGGCCAACATAACGGAAATGCCAGGGCTCGTAAATAATTCCTGTAATGTCCGTTTCCCCATTCGGGTATCGGAGAATAAAACCATATTCCCAGGAATGTTCCTTGAGCCATTTAAATCCTTTTGTATTTTCCTGTTTTTCATCCAGTTTCCGATATTCAGAAGAAACAATATCCAGAGCCAGTCCCAGATGATGTTCACTGGTGCCGGGTACGGCTACTACCTGTGCCGCCTGCTTTCTGGCGCTTTCATAAGAATATCCCTGCATGACATAGGATTCTGTTTTCTTCTCAAACAACTCGGTCTGCTTGTCCAGATCCCGGTAAGAGGATGTTACATAAATGTAGACGCCCTCCTTCTTTGCTGCCTGAATCATAGAGCAGAAATCATCGTAAGCTCTCGCATCTATCTTGTGTCCGCTTCCGATATTTTTGAGTTCCACCTCATAGTCCTCAGGAATCGGGTGCGTCCGGTTCACCAGAATCAGATTCCAGTCCTCCGGGAGATTCTCCTCTGTATTTTCATCTGATATTTCTTCTGTATATTCCAGCGTTTCTTCTTCCAGTACATCCGGCAGCACAAGCTCCTGTACTGCGGTTCCCTCCTGCTGTTCCTGCTCCATAGTCTGCGCATATACTGTGCCAAGCACCATCCCTGCGCCAATCACCATAGTCAGAGTGCCTGTCAGCAGAAGCAGCCTTTTTTTCTGCCGTCTGTTCATCTTTCTTTTTCTTCCTCTCTAAGTCCATGTCATATCCCAATGCCGCCTTACACAGTATAAAGGAAAAGAGTCCGGGAAACCAGACTCTTTTCCTGAACGTTTTCTTAATTTTTTCTGAAGATATTACCCTCATGAACTGACAGGGTTACCACTCTTTATTCTTAATGATTTTCACAGAAAGCCCGTATGAGATAAAGAAACCTGCAAAAACGAGTATAATACCGGTGCACAGAACTCCCAGCACCAGTTGTAATGAGACCTGCACGCCAGTCATTTTTACGACTGTAAATCCTCCGTAAAGCAGACCGAAAGCAACAAGAAAAACAGCAGCAAGAAAGAGACGGGCCTTTTCCGCGCCATACCGGAATACCAGCGGAAGGAGTACCTCAAATGCCAGCAGATACAGAAAACCAACTGCTGCTGCAGAAATCGCCTCCTCCGGCAGGCTCATCTGACTTCCCAGGAACGCACGCAGTACCATACCGCCCAGAGAACCAATCAGAATGCCAGCCGCAAAAAGGAGACACAGAAGAATATATTTTGCCTTTACCAATTCTTTTCTGGTAACAGGAAGCGTCAGTGCATATTTATCAAAACATGCCATTTCATCATAACTCATAGCTGTGAACAGCATCATCATGCAGTATATGGGAATCATCATAGAAAACAGCTGAGAATTTTTAACAAATATGCTCCATACAGTAAAAACGCCCAGAACAATCAGAGACTGTTTCCCCACCTGACGCAGATTACAGAAATCTTTATACAGCAGTCCTTTCATGAATTTTCCGCCTCCTCATCCATCCCGTTTTTTATGGTAAATAATAAAATATCTTCCAGGGAAGCTCTGTCAATGACCAGGTCTGTTTCCTCCTGAATTTCCCTTCTGTCTCGGACAAGAATCTCTGTTTCAAACTGATTTCTTCTCACTCCCACAATCTGCTTTTTCTCGATCCGCTCTGCTTTTTCATGACTGCAGCGTACTACGCCATACTCATACAGCAGGCGGTCCTTCTCTTCCATGAAAAGAACGTGGCCTTCATGCAGAAACAGGATATAATCCGCAATACGCTCGATATCACTCGTAATATGGGAAGACAGAAAAACTGTACACTCCTCTTCTTCTATAAATTCCCGGAAAATATCCAGAATCTCATTTCTCACAATGGGATCGAGACCGCTGGTTGCTTCGTCCAGAATCAGAAGTTTGGTCTGATGAGAAAGCGCCGCCGCAATCGAAAGCTTCATCTTCATACCTCTGGAAAATGTCTTCACACATTTCGTTTCCGGTAATTTAAACCTTCTGCAGTATGAGAAAAATTTCTCACTGTCCCAGCCATGAAAAATACGTTTCATCATCTGATCCACATCTTTGATTTTCAGGTTATCCGGAAAATAGCTTTCCTCAAACACCACGCCAATCTGCTCCTTGATTTCGGGAAAGCGCGCGCCATTTTCCATCCCCAGAAGGCGTACTCTGCCTTCATCCACCTGAATCAAATCCAGAATGGCCTTGATTGCAGTACTCTTTCCGGCACCGTTTTCCCCTATAAATCCTACAACAGAACCGGTCGGTACGGCAAAACTCACATGATCCAGTGTAAAGCCCGGATAATGCTTCGTTAATCCTTCTACTTCTACTGCATATTCCATAATCACATCTCCTCGAACAGAAGCCGGAGTATATCGACAACCTCCTGCTCCTCCATTCCGCACTGCCTGGCTGCGTCCACAGCCGCCTGCAGATGACCCTCCACAGCTTTCAGCCGCTCTTCCCGGACAAATTCCTGATCAGCTTCCCGGACAAAGCTTCCTTTCCCGACAATCGTTGTAATGAACCCATCCCGTTCCAGGTCCTCATACGCCCTCTTGGTAGTGATAACGCTGATTCGAAGCTCCTTTGCCAGAAGCCTCATGGAAGGGAGAGGCTCTCCCGGTTTCAAAGTTCTATTCATAATCATGCCTTTGATCTGGGATGTAATCTGTTCATAGATCGGCCTGCCACCTGAATTACTGATAATAATATCCATAGTTTCTGTTCCTCATTCTGCGCATATAAGGTATTTGATCACAACAGTCTCTGTATCCTGCCGCAATCTATATATTGTATATATCATATATACACAATATAGTCAATAGCTTTTATAAAAAAGAAAAGCCCGGGAGACAATTTCGACTGTCTCCCGGGCATCCCTGTTACATATTCAATGTTCGAAATAAATCCTGTAAATTAATAATAACGCCGTACAGAACGAATCGTCCGGTAAGTGGCCGTGCCTGTCTTGATTCCGGTAGCCTCTGTACTGGCATGTACAATTCTTCCTCCGCCCAGATAAATCGCCACATGGCCGCCGTAGTAAATAATATCTCCCGCCTGGGCCTCAGAGTAGCTGACCTCGCGTCCGGCACGTCCCTGCGCGTCTGATGTTCTGGGAATAGAAATACCGAAATGTGCCATAACCGACTGGGTAAAGCCGGAACAGTCCGCTCCGTTTGTCAGGCTTGTCCCACCTAATACATAGGGATTCCCCACAAACTGCAGGGCATAATTGGCAATCGCTCTGCCGGTGGAGCTGTTGCCCGAAACGGATGTGGACCCGGACGAGGAACCGGAGGACGATCCGGAGGAAGAGCTTCCGGAAGAGCCTCCTGAAACAGTTGCAGACTCCTGTGTCTCCTTTTCCTTCGCTATTTTTTCAGCTTCCAGTCTCTTCAGTTCCTTCTGGCTTTTTTCCAGTTCTGCCCGGAATGTGGAAGCCTGCGCCTTGGCACTGGCAAGCTGGGATTCATAGTCTGCTTCTTCCGCTTTTTTCTCTGACAAAGATGACTGGACAGCAGCCTGTTCCTGCTCATACTCAGCTTCCAGAGCTTCCATATCCGCCTTTTCCTGTTCCAGCTGATCCAGAAGTTCCGCCACCTCTGCCTTCGTCTCCTGATATTCTTCCAGCATCTCGCGATCCTTTGTCTGAATTTCCTTGGCAAAATCCGCACGGTTCAGGAAATCCGTAAAGCTGTCCGCCTGCAGAAAGAGTGTCAGATAATCCATATCTCCTTCTTCATATATGTACTGAATACGAAGCTTCATAGCCTCATACTGTTCTTCTTCCTTCTGCTTCGCAGCCTCATAATCCACTTCTGCCTGCGCCAGTTCTTCCTCCTTCGCCGCCAGATCTGCTTCCAGAAGTTCAATATTCAACATCAGATCCACCAGCTCGGAATTCAGGGAATCAATCTCCGCCAGAACACTGTTTCTCTGGCTTTCAATGGACTTCATCTCCTGATTAATCGCATTCAGCTGTTTCTGCGCCTCCGCCTGTTTCTTCTTCAGCTCTGCTTCTGTCGCAAATGCCTGTATAGGGAAACACATGCTTGCCGCCAGTACCACTGCCAGAAAACGCCGGCTGATCTTTCTGAAATTATGCATAAAATTCTCTCCGCTTCTGAATATAATTTTCTCTGATATATTTCAACTGCAACCGTACAGTTTACAAATTTATATCTATTATATCTGTTAATTCGAGCTTTTTCAAGTGAATTTGCATATTTATGTGAACCTTTTCCTGCCATTTTTCCCGCTGCCCGATTCCCTGTTCTTTTACAGAAAAAAAGGCGCACAGAACACAGGTAACTTTCATTTCCCTGCGCTCCCGTGCGCCCCATTCTGTTTCCGTCCGTTCTTGCAGGCAGTTCTGCCTTACATATCTTTCATTTCCCAGGTAAGCTTCACTTCTCCGTCCAGATCCTTCCAGACAAATGTACGGTCTTCCAGGATCAGATAACCATGCCAGCTGTTCTCTTTGGGAATAGATACAGACCCCGGATTCAGATACGTATACTGCTCCGTCTCATGGCATACCGGCACATGTGTATGTCCGTGCAGCAGAATATCTCCCTTTTTCAGCATTGGAAGATTTTTTTCATGAAACACATGTCCGTGAGTGGCAAAAATCATATGGTCATTCAGATAAAGAATCGCATACTCCGCCATCACAGGAAACTCCAGCACCATCTGATCCACCTCTGTGTCGCAGTTTCCGCGTACGCAGAGAATTTCTTCCTTTCTGGGGTTCAACATGGAGATAACCTCCTTGGGCGCATAATCCCTGGGCAAATCATTACGTGGTCCATGGTAAAGAATATCTCCCAGAAGCAGAAGCTTCTGCGCTCCCTCTCTGTCATAGGCTTCCAGCAGTTTTCTGCAGTAGTACGCAGAGCCGTGAATATCGGATGCAATCATCAGTTTCATTTATTCTTCCTCCAGACTCTTCAGTATATCTTTATAATCACTGGAAAGAACGCCTTTATTCCCGGCTTTCTTCATCAGCATCTTAACCTGTCCCTTCGCTTTGGACGGACTCTGCAGAATACCTGCGCCTCCGACACAGCCGCCGGGGCATGCCATACCTTCCAGTAGATAACCGTCATACGTTCCCTTTTTAGCCTCATCCAGCATGGCCCGGCATTCCCGCAGTCCCTCCGCGTTCATGACCATGACCTCCCGCTCCGTATCAAGCTCTTTAATGCATTTCACCACCACACCCGCCACTCCGCCGCTGACTGCGAATCCGCGTCCGTCAGCACTGGAACCTGACAGGTTGTCCGTGCCGGTAATCTCTGTAAAATCAATTCCCTTTGCCTCAAACATGCCCATGACTTCTTCAAACGTCAGAACAAAATCCACATCACTGCGAATATCTGCACGGCTGGCCTCCAGCTTCTTGGCTGAGCAGGGACCTATAAACACAACCTTGCTGCCGGGATGTTTCTTCTTAATGAGCCGTCCGGTAAGCACCATGGGCGTCAGCGCCATGGAAATGCATTTTGCAAAATCCGGATAAAGCATTTTTGCCATCTCGGACCATGCAGGGCAGCAGGATGTTCCCATGAAGGGCAGCCTGTCCGGCACCTCATTCATGAAGTCATGCGCTTCCTCGATCGTACACAGATCAGCGCCTACCGCCACTTCAATCACATCCTCAAACCCAAGCAGCTGGAAAGCCTTCCTTACTTTTTCCGGCGGAAGCTCCTTTCCCCACTGGCCCACGAAGGCCGGCGCCAGGGCCGCATATACCGGAGTGTCGCTTTTAATCGCATGAATAGCCTGGAAAATCTGGCTCTTATCCGCAATCGCTCCAAAGGGACAGTTTACCAGACACATTCCGCAGGATACGCATTTATCATAATCAATATCTGCACGGCCCAGCTCATCTGTACGAATGGCATCCACGCCGCAGGCCTTTGCGCAGGGCCGCTCCAGCTTCTGAATGGCTCCGTAAGGACAGGCTGAAATACAACGGCCGCACTTAATGCATTTTTCCTGATCAATGACAGATTTTCCATTTACAATGGAAATCGCATCTTTCGGGCAGACCTCCTTACAGGGATGCGCAAGACAGCCCTGACAGGAATCGGTGACCCGCACCTCATTATCCGGGCAGGCGTGGCAGGCAAATTTAATAATATTTACCAGGGGCGGATCGTAATACTTCTCCGCAATGGCGCTTTCCTCAATTCCCTGAGAAACCGGCGCATGCTCTGTCATCTTGCGGAGCGGCAGGCCAATGGCCAGACGAAGCCGCTCTTCCACAATCGCTCTTTCCAGGAATACACTTTCCCGATATGTCGCCACCTCACCCGGAATGATTTTATACGGGATGTTCAGAATCCGTGAATAATCCCCGCCTTCATATGCAAGCCGCGCAACTTCTGTAAATACTTTCTGGCGAATCTCAACGATATTTGTATAGATTCCTCTCATCCGTCTCTCCTCACAAATTTAATCATACTCATAGCTGCCTTTGCGCCTTCCCCTACTGCAGTGGAAATCTGAAGAAGGCCTCCGGTACAGTCTCCGGCCGCATAAAGTCCCGGAACATTGGTGGCCATCGTTTCATCCACCTGAATACTGCGCCCGTCTGTGAGCGCACCCACCTTCCGGGCCAGATCCACAGCCCCGGCGCTTCCAAGAGCCACAAAGAGTCCGTCTGTTTCCAGACTGCTGCCGTCCTCGAAAGTAACTCCGCAGACTGCATCTTCCCCATCCACGGAACGAATCTTTTTCGTAATTACCGGAACGCCTTCCGGAGCTTTGGCAAGAAATTCTTTTCCATCTGTCAGAATCACAGCAGAACCTGCCACTGGAAGCAGCTGGCTCAGTTCATGCACAGCGTACTCCTCATTTCCCAGAACGGCTACCTTCCGTCCCCGGTAAAAGAAAGCGTCACAGATGGCACAGTAGCTCACGCCATGGCCTTCCAGCTCTGCAAGACCTCTGATGTCTGCTTTTTTTCTGGATGTACCGGTAGCCAGAAGCACAGCCTTCGCCTGATAATTTCCCTGCCGTCCCTCCAGCACGAATCCCTGATTCCATGATATATGAAAAATCTCATCTGTTATCAGCTCTGC
Source organism: uncultured Merdimonas sp. (assembly GCA_944378225.1). Classification (GTDB taxonomy): domain Bacteria; phylum Bacillota; class Clostridia; order Lachnospirales; family Lachnospiraceae; genus Laedolimicola. Next base: position 21,848 of record CALWGE010000020.1, read on the forward strand.
TCCCAGACTTCTTGCCTGAATCTTTGTATTCTCCACCAGCTCGCAGCCGGAAATAGGCTCTGCGAGGCCAAAGTAATTTTCAATTTTCTCTGCCTTCGCAAGGGCTCCCTGATCTTTTCCAATCACAAGCGTACGCAGATTTGCGCGGCTGGTATAGAGGGCTGCCGAAAGTCCTGCCGGACCGCTGCCCACTATGATAATATCATACTCTGACATATTCCCCTCTCCAAATCCTGTGTTTTTCAGATTCCCAGAAGCTTTTTCAGTCCTTCTTTTGACTGAAGACCCACAGCGGAAGCCGCAATTTTTCCATCCTTAAATACCAGCAGTGTGGGAATGCTTGCCACACCGTATCTCTGCGCCAGACTTATATTCTCATCCACATTCAGTTTTCCGAATTTCACACCCTCTGTCTCTTCTGCCAGCTCATCAACGATAGGTCCCTGCATCTGACAGGGTCCGCACCACACTGCCCAGAAATCCACCAGTACCGGCACTTCTGAATTCAATACCTCTGTTTCAAAATTCTTTTCTGTAATTGTCAGCACTGCCATAAACAATTCTCCTCCTTACATTTCTGTCGTTGTCTTACTCTATCATATTTTCTCTGAAAAATCTACGGGACATTCCAATGATTCTGAAAAAATGCACAGACTGTAAATTCATTCTGTTTCAGACTCACTCCGCATCCATCATCAGCAGCTTTACGAGCTCTGTAACTGTTTCCAGCTCTGACACTGTCGTATACTCGCTGCAGGAATGAACCTGCTCCATAGCGCTTGCCAGTACCAGACCGCTGATTCCATGTAAAGCAAGATTGCTCTGATCGCTGCCGCCGAAGGTGGGCTCCAGTGTTCCGGGCAGGCCAAGACGCGCGCAGGCACGGCGGAAACGGCTCACAGACGGATGGCTTTCCGGCACCTGATAGGCGTGAAGCGGAACTGTATACCGCACCTCACAGCTGCCCCCGGCCTTCTCTGCTTCTTCCCTGAAGATTGCTTCTATCTTTTTCATCTGGGCTTCTGCGCGCTCATGGGAGTAGCTTCGCACCTCTCCCATCAGAAAACAGGTGTCCGGTACAATATTGGTGGCTTTTACGCCGCCTTCCACATGACCGATGTTAACTGTCATGTCTTCTCCGACTCTGCCCAGCTCCATACGCGCCACCGCCCGGGCCGCCGCCGCAATGGCATGCACCCCTTTTTCGGGAGCAAAGCCTGCATGAGCCGCCTTTCCGTGAACCGTAATCTGAAAATCCACCAGTGAGGGCGCCTGTACAGCCGCCCGGCCCAGAGAACCGCTCAAATCCAGGATATAGGATTCTTTCGCCTTTATATCCGAAAAATCAAAAACCGCGCTTCCCCTGAGATGACGTTCCTCCCCGATAAAGAAAATGAGTTCCAGGCTTCGGCAGTCTTTTCCTTCTTCCTTTATCTCAGTGAGAGCTTCCAGAATCGCAGCCGTACCTGCCATACAGTCGGCCCCCAGTACCGTCGTTCCGTCACTGGTAATTCTGCCGTCTTCATGAAGTACAGCCTTCTTTCCCCGGGCAGGCTCCACCGTGTCCATATGCGCAGAAAAAAGAATCGGTTCTCCCGGCAGTGTACCCTCCCGGTACGCATAGAGATTTCCTGCCGTCCCTCCATAATATTCTCCAGCCCTGTCTTCTGAAACCGCAAATCCCAGTTCTTTCAGGCAAATAGTCAGCCGGTCTGCCATTTTCCTCTCATCAAATGACGGAGAATCAATGGAGACTAGCTCCTGAAACATCTTTACCAGTCTTTCTGTATTCATTCCTTTTTGTCCTTTCCTGACTTCTCTGTCACAAAGTATTATAAGCTTCTTCCCGCCCCCTGTAAAGCATCTGCACACCTCCGCCAGCTCATCCGTTCTTTCCTGATTTTTTCATTGACTTCATACACATATCATGATATTTTCTTGTTAGACATTTAGACAATCATCTAAATATCCAGTCGCTTTCTGATAATAAAAATACTTTCCATAAAACCGGAAAAAGAAAGAAGGAATGCCGTTTGAATGATGCCTTTAAAGCCCTTTCCGATCCGACCAGGCGACGAATCCTGGAACTGCTCTCGGAGCATGACAGAACTGCCGGAGAAATCGCAGACTGCTTTGCCATCTCAAAACCGTCAGTCAGTCATCACTTAAGCACTCTGAAAGCCGCAGGCCTTGTTCTGGACGAACGCAATGGTCAGAATATTGTATACAGCCTGAACATGACCGTCTTTCAGGAGCTTATGAAATGGTTTTTTGATTTTTCTGAAGGAGTGAAAAAGAAATGAAGAAACTGAATATCCTGATTCTCATACTCTGCATTCTGTCCCTGGCAGGACAGCTGCTTCTGCTTCCGAAGCTTCCCGACACCATTCCCATACACTGGAATGTGTCAGGGGAAATTGACGGCTACGGCAGCAAATACACTTCTCTGTTTCTGGCAGCCATTCCTCTTCTGATGTATGGGCTGTTTGAGCTGATTCCCAGAATCGACCCGAGAAAACAGAATTACGAAAAACACCAGAAAGCCTATACTGTGGTCCGGATTCTCACATCCCTGCTGTTCATCGCTCTTGTCTGGGCGACAAATGCTGTCGCCATGGGAATTCCTGTAGACATGGGCCTTGCTGCTCCTGTGGGTGTCGGTCTGCTGTTCCTCGTTATCGGTAATTATATGCCGCAGATCCGTCCCAATTATTCTTTCGGTATCCGGACTCCCTGGACACTGGAAAGTCCTTATGTATGGAAAAAAACACATACTGCAGGCGGCGTCCTGTTCTGCATCTATGGTCTTCTGCTGATTGCGGCGGGAATCGTGCAGAAAGAATGGATGATGAATCTTTTTCTGGCCGTCCTGCTTCTGGGCACGGCCGCTCTTACCCTTTACTCCTGGCTCCTGTTTCGCCGGGAACAGACAAAATAACTGTCCGGCAGGCAATAAGGGCATGACACTGACTGCTTCGCAGCCGGCGTCATGCCCTCTCTTTTTTGTATCTGTGGTTATTTTATTATTTATTCTGCAGCGTTTCCACTCTTTGCTTCCAGATCCCTGCCAATCAGTTTCAGACCGGCTGTAAAAAGTCCCACGCCCAGAATCACGGAGACTGCATTGGAAATAATCACAGCAGCCCAGGAAGGCTCCGAACCGAAGATCAGCTCCAGTACCGGCGTCGCAAAGGTTCCGTAAGCATTGAATACAAAATGTACGGCGATACCTGCAAGCAGCGACTGATAACGCAGAACCACATAGCCGCAGGCCAGTCCCAGCAGAAAAGCATAGGTACCCTGAACCAGATTCATATGGGCAATTCCGAAAAACAGTGCCTGAATTACATTAATAACCCAGAACCCCGCTCCGGCCTTCTTCAGATATTCTATGGTAAGTCCGCGGAAAATGATTTCCTCTCCCACAGGAGCCAGAATCACCGTGGCAATCACAGACAACACGCTCAGTTCCGCGATTCCCGCCTCTTCCATCATCTGATTATACGCTTCTATCATATCCGGCGCCGCCAACTGCCAGATCGTCAGCAGCAGACCGACCAGGAGCTGTGCTCCAAAAGCCAGCATGACTGTAAACCCGAAACTTTTTCCGGTAAATTTTCCTGCAAAAGGAATTCCTGCCCGTTTCTGTCTCCGCACCACATAAAGATAATACCATAGTCCCGTAATCAGAAGTGACCAGACATGCAGCCATACAAGCAGAACCACCGAATTTTCCGTATAGAGTTCCATGCCGGTGTCAAAGCCGGCAGTAATCATCCACCCGAACATCATGACCGTGGCAACGATGATCTGGATCACAAGCATTGTAATCAACGGAACAATGCTCATCACATACCATCCCAGTTTCTTCATCCTATGTGTCCTCCTCTTCTTCAAATCCAGAACATCATATCAGATTTCACATAAAATAACCATATCACCCGGACAATCTTAACAAAACTTTAAACTTTTATTCCCTGTTTTCTCTGTTTCAGAACAGTATTTCCAGCATCAGCCCCGACGCCACAGACACTGAATAAAGCAGGCCAAGGACAGCTATGTTCTCTTTCATGGGATGATTTGCCTTAAACAGAACAGCAAGTCCCATTCCTGCCCCGGCGCAGAGTCCTGCCATAGCCGAAGCAAAGCTCAGCCCCCCTGCCAGATATAACTCAGTAATCAGCACTGAGGATGCGCAGTTGGGAATCAGTCCCAGAAGTGCCGTTATAAAAGGCTGAAACCAGGTATCCTTTCCCAGAAGCGACGTCAGAGCCTCCATGCCGATAAAATCAAGCAGCAGATTCAGTACAAAAGTGAAGATCAGAATATAGGCAGCCAGTCGCAGTGTATGGCGCAGCGCAGGCTTTATAATTCCGCCATGGTCACTGCAGCCGCAGCTTCTGCATAAATCTTCTATATGCTTCTCCTCTTTTTTTCTCCGGAAGACCAGATCTGCCAGATAACCAAACAGAATGCCCAGCAGCACCTTCCCAATCAGAAGCTTCCCAATCACGGCTCCGCTCCCCGGATTTCCCAGGAGAATCAGCACCGCTTCATCCGACGTGGAAAGGAAAACCGCCAGTAGAGTTCCAAGCGTGATCACGCCGCCGGAATACAGATTGGCGGACGCCACCGAAAAACCGCACTGAGGGATGCAGCCAAACAAGGCTCCGACCAGAGGTCCTGCCTTTCCTACCTTTCCCAGTATCCGGTTCATATAATTATTTGAATAATGTTCCAGTGCCTCCAGGATCAGAAAAGCCGCCAGCAGAAAAGGCACCATTCTCAATGTATCCAGAAGCGCATCCAGAAATGCATCCAGTATCATAATTCTTTACACCTCGTTTTCATTCCGGCCAGTCTTTCCCTGTTTCATACCGACCGGACGAATTCCATTCATTGCCCTGTATCATTAGTTACAACTATCTCAACAAGGCAACAGAATACCATAAACCAGTCTCCTGTGCAAGTGTCGTACGAAAAGTTTGTTAAAAAAATACTGATATATATTGCATTCTGAAAAGGATATGCTATAATGACCTCAGACAGCGGAAAAACTTGTTGCCATACTGTCTCACCTGCAGAAAGCAGGCGTAAACATTCAGAAGAATAAATAATAGCGAAGTAGGATTTTATGCGTTAAGTGTTCGCTGGCTGGGGAGTCGCCGCGAAACGAAAAGCAGAGCATAAGAGCTTGGTCTTACGATATATTATCCGCACCCGTTGCTGCAGATGAGTATAAATACATCTCATGTGTGGAGGGAATCGGGCTGAGGAACAGTCTCGATATTATTTATTTGCCTGACACACACATACAGGAGGTGTATTTTTTATGCGTTTATTTTCCAAGGACGCCTTTGCGTTCCGGGAGCAGCTGCACAATCTGAGAAAAGCACGGAATCTCTGTGTCTGCGGTCTTTTTGTGGCCGCCTATGTGGCGCTCTCCTTCTTCAGTATCAAGATGACGGAATTTCTGGAATTCCGCTTCGCCTTTCTGGCTCTCGCCGCAGCAGCAGCTTACGGCGGCCCCGTCATGGGTATGGCAGCCGGTCTTACAGGCGATGTTATCAGTTTCTTCGCGGCTCCCCAGACCGGTCCCTTCTTTCCCGGATTTACCATCAGCTACACGCTTCTGGGCTTTCTGTTCGGAATGATTCTCTACCGCTCCAGAATCACGCCCCTGCGTGCCTTTGCAGCCGGGCTGGCAGAATATGTCATAGCCTGTACACTCAACACCATATGGCTGCATTTTATGTACGGTATGGAATGGGAGTACCTTATCACCATCCGTCTGATTAAAAACACTGTCTCCCTTGGAGTAAATACAATTCTGCTTTTTGTATTTATGAAAGCCTTTTCCCGGATTCTGCTTACCATGCCGTCTCCTTTAAAGGCCTCCGAACAGTAGAGAAACAATAGCATAGGGAAACAATAGAGAATAACAAAAACCGATATGTCACGAAATCGCTTCTGGCATATCGGTTTTCCTTTTTCTTATTTTATGACCCGGACCTGGATTCCATACAGCTTTTTTCAGCCTCTTTTACATGGTCCAGATAAATTTTCCTCACGCCGGGATACTCTCCCAGACCTTTCATCTTACAGACTACCTCATAGCCCTCCCGCTCAAACTGACTTCTCCAGGAGTCCTCATCCTGCCCGGACATATCATGAATGGCATGATCGCCTGCCACCACCATAAAGGGAGCCAGAATCAGACGCTTTGGTCCCAGGGCGCGAATCTGCTTTTTCAGAGATTCCATGGAAGGATAGGCTTCCACAGTTCCAAGAAATACCCGGGAATATCCCTGATCCTTAAATGTGTAATCAAGGGCTGCATAAATGGCATTGGCATAATGAGTGGTACCGTGTCCCATCAGCACCAGAGCCTCTTCCTCTGTCATATCTGAAAACTCTTCCATCACGGCCTCAATCACAGCCAGGTTATCTTCCTGTGTGGTCAGAAGCGGATCTCCAAAGGCTACGCTTTCAAAAGCATCCTGTCTCTTCAGCACATCTTCTTTCATCAGATCATTTTCCACGCCGTTAATTACATGTGTGGGCTGCACGATGAGCTCTCTGATTCCGTCTGCTATCATCTGTTCCACGGCTTCCGCCACGGTAAACACCTTCACTCCGTCCCGGCGCAGCAGTTTTGAGATAATCATTTTGCTGGTCCAGGCCCGGTAAATCCGGTAATCCGGATAAGCCTTCTCAATATCTGCCTCGATCCGGTCAATTGTCTTCTCTCTGGTCCGGTGAAAACTGGTGCCAAAGCTCACCACCAGAATCGCTTTCCTGCTATCTGTCATGTCGCTCTCCTTCTCTGCAGTTTCGTATCCGCTCTTCACGCGCGGTTTAAACTGAAGCCGATTCTATGCGGTCAGCTTTTTCAGCGTGGTGATGGAGATATCTCCTACCACCGCCAGATCCTCTGCCTGGTAGGCATACGGGAAATTATCCTCGAACAGAATCTGGGAAGAAGGCGGAAATTCCTCATCTCCGGCCCAGAGGATAAAGCGCACATGAAGACCGTTGATAAACTCAAACTCATAGGATACGTCTCCCAGCGTCAGCTTCTGCACTCCGGGAATCTTCTCCATACCTTCCGCAAACTTGTCCAGCTTGAATCCAAAGCCAAACTTCAGTCTCATCAGACAGCGTCCCTCAAACTGCCGGAAATATACCTCTCCCCAGGGAACCTCCCGGTATGTAAGGTATTTGCCGCTGCTCTTCACCACCTGGGCTGAAATCAGAAACCGCAGCACAATAATCTTGGCCGGAACCATATCCAGAAGAAGAAAAGCTCCTTCCTCCTCTTCCTCCTCCTTGTGCACTGCAAACTCCGGAAAATCCACCAGATAGCGGTATCCCATCAGTCGGATATGAAACTGTCCTCTCTCTTCGTCGTACTCTACGCCGCAGCGTTCAGCAGCCTCCTTCGGATCCAGCTTCCGGTATTCGCTCAGATAATGTTCCAGAGGAATGCGTTCTTTATTGTCCTTCTCATAAGGGAATTCCATACTCTGTTCTCTCCTTGTTTTTCATCATAAAATCCGCGCCGGCCAAAGCCGGCACGGTCAGACTTTCCCGGACTCTATTCCTGCACAACTGACGGGAACAGACTGTTGTCTGTATGCGGCAGGAAACAGCAGGCTACAAATTCATCCATGTAACCCGGCTCTGTGGAAAGCTCCAGATAAGTCATATTCTGTGCCAGTTCATAAACCTTGCGCTCCGCTTTCGTGGAAAGCAGCATCGCATAGGCGCCGCACAGAGAAGAATTTCCGATATAGTGATAGCACTCCAGAGGAATATCCGGGAACATACCGATTCCCACTGCATTCTTCATATTAATGCCGCTTCCGATTCCGCCTGCCACGAATACCTGCTCAATCATGCTGATATCGAAGTCCAGGGTATTCAGCATCGTACGGATGGCAGAGAAAATCGCTCCTTTGGCGCGGATAAAGTTATCGATATCCACCTCTGTAATCTCCACATCCTTTGCGGCGGCTGCCTCGGACTCAAAAGCCAGCACATAGCTTCCCATTCCGTATGCATCGTGCTTAATCCGCTTTCCTTCCCGGATAAATTTACCCTTGGGGCTGATAATGCCGCAGCGGAACAACTCTGCGATCACGTCAATGATACCGGATCCGCAAAGACCTACCGGCTTCTGTCCTTCCTCTCCGATAATGCGGAAAGAAGGCTCCATGGTTTCTTTATCAATGGTGCAGGCTTCGATTGCTCCGTCTGTAGCACGCATACCGCAGCTGATATCGCCGCCTTCAAACGCCGGACCTGCCGAGCAGGCACAGCTCATCATAAAGTCAGAGTTTCCAAATACCAGCTCTCCGTTCGTTCCCAGGTCAATGAAGAGAGAAAACTGAGACTGATTCCAGAGCATGCTTACCAGAGTACCTGCGGTAATATCGCCGCCCACATAGCTTCCGATATTCGGCGCCATAATAATATGAGCGTCCGGATGCACATTCAGATTAATGTCCGAAGCATAGAAGGAATTCGTCTTGAAGAAAGCCGGAATATACGGCTCCATACGCAGCGGATCTGCGTTAATTCCCATCAGCAGATGATTCATGGTAGAATTGCCTGCCACTGCCAGACGGAAAATATGACGCGGACTGATTCCGGCCGTCCTGCACATCTGCTGAATCATCGGATTCAGTGTCTCAGATACAATGGCATCCTGCAGTTTCTTCTGTCCGCCCGGTTTTGTGGACTCGATGATCCGGTTGATGACATCAGCTCCGAAACGAATCTGTCCGTTGCCGGCAGACGCCTTTGCCAGGATCTTTCCATTCGTCATATCCACAACCACAGCGGATACTGTCGTTGTACCGATATCCACAGCCAGACCGCCCACAATCAGATTCTCGTCTTTGCCGGATACCTCATAGACAAAGACATGGCTCTTTCCCTGGCTGACTACACACTGTACTTCAAAATTGCTGCTCCGCAGCACATCCGGCAGCCGGCGCAGCACAGAATAGGGTACACGGATATACTGAATACCGGTAGCCTCCTGCAGCGCACGGATCAGACGCTCAATATCCGGCATTGTATCTTCCAGGCTGGGCGGAGCCATCTTTACCTTAATGATATGAATATTGTTTTCCATGGGAAGTCCGGCTTCCTCTATTTTCTCCTTAGACTCGTCAAAAATCTGAATTTCCTCCGGAGAACTTAAATCAGCCACCTTCATACGGCTCTTATATGCAGATGCAATATCCGGAACCAGAATCTCCACGTCACCGGCTACCTGGCTGCAGCATGCCAGACGCCAGCCTTCCGCATACTCAGCATCGCTGATATGGCGGGTCTGTCTGGAATCCAGTTTTCCGCTCAACAGTTTTACACGACATTTACCGCAGGAACCATTTCCCGAGCAAGGCGCGTCGATTACCACATTGGACTTGCGCGCAGTCTCCAGAAGATTTTCCCCTGTCATCGTCGATACCATCACCGGATCGCCGTTTTCAAATCGGAAAATTACATTTGCCATAATTTTTCATACCCTCCTGTTTCTCTGACACAGCGTCACTCTCCCCGCTTCCGCTGCGATCGTATTTCCTGAAATTCTGTAATCAAGCAAAACCTGCTGTTAAACAAATCAAGTGTCGGATGCAAAATTTTCCCGCTGCATGCCGACGTTCTGATTATAGCATATCCGTCCCTTTCCGTCTATTCCCTTTCCCAATTCTGTACATAAAGAAAAGATAAACGAGGAAGGAAAAGAATATTGTTTTTCCCCTGCAAATAAGATATACTTTTCTATAATTTTCAACAGTAAAAAATGAGGTGACTTATGAAACATTCAAACATTACCGCCGTCCTTTTCGATCTGGACGGCACCCTGCTCCCTATGGACTATGACGAATTTACCAAAGGCTATTTCCGGCTGCTTGCCGCCCGTCTTGCCCCCATGGGATACGAACCGCAGAAACTTGTGGACGCGGTATGGGCCGGAACTGCCGCCATGGTCGGAAACGACGGCAGCCAGACAAATGAACAGGCTTTCTGGAAACGTTTCTCAGAAATCTGCGGAGAAAAGGTTCTGAAAGACCTGCCTGTCTTCGAAGACTTCTATGCCACGGATTTTCAGAATGCCAGGGCTTTCTGCGGCTTTAATCCAAAGGCCGCTGAGACTGTACGCTTTGCAAAGGAAGCAGGCCTTCGGACAATTCTGGCCACGAATCCAATCTTCCCCTCCATCGCCACCGAAAGCCGTATCCGCTGGGCAGGACTGGAACCGGAAGATTTCGAACTTTACACAACCTATGAAAATATCGGTTTCTGCAAGCCGAACCCGGCATACTATCAGGAAATTCTGAACAGGCTGCACCTGAGTCCCGAAGAATGTCTGATGGTTGGCAACGATGTGACAGAAGATATGGTCGCGCAGACACTCGGCATGCAGGTATTCCTTCTGACAGACTGTATCATCAATAAAAATAATCAGGACATCTCCGTATATCCGAACGGAAGCTTCGATACACTTCTGAACTTTCTGAAAGAAAATTTATAAACGTTCCGGCGTTTTTCTGCCCAGAATCATACAGCCGGCCAGCATCGCTGCCGGAAACAGAACAGCTGTCAGAATTCCGGTACGCAGATCCCCGGAGACCGCCGACGACACTGTCCCTACAAAAGACGGTCCCAGGGAACAGCCTACATCCCCTCCCAGGGCCAGCAGTGCAAACAGCAGTGTGCCGCCCCGGGGAAGGGCGCGGGATGCGATGCTGAAGCTTCCCGGCCAGAGAATTCCCACAGAAAAACCGCAGATGCCGCAGCCAAGCAGACTGACTGCAGGCCATGGTGAAAGCGAAATCATCAGATACGTGAAAATACACAGACCTGCGCTCAGCTTCATACTCCGCTGCAGCGGCAGTTTATCCCCAAACTTTCCGTAAAGAGCTCTGGAGGTTCCCATCAGAACTGCAAAAAACATGGGACCACAGAGATCTCCCAGACTCTTTGATACGCCAAGACCGGATTCCGCAAAGGTCGAAGCCCACTGGCTGACCGCCTGCTCGCTTGCTCCCGCACAGATCATCAGAAGCAGAAGCAGCCAGAAAATCCGGTTCCTCATAAGCATTCCCAGAGACATTCCCGTCTCTCCGTCTTCCAGCAGAGAATAAATCGGCACCTTCCAGAACAGAAGGCAGTTCACAGCCGGAATCACAGCCCAGAAAACCGCAAGAATCCGCCAGTTTTCTGTTCCGAATGCCGCAAAGAACACTGTAGAGAGAAGCACGACTCCCACATGTCCCCAGCAGTAGAATGAATGCAGAAGGCTCATGGCCTTTTCCTTGTTTTCCGCAGGACAGGCCTCGACGATAGGGCTTACCAGCACTTCAATCAGTCCGCCGCCTACCGCATAAATCATAACTGCAAGAAGCAGGCCGGCAAAAGGATCCGGCAGAATTCCCGGAAGCACAGCAAGCAGCACAAGACCGGCGGCCGAACAGATATGAGCCAGCATCACAGAGGCCCTGTATCCTATTCTGTCTATGAAGCGGGCACTCAGCGCATCGATCAGCAGCTGAATGCAGAAATTAAATGTGATAAGCAGCGTAATCCTGGACAACGGAATTCCATATTCCGACTGAAACGTCAGAAACAGAAGCGGTACAAAATTATTGCCGATAGCCTGAACAATATAAGCAATAAAGCAGGCCTTGATGGTATACTGATAGAGATCCTTCTTCTTTTGCGGCTTTAAGGGTGTCATCCCTGTTCCTCCTTCTTTTCCTCGCTCTTTTCCTCTTTCTTCTGCTCCCGGAGCATCTGCCGGTAATAGTTCACCCTGCGGAACTGATCTTCAAAATAGGAGTTAATCTCTGCCCCCAGCAGAATGATATACATACAGAAATACAGCCACAGCATAACCAGTACAATCGTGGTCAGACTTCCGTACATATTGGCCAGACCGGGAGAATACTGCACATAAATAGAAAAGAAAATCGAGAACATATACCAGCATACGGCGGAAAACAGAGCTCCCGGCGCCTGGCTTAAAATCCGTGCCCGCCGGTTGGGAACAAAGCGGTACATCACCATAAATACCAGGGTCAGGAAGGCCACGCCTACAATTCCCTTAAGCTGAACAATCACGCCGGTCACAACTGCCACAAAAGGCATATAATTCACTGCCGCCTGATGAATGGAATTACCAAAGACCAGAACCACCAGGGAAAGAATGATTGCCACCACAAATACAAGCGTATACAGTGCAGAACGCAGGCGCAGAATCACATAATTACGCCTTTCCTCCACATTGTAAATCGTGTTCATGCCGCGCATCAGAGCAAGAAAACCCTTTCCCGCAGACCATGCTGCCACGATAGCGGATACTGACACAGTTACTGCCGTTTTACTGTATACCTCATTAATCAGACTGAGAATAAATGTATCCATGCTGTCCGGAAAAAACATCTGTGCCGCACTGTATACATCCGCAGGTGTAATCGATGTATACCGGATCAGCGTTACAAGAAGAATAATAAAAGGGAAAAAGGAAAGCATAATAAAATAAGCGGTCTGCGCCGCATACGCCCCCACATGATCATCCTGCATGGCTTCCAGAAAGCCTGTTATCAGTTTTACTGTCTTTTTCAGAAATTTCATACGTTCCCCGTTCTCCCTCTGCTTCTGACTGTATATCTTATCACAACTCCCGGATTCCCGTCAATTCCGGGACGGTTGTGCATAACCGACGATTTTCGGTAAAACTATCCTCTGCGGCGACAGAAAAAAACAGACAGAGCACGGAAAAGAAGCCACCCGAGAACTGTGCCTGCCGTATTCGTCACCACGTCGTCCAGCTGACAGAAGCCCCTCTGCGTCAACAGCTGCGTGAGTTCCAGCGCAATGCTGCACAGACAGCCTGTCAGAATGCAAAAGCTGCCCCTCCTCATCGTCCGCAACGCAAAGGGCAGCAAAAATCCCATGGGAATAAATAAAAGAATATTTTCCAGAAAAAAGGCCCGGGCATTCAGAGAACTGTTCCAGGTCCCAAACAGTTCCAGATCCACCCGGTTCCTGGAGCCCGGCTCCCTGGAAAAGAACGTAAGAATCAGAAGTACAATCAGATATACCGTCAGAAAAAACAGTGCAGATATCTTCTTTTTATCCATACATTTTTCCTTTTCTGACAGAATACTGCGGGGGACGAACCGCAGAAAGAGCAGAAAAAGGAAGCCTCCCGCCATTCCATATGGCAGGTAGGCCAACGGTTCCAGTATATCCCGCATAATTTTCCCAATCAGTTCCATTTCATCTTCCTGATTTCAATTCATATAATCCTGAGCCGCCGCGCACAGAGACTGTTCCAGCTTCTGAGCTTCCTCTCTGCCGGAGGCAGAAACACTGATATACACCTTGAGCTTCGGCTCTGTTCCAGAAGGTCTTACTACTACAGAGCTGTGACCCTCCAGCAGGAATTTCAGCACATCCGAAGCAGGAAGCCCCTGCAGTCCCTCCGCATAATCCAGAACTGTCTCCACACGCTTTGTGCCTATCCTCTCGATACCGCTCCGGAATTTTACCATAATCTCCTGCATTCTGTCAAATCCCGCGGCACCCTCAAATTCATAGCTGTGCAGGGTATTCAGGCAGTAACCATACTTTGCGTACAGTTCCTCAAGTTTCTCCAGAAGAGAAATTCCCCGGGTTCTGTAGAAAGCAAACATCTCACAGATCAGAAAAGCGCCGTCTACCGCATCTTTATCACGTACATAGCTTCCGCTCAGATATCCGTAGCTTTCTTCAAATCCGAACAGATAAGAGTCTGCTTTTCCTTCCTTCTCCAGCCGTCCGATCTGCTCTCCGATGAATTTAAAACCTGTCAGCACATTAACTGTGCGCACCCCGTAGTCTGCAGCGATGCGTTCTGCCAGATCCGTAGTTACGATGGTCTTGACGAGTACAGGATCCGCCGGCATGGCGCCATGCTCTGTCCTCCTGGCACAGATATAATCCAGCAGCAGAAGGCCCGTTTCATTGCCGGAAAGGAGTACGTACTCTCCCTTTTCATCTCTGACCGCGATTCCCACCCGGTCACAGTCCGGGTCCGTGGCAAGCAGAAGATCTGCCTGTTCTCTCTTCGCATATTCCATGCCAAGCTGCATGGCTTCCCTGATCTCCGGATTGGGATAGGGACAGGTGGGGAAATGTCCGTCCGGCTGTTCCTGCTCCTTAACCACCGTAATATTGGTATAGCCTGATTCTTTCAGGGCACGCAGAACGGGATGCAGCCCCGTACCGTTCAGAGGCGAGTAGATAATGGCTACATTCTTATCAATGGTTTCCCCTGCGGCAAGCATTGTCTGACTCTTTACCTCTTCCGTAAAAGCCGTATAGATCTCCTCCGGTATCCAGGACACCTGCTTCTTTGCAAGTGCCTCCTCAAAATCCATCCTGCGCACCTGTGTGAAAAGATCCAGTTTCTCTATTTCAGCCAGAATCTCGGCCGCTGCCTCTGTGGTAATCTGGCAGCCGTCCGGACCATATACCTTATATCCATTATATTTCGACGGATTGTGGGATGCCGTAACCATGACGCCGGCCGCGCAGTCAAGAGCACGGACCGCATAGGAAAGACAGGGCGTCGGCATCAGCTGTCCATACAGGTATACATGAATCCCGTTGGCCGCAAAGACACCGGCAGCTGTCCGGGCAAAGACGTCAGATTTGATTCTGGAATCGTAGCTGACCGCGATCTTTCTCTCTTCTTCCGGAAACTTCCTGCAGATATAATCGGCCAGTCCCTGGGACGCCTTTGCCACCGTATAGAGATTCATCCTGTTCGTTCCCGCTCCGATGACTCCTCTTAAGCCTCCCGTTCCAAAGGCCAGATCCCGGTAGAAAGCATCTTCTATCCGGTCCCATTTTCCTTCCATCTCACAGAGTTCTCTCTGAATATCCGGATCCTGAACCGCTTCCTGTTTCCATCTCTCGTACTCTTTTTCTATCTTGTCTCTTTCCATTTCTGGTCTCCTTTTTTAACAGCTTACCTTCAGAAATTTGGCTCTTCCGTGTATTTTCATAGGCACAGAGTCTGCGGGAACGAAAATACAGTCTCCCCGGAAAAACGGAAGACTTTCCCCGTCCTGATGAAAGAGCATGCCGCAGCCGTCGATGCACAGAAGAATTTCAAAGGAATTGCTCTTTGTGCGGTAATCCACCATAGCCCTGCAGCGCTCCGTATTGAGAAGCAGACGCTCCGTCTGAAAATACCGGCAGCGGCAAAGAAGCTCGCTGGCGCAGCCTTCCCTGTACTGAAGAACGCGCATAGGCTGCCTGGGCTCCGCGCTGCTTTTCAGATTGGCCACATCCAGAGCCTTATCAACGTGAAGTTCCCTCTTTCTTCCATTCTTGTCCACACGGTCATAATCATAAAGCCGGTAGGTCAGGTTGGAACTTTCCTGTACCTCCGCAATCAGAGCCCCCGCCCCGATGGCATGGACACAGCCTGCCTCGATGTAAAATACATCATCCTTCTGAATAGGCACTTTCTGCAGATACTTTTCCACTGTTCCGCTGCGGATACTGTCCCGGAGTGTTTCCTTCGTAATATTGTGATGAAATCCGTAAATCAGCTTCGCATCCTTTGCGGCGTCCAGAACGTACCACATCTCTGTCTTTCCCAGTGATCCGTTCTCATGTACGCGGGCATACTCATCATCCGGATGCACCTGCACGGACAGATCTTTCCTGGCGTCTATCAGCTTCACGAGAACAGGGAGCTCTCCCTTGACCCGGGGATGGGTCCCCAGATACTCGGGATGCTCCTTGATAATCTCAGACAGCGTCTTTCCTTTATGTTCTCCGGACGCAGCCACACTTGGCCCGTCCGGATGGGTGGAGCATTCCCAGCTCTCTGCCAGCGGCTCCATATCGATACCCTTGGAAAAATCATCATTCAGCCGGGTTCCGCCCCACAGATAATCCTTCCCGCAGGGCTTCAGCAGAAAGGGTTTATTTTTCCAGCTCAAACTTATGCTTATCATCTACACTGATCCCCTTACCAAGCTGCACTTCTATCACCTGAAGCTCTGTCTCGGCAATAATCGTATGACGGCAGCCTGCCTGCATGGTTACCACATCTCCGGCCTTCACCGGCTGTTCCATTCCGTCTACCACCGTTCTTCCCTTTCCGGAGATCACGGTCCACACCTCGTCTCTGCGGTCATGACTGTGGTAATTCATCCGGTGCCCCGGATTCAGGGTTACCTTGATGGTCATACTGCCCTCTTCCACATCCAGCACCCGGAAACTTCCCCAGGATTTCTCCGCAAACATAATCTGCTGACTCACCTGATCCACAAAGGGCTTGATATAGCTGGACTGTTCCTTGTCAGATACGAGAATTCCCTCCGGACTTGCGGAAATCACTACGTCTTTAAGCCCCATGCACAGAACCGGCACGCCCAGCTCATTGATCACATGAACATTTTCGCAGGTCTCGTTCATCATGGTCTCTCCCACACAGTTATCTTCCATGGCTTCCGTAAGAGTATTCCAGGTGCCCAGATCCTTCCACTGTCCCGCAAAGCGCATCACCTGAATCTTCGGCTCCTTTTCCACCACCGCGTAGTCAAAGCTGATTTTCGGCAGGGTATCATATCTGTCATAGAGATCCTCATAATCCGTAAAATCAATCAGCTCATGAGCTTTCTTCAGCACATAGCCCAGTTTATAGGCAAATACGCCTCCGTTCCAGAGGGCTCCCTGGGAGATGTAGGTTTCCGCCGTCTTCTGATCCGGCTTCTCCTTAAAGGTCTGCACCCGGCTGATAGTGTCTTTTGTCTCCGGAATAATATAGCCGTATTTTTCGCTGGGATAGGAGGGTTCGATTCCCATGAGGGTCAGGTTGGCTTCCCCCTGTTCCGCCAGCTCTGCCAGTTTTTTCAGAGCCTCAAAGTAATCCGTTTCCACAAACGGATCCACCGGGCATACCACCACGGACTCCTCTTCCGAAATTCCCTTGACCTCATGAAGGTAGGCAGTAGCAAGAGCGATGGCCGGAAACGTATCCCGACGGCAGGGCTCCACACAGACTCCCACTTCGCCGCCCAGCTGATTATGAATGGATGACACCTGAGTCCGGGATGTGGCAATGGTCACGGTAGCCTCCGGATCAACCTGACGGATCTGTCCGTACACGCGCTGAACCATGGACTCCAGACTGCCGTCCTCCTTTTTAAAGATTTTAATAAACTGTTTTGAACGAATGTCATTGGACAAGGGCCACAGCCGCTTTCCGGAACCGCCCGACAGCAATACAATATTCATTTCCCATCCTCCATTTACGTTTACAAGACTCGGTTTAACGCTCCGCCCGCATGGGATTCTGCAGGAAATCCTCGTAAGACAGACGGATTCCTTCTTCCAGTTCCGTATGATATTTCCATCCCAGCTTTTCCAGCTTGGACACATCCAGAAGCTTTCTCGGCGTTCCGTCCGGCTTGGAGCTGTCCCAGAGAATCTCACCTTCGTATCCGATGACCTTTGCCACCAGTTCTGTCAGCTCACGGATGGTAAGCTCTTTTCCGGTACCTACATTCACTGTTTCATTTCCTGAATAGTGATTCATCAGGTACACACAGGCCTCTGCCAGATCATCCACATACAGGAACTCACGAAGCGGCGTTCCCGTACCCCAGCAGGTCACCTGCTTCAGTCCTGCTTCCTTTGCTTCGTGGAAACGGCGGATGAGAGCCGGCAGCACATGGCTGTGGGTGGGATGATAGTTGTCGTTGGGTCCGTAGAGATTCGTAGGCATCACAGAAATATAATCTGTACCGTACTGACGGTTCAGGAACTCGCAGTATTTCAGTCCTGAAATCTTTGCCAGCGCGTAAGCCTCGTTCGTCTTCTCCAGCTCTGAGGTCAGAAGGCAGCTCTCCGGCATGGGCTGGGGCGCCATTCTGGGATAGATACAGGAAGATCCCAGGAATTCCAGCTTTTTGCAGCCGTTCTTCCATGCACTGTGAATCACATTCATTTCCAGTATCATGTTCTCATACATAAAGTCTGCCAGAGCTTCGGAGTTTGCCACGATGCCGCCCACCTTCGCTGCTGCAAGAAAGACATAGTCCGGCTTTTCTTCTGCAAAGAAGGCCTCTACCTGATCCTGTCTTGTCAGATCAAGCTCCTTGTGTGTGCGGGTTACGATATTTTCATATCCCTGCCGGTTCAGCTCCCGGATGATAGCTGAGCCTACCATTCCCCGGTGTCCGGCCACGTAGATTTTTGCTTCTTTTTCCATCATTTCCCTAATCCTCTTTTCTATTCAGCGCAGATTCCCTGCTGTGTCGTCTTTATTACTGTGCGTCTCTGACTGCACGTTCCTTCTTTGCCAGCTCCCAGTCATGCTTTGTCATGATCTCAACCAGCTGTGCATAACTGGTCTTCTGCGGATTCCAGCCAAGAACCGTCTTCGCCTTGGTAGGATCGCCCCAGAGATTGTCCACGTCTGTAGGACGGAACCACTGCGGATTTACGCATACGAGCATTTTTCCTGTTGCCTTGTCGTAACCCTTTTCGTCTACGCCTTCACCCTTCCACTCGATCTCGATTCCTACTGTGCGGAAGGCACGCTCCGTAAAGTCACGCACGGTATGCTGCTCACCTGTGGCGATAACGAAATCTTCCGGAGTATCATGCTGCAGAATCATCCACATGCACTCTACATAATCTTTTGCATAACCCCAGTCACGCAGAGAATCCATATTGCCCAGCTCCAGGTGATCCTGCAGTCCTTCCTTGATTCTTCCTACGGCAAGGGTAATCTTTCTCGTTACAAAGTTTTCTCCCCGTCGCTCAGATTCATGATTAAAGAGAATACCGTTTACAGCAAACATACCGTATGCCTCCCGGTACTCTTTGGTAATCCAGAAGCCGTACTGCTTTGCAACTGCGTAGGGGCTGTAGGGATGGAAGGGCGTCGTCTCTCTCTGGGGAACCTCTTCTACCTTTCCGAAAAGCTCAGAGGTAGACGCCTGATACACTTTCGTCTTCTTTGTGAGACCCAGAATGCGGACTGCCTCCAGAATACGAAGCACGCCAATAGCATCCACATCTCCGGAATACTCCGGCACATCAAAAGATACCTGTACGTGTGACTGGGCTGCCAGGTTATAGATTTCATCCGGCTGCACCAGACCGATGATACGGATCAGAGAAGAAGAGTCTGACAGGTCTCCGTCATGCAGAGTTACTGCATTTGCCTCGATCAGATGATCAATCCGCGCTGTATTGGAAATAGACGCTCTTCTTGTAATTCCATGTACCTCATACCCCTTTTCCAGAAGAAATTCTGCAAGGTAAGAACCATCCTGTCCTGTAATTCCTGTAATTAATGCTTTTTTCATGTGATACCTCCATTGATTCTGCTTATCTTGTATTATATTGTGACTGTTTTTTCTGTCTCATTTCTTTATCTTCTGCATTGTAATCAGAACAGAGAAAAGAATCAAGGGAGAATCTTGCAAACTGATAGCATTATATTGACTTTTTTGTTATAATAGCCGGGAAGGAGGAATTACACATGGAGACATCATTCTTTCAGGGCACGCTGGTCCGTTCCAGCCGCATCATTTATACGCCCTCATCCTTTGCGAAGACAAATCTGATTCACCTGCAGGAAATCGGACGCCTTCAGGCTCAGCAGCCTCACAGCAGCCGGCGGGAAAACCTGGCTTCCTATCTGTTTTTTCTGGTATCCTCAGGCAGCGGCGTCCTGCAGTATCAGGGCGTCACCCGGGAGCTTCATCAGGGAGACTGCGTTTTTCTGGACTGCCGCTCCCCGTACCTTCACCGTTCTTCTGAAGATCTGTGGTCTCTCCAGTGGATTCATTTTTACGGTCCTAACATGTCGGGAATCTATCAGAAATATCTGGAACGGGGCGGAAGACCTGTATTCACCCCTGATTCCCTCGATCCCTACAACACACTCATCGAAGAAACCTACCGCCTGGCCGACTCTTCCGATTATCTGAAGGATATGAAAATCTATGAAAAGCTCATCGGACTTCTGACCCTCCTCATGGAAGAAAGCTGGAACCCGGGCGAACGCAGAAAAGGCTCCGCCAAAGGGCAGAGCCTGCAGCACATCAAAGATTATCTTGATCAGCATTATCAGGAGAAAATCCTGCTGGACGATCTGGCAGAACAGTTCTATATCAACAAATACTACCTGACCCGCATTTTCCGCGAACAGTTCGGCATCACCATCAGCAATTACCTGCTGCAGGTGCGGATCACACACGCCAAGCAGCTTCTGCGCTTCAGTGACCTGAGCGTCGAGGCCGCAGGACGGGAATGCGGTATTCCCGACGCCAACTACTTCTCCCGCATTTTTCGTAAAATCGAGGGCTGCAGTCCGGGCGAATACAGAAAAAGATGGTGACAGGGTCCGTGCCCTGCCGCCATCTTTTTCATTCTCTTTTCTTTTATCTTTATACAAACGCGCAGTCCCAGACATCCACGCCGCTGTCCTGGAAGACCTCGTCCAGACGTCTGCGCAGCTCCTCTTTCGTCACTCCCTTTTTGAGTACTACCTGAAGGAAACCGCCTCCGCCTGCCCCGCAGATCATTCTGCCGTCAATCAGATCATCGATGGTGCTGAAAATCTGATCGATACAGGTATTCGTGCTGCCCGCATCGATCCGCTGGCTCTCCTGCCAGTGTTCGGACAGAAGCCTTGCAAAACCGTCCACATTGCCCTTTTCCAGTTCAAAGCGCATAAGAACTGCCAGACGCTGAATATTGTAATGAGCATCCAGGGAAGTTCTGTCATTGCTGATATAGCGGCCTACCACATCACGCAGCAGATTACGGGCAAGACGCCGCTGTCCCGTATAGATAACCGCAAATCTCCGGTTCAGCTCCTCCAGAGTCTCCTGACTTACCCGGAGAGGCGTGCAGACAATCTTCTGGGAAAGCCCCGGGGTCGTAGTAATCATTTTAATGCCGGGCACGATACCTCCCACCTGATCCTGCCAGCCGCCGCCCGTAGACATAAGCTGTTCCATGCAGAGAACCCGCTCAAACACTTCATCGTCTGTGGCTGTCTCACCCAACGCCTGAAGAAGAGCCTTCACACAGGCGCCGGCCAGAATAGAGCTGGTGCCAAGACCGCTTCCCTTGGGAATATCTATCACACGGGTATTCA
>CALWGE010000021.1 GCA_944378225.1 uncultured Merdimonas sp.
GAAATGGAACGGAAGTATTCTATCCCGTCTGCCTTTAGTGCGTATATGCGGTATTTTCGTGAAAAATATTAAAGGCAGTTATCAAAAAGTGAGCGTAGATGGAAGATTAAAAAAAAATTTCTCTGACTAAACCGGCGTAAAATAGAAACACATTACACAGTTGCAAAAAAGTAACTGAAGATGAAATAGTATGAGGAGGAAGTCATGAAGCTGTTATCTGTTACAATACCCTGTTATAATTCTGAAGCGTATATGAGAAACTGCATTCATTCTCTGTTGGTAGGCGGGGAGGAAGTGGAAATTATCATTGTAGACGACGGTTCAAAGGATGGGACCGCAGCGATTGCCGATGAATATGCTCAGAAATACCCTACCATTGTCAAGGCTATTCACCAGGAGAACGGCGGACATGGAGCAGCGGTTAATACCGGAATCCGTAATGCCACGGGACTGTATTTTAAGGTGGTGGACAGCGATGACTGGGTTTCTATTTCTGCGTACAAAGAGGTTTTGAAAACACTGAGTCAGCTGGCAGGGGGCAGACCTTCTGTGGACATGCTGATCAGCAATTTTGTGTATGAAAAAGAAGGGACCAAGCGGAAAAAGGTTATGAGTTATCGTTCAGCCTTTCCGCAGGATCGAATTTTCACCTGGGACGATGTAAAGTTTCTGCTCAAAGGGCAGTATATCCTGATGCATTCTGTGATTTACCGTACCAAGCTTCTTCGGGAATGTGGACTTGAGCTTCCGGAACATACCTTTTATGTGGATAATATTTTTGTGTATCATCCACTGCCTCATGTGAAATATATGTATTATCTGGATGTGAATTTTTACCGGTATTACATCGGACGTCAGGATCAGTCTGTCAATGAAAAAGTAATGATAGGACGCATTGATCAGCAGATCAAAGTCAACAAAATAATGATTGATGATTATAAACTGACGGATCCCCGTCAGATTCCCAATAAAAAGCTGCGTCACTATATGAAGAACTATCTGGAGATCATCATGGTGGTTTCTTCTATCATTGCGATTCGTTCCGGTACGGAAGAGAATCTGAAGAAAAAATATGAGCTCTGGAAATATCTCAAGAAGAAAGATCCGAAACTGTATTATGAGTTGAAATGGGGAATTCTTGGCCGTACTATGAATCTTCCCGGCAAGAGCGGCAGAAAGATATCTGAGACTGCCTATAAAATTGCGAACCGTTTTGTAGGATTTAATTAATGTTGACAATCCCCGGATTCACAGCAGATGAAACTGTAAATCCGGGGATTGTCATTTCAAAAAAATCGGAGAAGGCTATGCAGCCTCCTCCGGTTTTCTTTTTCGTCCCCAACCGATTCTTACGGTAGAATAATCTGTACGATATACCAGCTGATCTATCAATACTCCCAGCAGGATTCCGGAAATCACATCCAGAACAGAATGCTGTTTCAGGAACATGGTAGCCAGGATAATAGAAACCATGAGGATAAAAGATCCTCCGCGAATCAGGCGCTTTTTCCTGAGAGCAGGATTGTTGACGACAGCTCTGTGTGCTGCAATGGAATTAAACACATGCAGGCTTGGGAAAATATTTGTGGCCGTATCGGCCTGATACAGAAGCTGAACGGCAAGGGTAAAAATACTGTTGCGTTCAAATTCCGAAGGCCGAAGCAGATGACCGTTCGGATATACTGTGGAGATAATCAGGAACAGCGTCATTCCGGTAAAAAGGAAAATGCAGTACTGATAAAATTCCCGTCGGTCTTTAAAAAACAGATAAAGAAAGACTACAGCAATATACAGGAACCACAGCAGATAAGGAACAATGAAATATTCCACAAAAGGAATTCTGTCATCAAGCCCAACGTGAATAACATGATAGGGCAAATCTGCCCGGCTTTCCAGCCACATGAACCATGGCATATAAATCAGCCCGTAGAGCAGGACGAGAGCATGCCGGTATTTGTGAATAAGTGTCTTCATATGCTCATCCTCTTTTCAATATATTTCATATGCTTCGCAGTGCCCGAACATTCCGGACAGTGTGCGGAATATCTTTTGTCATTATATGAAACGGAGTATAGCACAATCATTCTTCAGATTCAACGAAGTTTCTTTTATCTTAAGAAAATTTTCAGAAAGATTCCGGGATCTGTATCAGGAACGCGAAGAGTTCCTGTTTCCGGAAGGCCCTGCGATAATGGACAATATACCGGGGACGCAGCGGATCTGTGTTTTCTCTTTCAATATATAGGGTTCTCCGTCCATGTGAAACGGGAGACTGCGGGGGCAGAAAAGTTCTGCGGAGCGCGCCCGGATCAGGTGCACACCGGGAAGAATACCGTGCATGCCTATAAGAGAAAGCAGAAACAAAGGGATGATAATAAGCTTTGAGGGTCCTTCTGCAATGCAGAGATTCAGTTGTCCGTCATCAGGTCGGGCGGACGGGCAGAATCGTACTCCGCCTCCTTCCACAGGGCAGTTCATGACAGCAGTAAAAATAGTCTTTCGAAAACGAAGGGTCTTTTTTTCGTCCAGACTCACAGAAAGAGGGGCAGGTTCGGAAAGAATAAGCTGCCGTATTCCTGTGGCAATATAAGTGAGTTTGCCAAGATGAAGGCGGTTCATAAATTTTTTTATGGAAGAAGAAAAAGACGCGTGGCAGATGGCTGCATCGAAACCGCAGCCGCAGCTGACGGCAAAAAGCAGATTCCGACCGTTAACCTGTGCGTTTCCCAGATCAACACGGCGGAAGTAGGAGGGGTGAAGGATATTCTGTACCGCGGCTGCAGTATCAGTGGGCAGCTTGAGGGAACGGGCAAAATCATTGCCGGATCCTGTGGGAATATAGGCAAAGGTAACTTTTGAAAAATCCTGGATTCCATTCAGAATTTCGTTGACAGTCCCGTCGCCGCCTACAGCAACCAGAGTGATGCGTTCTTTCCGGGAAGTGATTTCCTGTGCGAGCTTTGTGGCGTGATAACGGTAAGAAGTAAAATATACTCTGTACTCAGCTTCTTCTGCATCCAGAATCTCTTCGATTGTTTTCCAGACATATTTTCCGCTGCCGGAACGGGATGCGGGGTTTACGATGAAATAATACATAAAAAATCCTCCTGCCCATGGTATCGTTGCTGAGACAAGTATATCATCTGAAAAGTCAGGGTTCAATTCATTGTTTTAATTATTTGACGCAGAGAGGCAGATCGTGTACAATAAAGTAAATATGCCTTCCCTGCTTCAGGGATAAGACAGCTTTTTACGGAGAATACTAAAGTGAGATAGAAAAGGAGCTTCAGATGAAGAAAGCGGTAATTATCGGTGCCGGACCTGCAGGTGTGACGGCGGCGTATGAATTGTTAAAAAAATCAGAGGAGTATCAGGTACTGGTACTGGAAGAGAGCCAGGAGATCGGCGGAATTTCCCGCACAGTGCGATATAATGGAAATCGTATGGATATCGGGGGACACAGATTCTTCTCCAAGGATGACCGGGTAACCGCGTGGTGGGATGATATTATGCCTCTGCAGGGTCAGCCATCTTATGATGACAGGAAGCTTGGACGGAGCGTGCCTCTGAAGGAAGGCGGACCGGATCCGGAGAAAGAAGATCGGGTGATGCTGACCAGAAACAGAGTATCCCGGATTTATTATAATAAGAAATTTTTTGATTATCCGGTTAAGATGAATGCACGGACTATCAGGAATATGGGATTTGCCACTACCATGGCAGCAGGTTTCAGTTATCTGAAAACGGTATTTGTTAAGAAACCGGTGGATTCACTGGAGAACTTCTATATTAATTCTTTCGGCCGTAAGCTTTATTCTATGTTTTTTGAAGGATATACGGAAAAGCTCTGGGGACGTCATCCGCGGGAGATTGCTCCGGACTGGGGAGCACAGCGTACGAAAGGGCTGTCGATTATGGGGATTCTGAAGGACAACCTGCAGAAATTATCCCCGAAGAAACAGGATAAGCATCAGGTGCAGACTTCTCTGATTGAGGAATTCAACTATCCGAAGTACGGACCCGGACAGCTCTGGGAGACAGCGGCTGAAGAAGTGGAAGCGATGGGCGGAGAGATTCGCAGGGGTTGTAAAGTTACAAAACTGCAGACCGCAGATGGCCGTGTCCAGAGTGTGATTTATGAGAAGGATGGACAGGAGTATACAGAGGAGGCAGATATTTTTATTTCCTCCATGCCGATCAAGGATCTTGTGGCTGGCATGAATGATGTTCCGGCAGAGATAGGCTCAATAGCAGCAGGACTTCCTTACCGTGATTTTGTAACGGTAGGACTTCTGGTAGATAAGCTGAACCTCAGGAATGAAACAGATTTGAAAACACTGGGGAATATCGTGCCCGACTGCTGGATTTATGTACAGGATGTGGGAGTGAAGCTGGGACGTATTCAGATTTTCAATAACTGGTCTCCGTACCTGGTGAAGGATCCGGATCATACCGTATGGATTGGTCTTGAGTATTTCTGTGATGAGGGCGATCAATACTGGAATATGAGTGAAGAAGAATGGGTAAAATTCGGTATTGCTGAGCTTATTAAAATGGGAGTTATTACAAGCGAGCGTGCTGTACTGGATTCTCATCGGGAGAGAGTAAAGAAGGCTTATCCGGCTTACTTTGATACCTATGATCACATCGACGATCTGATTGCTTACCTGAATACGTTTGAAAATCTTTATTGTGTAGGCCGTAATGGTCAGCATCGTTATAACAATATGGATCATTCTATGGCGACATCCTTCGAGGCAGTAGGAAATATCCTGAGCGGCAGAAAGGATAAAAAGAATATCTGGAGTGTGAATACAGAAAAAGAGTATCACGAGGAAAAGAAAGAAGAAAAGAAGTAAAGAAAATATACCGCCAGTCGTAAAATCGGCTGGCGGTATTCTTATGCCCTCCTGCTGTTATATGTATGGTATGATCTTACTGTTTTGTCTGACAGATATGTATAAAAATACCCTCAGGCAGGATTTTGTACTTCAAGCTCCTGTCTGAGGGTGACAGTATACTGTATGTGATATGAAAGCTATGCAAATTTCTGTATGTAGCTGACAATCAGAATTACCGCAACAATGACCGGAAGAATGTAAGTTACATAGAAGCGAGCCCATTTCGGGAACTTGATGCCCTTGCCTTCATCGGCTTCTGCAATAAAGTTCTTCCAGCCCCATCCATAACGATTCGTACAGAACAGAAGATAAAGCAGGCTTCCAATGGGCAGCAGGTTATTGGAGATAATAAAGTCTTCCAAATCCTGAATTGTAGTTCCTGCACCAAGAGGCTGGATGGTCTCCTTGAGTACGTTAAAGCCAAGCACGCAAGGCATGGAAAGAATCAGGATTACCACAAGATTAATCAGAATGGCTTTTTTGCGGCTCCATCCCCACAGTTCCATAGAGAAACAGAGAATGTTTTCAAATACTGCAATAACGGTAGACAGGGCAGCAAAGCTCATAAATACGAAAAACAGCGAGCCCCACAGCTGTCCGGCAGGCATCTGATTAAATACATTGGGCAGAGTGACAAATACAAGACCGGGGCCTTCTCCGGGATCTACGCCGAAAGCGAAACAAGCCGGGAAAATTACCAGTCCGGACATCAGAGCTACGGTAGTGTCAAGAGCGCAGATATTGATGCATTCACCTGTCAGAGAATGTTCTTTACTGATATAGCTGCCGAAAATAGCCATAGCACCGATACCGAGGCTCAGGGTGAAGAAGGCCTGTCCCATAGCAGCATACAGAACCTCTCCAATTCCGTTCTCTGCTATTTTCCCGAAGTCAGGAATCAGATAGAATTTCAGACCTGCAGATGCGCCGTCCAGCGTAACGCTGCGGATGCAGAGCGCAATCAGGATAACAAAGAGCAGGCTCATCATAGTCTTATTGATTCGCTCTACTCCGTTGCGCAGTCCCATGCTGCACACTCCGAAACCAAGAAAGACAGTTACAATCATCCAGAAAGTCATTTCTCCCGGATTGGCCAGCATATTGTTGAAAACGCTTCCTACCTCATCGGGGGTAAGGTTTTTGAATGTGCCGGTGGCCATTTTGAAAATATAGGAAAGCATCCATCCGCCTACAGTCGTGTAGAACATCATCAGCATATAGTTTCCGAGGATTGCCACATAACTTGCCAAATGCCATTTGCTTCCTTTGGGTTCCAGTACATGGAAACTTCTTGCGGCAGAGCGTTTGCTTGCGCGGCCTACGGAGAATTCCATAACCATAATCGGAATACCCAGAATTACCAGAAAGCACAGGTAAATCAGTACGAAGGCGGCTCCGCCGTATTTTCCGGTGATGTACGGAAAGCGCCATACATTTCCAAGTCCGATGGCACAGCCGGCCGAGATGAGAATAAAGCCCAGCCGTGACGCAAATGTTTCTCGTTTTTCCATTTTCTTTTACTCCCTCTGTATCTGTCTGTGATAAAGAAAACGACACCTTTTCGCAGACGTAATAGCAGCGCTTTGCCCTTTTAAACAGGTAAAAAGCGCATAAAAATATATTATCAGAGAATGGTGGCTTCGTCAATGCAATGCTTTTTAATCACCGTCTGAAGCGGCAAAAGTGTTTCTTGACAACAGTCTTGTACTATGCTATCCTATGACACGCAGAAAACCCTGTAAAACCAAGGTCTTTGGGCTCTGCCGCCGATTCCCGGCGTAAAATGAATCGAGTGTTCGAGACCTTCCACTCGTAAAACAAAACTTTAAGAAGCACTATTTTATCTGTATTTATCACGTCTTATCTTCTCAATTAATAGGGCTTTTGGTAAAAAATCCTTTTATCATGTTTTAACATGTGTTGTGATAAAGTGGGTAAAAAGTGGGTATAAAAATCCTGTGCCTTTTAGAAAGCACAGGATATTTTTTGCATTTCCTCTGATTTAACATCCGGCAATACATGACTGTATAAATCCATTGTCATAGATAAGGAACTATGACCAAGGATAGTTTTTAAAATCTGTGGCTGCATTCCTGCCTCTATGGCTCGTGTTGCAAAGGTATGACGAAAAATGTGAGGCGTGATATGTCCAAGTTCAATTCCATCGTTTTTGGCTCGCAAAACAATTCTATTTATTTCTGCCTGCAATCTGTCTCTGCTGAGCGGCTCCCCTTTTTCATTGCAAAACAGATACCTTCCGAATGTTTCTATATTGAAGTTCCAGTATCTTTTTTGAGCCTCTAAATAATGCAAAACATCCTCTGTTAAAGGAATATCTCTTTTAGATGTTTTAGTTTTGGGCGTATCCTCAAAATATCCTATACCTTCAATATATTTTAACGTCCTGACAATGTGTAATACACCTTTTGACTTGTCAATATCAGAAAATTTTAAGCCTCTTATTTCTCCGCTGCGTAAGCCAGTTCTAAGCATTACTGCAAAAAGATTGTATAAATAACTATCCTCGGCGTAACGCATAAAGACTTGCTGCTGCTCTTTTGTCATTGCCTCCTTTTTTATACGTTCTCCCTTTTTGGGTAAAATAGCAAGCTTTACAGGATTTTTTTCTATTATTCCGTTTATTTCAGCCTGTTTAAAACAGCCGTTTAGAATAGCAGATACAATTTTAATACTGGATTGAGCATAATTTTTTTCAGTTAAAGAATTATAGAATCTTTGTATATGCTCACCCCTGATGTCTGATAATCGTTGATTTCCAAGCCTGTCTTTTACCATGGAATTATAATATTTCCAATAATTATAATATGTTCCCTTTTTAACAGAATTCTTCTTATATTCCTCCATCCAAGTGGAAAACCATTCATCCAAAGTAATTTTACTTTTTTCGACAAAAGTTCCATGTTCGAGTCTATATTTTAACTCGGCTAATTTCTTTTTGGTTTCTGTTATTGTATCGGCATAAACAGAATAACTGCGATAATTATGCTTTATTCTTCCCTCATAACGTCCGTTAGCTCTTTGCCGTATTCCTGGCGGTAATTTCTTTTTCTCCATAATAAAAATTCCTCCTGAAAGTGTTTAAAAAGTGAGACCTCCTAGTTATATAGAAGGTCTCAAGTGTGTCATCTTATCTTGAAGCGCGTTCTAAAAAGCTTTCAATTTTATGTCGATTCCAGAGAACCCGTTTTCCCACTTGAACCCTAGCTTCTGCTTGGGAGCCGATTTTGATAACGGTCGAATATCCGCAGCCAAGCAGAGACTGTAATTCCGGTGTGGTGAGAAGAAGTCGTTCTGGAATATCGGTGGAAGAAGCACGAGTCTTGTTCATAGTTTACCCTCCCCCCCGTTAATCAGAATCCCGGAGCTTCTGAAAAACTGAATTGGGAAACTTTAGAAAAGACTCTTTTTTCCCTTCAATTGCTACCCGCGCATAATAGACTCGCTTTCCCGAACCATTGGAGCTGCTGAGAGCGTAGCCATCCTTGCAGAGAAGTGCGCCGATTTGTGTTTCGTCATGAGGCCAGAAAATTCCTCCTTGCCTTAACCAGCTCGCAACTTTATAATATACACTGTGCGGCAGAAGAAAAGTGTAGCCGTTTTCGGTATAACCGTCCAGAACCATAAGCTCGTGCATATCCGGCTTGCGGTCCTTGATTACAAGCTCACCTCTGTTCATCAATGCAAGCAGAGCTTTCATGAAGGTTAAAGCGGGATTTTCTTCCTCAGCAACCATTTCACTTCGTTTTACCGCAGATAAGATGTCCTTCTTTAAAATCTTGCAGTTTGTGGAAGCAGTGCTTTCGTTGTCACCGCAAAATGAAATCAGGAAGCTTTTGAGTATATCTGCTGTCAGCCAGAGAATGACACCTACATCAACGAGCCGCTTGGCAGAGAGGGTCGATTTGATTTGTTCCCGATAAATACCGAAAGTCCCCTTTATGAAGGTGATTATGTCATCCCAATTTGCAGATAAAAAATCGCTAAATCCCCCGATAAAGCTAGTAATCAGCAATGGATTCTGCTGGAAGTAAGATACAGTCTTTAAGTTGACGTTTGCTGCCTCAATTTCACAAAACAGACATCTCAAATTAGAGGACAGTCCCTTTCCGTGCAGCTCTCCGGTCAAGACTACCATGCCTTTCACACCTTCTCCGCGCTGATCGTCTAAAGATACTGAGGAACGACTCTTAGAACTTCCGTCACCAATCATCCTGATGATAGCCTCGAGTTTGTTAGAAAGGTCGGCGGCACTCTGCCGTGTTTTTGCTGGCGAATAATCGTCGATGAGAGTGACAGTGTCTCTTCCGGAAAGAACAATGCCACGTTCAAGAGACACTGCGGTATCGGTATCAATTCTTCGCGGATAATTACGATATTCATCATCGGCCAGCTGTGTGAACAGAATTTTAGCCAGCGTGGTCTTAAAACTCCCGGTCTTTCCTGTCATAAAGAGAAGAAAACGCGGAGGATATCCGGCTTCATCAAACAGTCGGTACGTGACACCCAAGAGAGAATAAAGACATAAAACAGCGGAAGTACTGTAATCAGTGTACAAGCTGCACATTGATGTCCAGATACTGGAAAAATCACGTTTGTTAAGACCTTTGATGACAGGCAGCGATAAAGTTGTCATGATCTCGCTACCTGGAATATGGCTGTTCTGGCTAAGATAGATGTGAGAATCACCTATCATCTGCCATCCGGCGTCAACATAGCAATGAACTGTCTTGGCAAAGCGTATTCTACTACGAAAATCATTTTCGATGGTTGCAGCATTCCTTTTGTCATACAGGATAGCCTGGGGGTACTGTTTAGCTACACGTCGCGTGATATGTTCAATATCAGAACACTTGATCTTAAAAAAGTCGGATGTCCCCATGCCATCAATGAGAATTTTGACTTCGACCTCGTTCTTATCGTAAAGGATACTCCCTTTGCGGTTGACATAAACGCGAAGCCTGATAGGAAATAGCTGGTAATTTGCCATTTCGCTTGCAGAGTCTGTGTTTGCAATTACATTTGGCGGATTGACGCGCGTAATAGTGCTGGCAGGAAATTCGGGTTTTGCAATCTCCGAGGGTTTCTGCTTAGAATGTTTCTTTAAGTATTCGTCGATGTCTACGCCGAATGGAATATGCAGACCGGCCATTCTGGAATCATCAGAATAGCATTCTCGATAATTCCCTTCAGCGTCCTGCTGATGGAAAATGAAATCGATCGGCTTTTCTTTCTGCCCCTTGGGAATAATTTCGATGGCAGAACGTATTTGTTTGGGCTTGTCAAAGGTGATGGGGTGATTGACTTTTTTTTCATCAGACATAGCTCTTTTGTTCCTCCTCAAATATAAAAATAGATACGCGCTGGCCAGCACATATCTATTAAAACAAATTGGAAGAAAAATGTTAATCAGTGGGAAATTTCCCACAGTGCGTAGGTAATAAAATATTGGATCTGTGTATATTGTTCAGTAGCCGTTTTAGTGATACGGCTGTTAGCTCTTTGTTCTGAAGACTTTTTTTTCTCTTCATTTTGAGACAATAAAATTTCTTTGATTGTTGTGTCGTCTGCTCCCATAAGAAAAGAATAGCTGCTTAAATGTTCCAGAAAATTAAATTTATCCATGGGAGTCATTTCGGCAGCAGGAGAAATGGGAATAATTTCCTTTTCCTGATCTATTCGTTTTTTTATCACAGATCTACAATGCAAATGATTTGGCAGCGTTGCGTTGTATGCATTTTGTTGAACAATATGAGTTAGAATATCATTTTTAGTATTATTTTTTAGAAGAGATTCATAGGCATTGTATAATAGAAAACCATAAAGTGCATTAAGGGAAGATATGAGGCTTTTTAGAGAGTTGTTTAATTTTGTAAGATAAGTCTCTATATTTTTATTGTTTTCATTGTTATGGTATTGAAGTACAATTTCCTTTAAAATACATTCTGCAAAATCATTTCTAATGAATGTGCATTTTAATGCACACAAAGAATAAACAATATTTTGTGTAAATGTATTCCAGTAATCATTGCTGCCTTTTAAATAAAAACAGCAAATCTCTGCAAGAGAACTTCCCAATAATTTGTCTAATACAAGTTTATTTTCGATACCTGTATTACTGCTGTAGCGCAAACATTTTTTAAGAAATTCATGTTTCTGAAGTTCTTCAGGAGATAAAGATTTTTTGGGGTTTTTTAATTGTAGATGTAATTTTTTCAAAAGTTTGTTGTATTCTAAATATTGTTCTTCTTGAAAACTGTCAAGCTTACCCATAAATTCATCAATATTATAGAATGAATACTGATTAATTCTGGTTTTATCGCTTATACCTTTTAGAAAGTGCTGGTTCCATGACTTAGATGGAAACAGACATTTTAAATTTCTGCACCAATAAGTTTCTCTTTCGTTATTGTTTTCGATTTTACGATCAAATGGTAACCATGTATGATCTCTATAAATTAGCTCAAACTCTGAACAATAAGAACCTGCTAATAGAAAGAGGTCGGTATATAAATCATTTTGAAATAATTCACAAACATCCGGATACTTCATGGAGTATTTCGGAAGAATTTCTTTTATATTATCTGCTATACAAAATTTATCTACTAAAGCTTTAATAAGAGCTGCTCCATCAGGAATATCATTGCCAAATATCTCATTGAGTTTTTGTCGGGCATTAAAATCGTATCCAATAAATTTAAAAAAGCGCTTGTCGTTTACTTTTTCCATCATTCCACCTCGTCCATCAAATTTTAGGTATGTTTATTATACTAAATGATAGCTAAGAATAACAGTGGATTTGATGGAATGGTGGATTTTCTTAAACGACAGCATTTTTACGACGCTTTTTCAAGACCTCGCGCTTCCAGATTGCTAATACATTTCTAACAACAACACATACAATTTCTACTAATATTTTTTTGATATCATAATTCATTTTTATCTATCCTTTCTACTAATATATTATATAGCTGATAAATATGAAAAAAGCAGAAGCCATATAGACCTCTGCTTTTATATAATTTTTTAATCTTCCTGTTTTCCGTATCCCCGTCTTTTTAATTCTTGTGCATATGCTATTTTGTCTGCTGTATTGTCGGTATCTCTCCATTTTTCGTATAATTCTTTGTCATTTAAATACTCAGCGGATTTTGCGGCATAAGCCGTTCTTCTTTTTAATTCCTCGGCGTAAGCCATTTTTTTGGCTATACTGTTTTCGCCTTTCATTTTTTCTAACAAACTATCGTCATCCAAGTTACCAGCTTGCCTTGAGGCAGATCCATATTTTTCTTTCTGTTCTTTCAGAGCCTTTCCAGCTGCTTCGCCCAGCATATCCCAAAATCCCATTTATTTTTTCCTCTTTTCTTTATTCTGTATTTTACGTGCTTCCCTTAAAAACTTTAAATCTTCTTTATCCTGCGCTTTCAATTCCTTCTTGCGACGTTTTAAGTCTTGATTGGTTTCGGAAGTGTCGTCTTGTTTTGATCTGTTACAATGTTTGCATATACATTGTAGATTTTCACGTCGATTTGTACCACCTTTGCTTTTAGGGATAATATGGTCTATGTCCATATCACCTTTTCTAAAACTTTTTCCACATTTAATACATTTATACCAGCCATGATTTGAAGGAGTATTTTCAAAACATCTCTGCCTATAATAATTACCGTTTTCTTCATCGTCTTCGTTATACATATCAATAACGTCTCGATCATTAAATGCTTTTGAAAAACTGTCAAAAAATCCCATTATTTATTTTCCCCTTTCGTATTTGACAATTAGTATCTGATGCATACATTATATAATGCACACATCATTTATGCAAGCGTTGCTTTTCGGATATACTGACTTAAAATGAGGTGAAGCATGGTACGATTACGCATTTTAAGCATTCTTGAAGAACAGCAGCATACAAAATATTGGTTATATAAGCAGCTTGATTTAAGCTATCAAAACTTTAATCGCCTTGTGAATAACCAGACAAAATCTATAAGATTTGATAACCTTGATAAAATCAGTACTGTTTTGAAATGTTCCGTAGGTGAGCTGTTTGAAAAAATACCTGATTCTGAAGAATAGAGCTTTCTTTGCCGTATGTACAAAGGCGGTTATTCTGGTTCATTGTGGGTAAATTGTGGGTACGGCTTGCATTTCACCGGGAACCATGCTATACTACAACACGCAGAAAAGCCCTCAAAACCAAGGTCTTTCGGGCCTGCCGCCGATTCCCGGCGTTAAATGAATCGAGTGTTCGAGACCTTCCACTCGTAAAACAAAACTAAAGGAGAATTGAATATGAAGACAAACAAGGTACTGTTTATGACACAGGCAGCCATGATTGCCGCTGTCTATGTGGTGCTGTGTGTGGTGTTCCAGCCTATCAGCTATGGAGCCATTCAGACACGGATTGCGGAAGCTCTGACAATCCTGCCGTTTTTTACACCGGCTGCAATTCCGGGATTGTTTATTGGGTGTCTGATTGCAAACCTGCTTGGAGGAGGCATTCTTGCGGACGTTATCTGC
Organism: uncultured Merdimonas sp.; assembly: GCA_944378225.1. Lineage (GTDB taxonomy): Bacteria > Bacillota > Clostridia > Lachnospirales > Lachnospiraceae > Laedolimicola. Next base: position 13,443 of record CALWGE010000021.1, read on the forward strand.
GGAAGTGTTGCGACTTTGATTGGTGCAGCGGGAACATATATGCTGCGAAAGAAAAACAGGTTTCTTGCACCTCTGCCGCCGATCATTGCAAATGTGGTGATTGTACCCTGGGTACTGAAGTACGGCTATGGTGAACCGTTCAGCATTCCGTTCCTGATGGGAACCGTGGGACTTGGCGAGATCCTGACCTGCGGAATTATGGGAATGATTCTTGTTGCTGTGCTGGATAAATACCGCAGCGTGATTTTCAAAACAGCGCAGAGCTGAAGAAAAGTGAAAAGCAGTATAGACATACAGAATTAAAAACAGAATACAGGAATATAGATAAGGGGGTTCCGGATATCAGGACCCCTTTTTTGTTGTACAATTAAGTGGAAAGGTTGTACTTTTTGGTGTTCCGAAATTTTGTCTTGGATTCTTTCAGGGAATGGTTTACAATGAAAACATCCACTGTCCGGCTGACTGCTGGCAGAAATAAAAAGAAAATGAGGGTATGAGCATGAAAACTACAAAGGAATTAAAAGAGCTTTTTGCGAGTGGGGCACAGGATGAACTACTGAAAGACATTTATATTGACGAGACATTGATGGATTACCAGAGACAGCGCTATGTAGATACACTCAGTCGTTATGAAGAATTATATGGCTGCCAGGAAGTGGAGATTTACAGTGCTCCCGGACGCAGCGAGATAGGGGGAAATCATACAGATCATCAGAATGGAGAAGTGCTTGCTGCCTCCATTAATCTGGACGCTATCGGAGTAGTGGGAAAACTGGACGGGGTTGTAAAGGTTGTATCCGGAACCGCGCCGGAAATCGTGATTTCTCTGGATGATCTGGACGTAAAAGAGAATGAGAAAGGAACGACAAAGTCCCTGATTAAGGGAGTGCTGGCAGGAATTCGCGAGCATGGAGGAAAAATCGGCGGTTTTCAGGCATATATCACCAGCGATGTGCTGATTGGTGCAGGACTTTCTTCTTCCGCAGCCTTTGAAACGATTATCGGTACGATTGTGTCGGGCCTTTATAATGATATGAAGATTTCTCCTGTGGATATTGCCATTATCGGACAGTATGCAGAGAATGTATATTTTGGGAAGCCCTGTGGTCTGATGGACCAGACGGCCAGCTCTGTGGGAAATCTGGTGCACATTGATTTCGCAGATAAGAAGAATCCGAAAATTGAAAGCGTAGCCTGTGATCTGGAGAAATACGGATACAGCCTGTGCATTACGGATACAAAGGGGTCTCATGCTGATCTGACAGATGATTATGCAGCGGTTCCTCAGGAAATGCGCGCAGCGGCTGCGGTATTTGGAAAAGAAGTTCTGCATGATGTGACGCTTGCTGATCTTCTTGAGAAATCTGCAGAAGTGCGTGAGAAAGCAGGAGACAGAGGATTTTTGAGAGCAATTCATTTTGTGACGGAGAATCCGAGGGTGCGGGAAGAAGTAGCAGCCCTGCGCGCGGGAGATTTTCAGGCATTTCTGCGCGCAGTAAAGGCTTCCGGAGACTCTTCATTTAAATATCTTCAGAATGTGTATACGAATCATGATGTACAGCATCAGAATGTGTCAGTGGCATTGGCAGTCAGCGAAGCGATCCTTGGTGATAATGGCGTCTGCCGTGTACACGGAGGAGGTTTTGCCGGCACGATTCAGGCTTTTGTGAAACATGAAGCGGTGGAAGAGTACAGAAAGGTTATGGATCAGACTTTCGGAGAGGGATCCTGCAGTGTTCTTCAGATTCGTAAATATGGCGGAATGAAGGTGTTATAAGCACAACGGCAGTATTCCGCTCCAACAGATATTTGAGCCTTAACGGAAAGAAAGTGTGAAATCAATGAATAATAGCAGAAATATCAGTGCTCTGATAGGGGAACTGGTTTCATATGGAATAGAAAATGGTCTGGCAGATTCTGCGGATGAGGTCTTCCTGACTAATCAGCTGCTCTCCCTTTTTGGACTGGATGAGTATGAAAAACCGGAGGTTCTGCCGGACGGGCGTCAGGTTCATGAGATACTGAATGACATGCTGGCCTATGCTGTGGAACAGAAACTTCTGGAAGACGATACCGTTGCCACCAGAGATTTGTTTGATACCAAAATTATGGGCATTCTGACACCGCTTCCATCTCAGGTTCAGCTGAGGTTCTGGGAAAAATATCAGGTATCGCCCAAAGAAGCCACGGACGATTACTATGCGTTCAGCCAGGCAACGAACTATATTCGCCGGGACAGAATTGCCAAAGACGAAAAATGGATAACAGATACAGAATACGGACCTATTGACATTACGATCAATCTTTCCAAGCCGGAGAAGGATCCGCGCGATATTGCGAAGGCGGGGAAGGCAAAGAAGAGCGGCTATCCCAGCTGCCTTCTGTGCAGAGAGAATGAAGGATATGCAGGTCATTATGATCATCCGGCCAGACAGAATCACAGAATTATTCCCATACGCCTGAACGGAGAAGAGTATTTTCTGCAGTATTCTCCTTACGTATATTATAATGAGCATTGCATCATATTTAATAAAGAGCATATTCCTATGAAGATTGACAGGAATGCTTTTGCAAAGCTTCTTGATTTTGTTCGTCAGTTTCCACATTATACGGCGGGTTCCAATGCAGATCTTCCTATTGTGGGAGGCTCTATTCTGAGCCATGATCATTTTCAGGGAGGAAATTATGTATTTGCCATGGCCAGGGCTCCCTATGAAAGATATTTCACTATGTCGGCTTATCCGCAGGTGAAGGCCGGAGTAGTGCGGTGGCCGATGTCGGTGATCCGGCTTCAGGGGGAAAATCCGGTGCAGTTGGCTGACGCAGCAGATTATATTCTGAAAGCGTGGAGAGGATATACGGACGAGGCTGCTTTTATCTACAGTGAAACAGAGGGAGTTCCTCATAATACGATTACACCCATTGCACGAATGCGGGATGGCGTGTATGAACTGGATCTTGTTCTTCGCAATAACATTACCACGGAAGAACATCCGATGGGAGTTTACCATCCGCATGCACAGTATCATCATATTAAGAAGGAGAATATTGGTCTTATTGAGGTGATGGGTCTGGCGGTGCTCCCGGCAAGACTGAAACAGGAGATGGCCCTGTTGGAAGAGTATATTCTGACGGGAAAAGATCTGCGAAGCAGTGAAATTCTCGCAAAGCATGCAGACTGGGCAGAGGAGTGGATGGAGCACAGTTCTGTAACAGCAGAGAATCTTCACAGTATTGTACAGAAGGAAATCGGAAAAGTATTTGCCAAAGTTCTGGAATGTGCCGGCGTATATAAACGGACGGAAGAAGGACAGGCAGCTTTTGACAGATTTATTGATACACTCAGATAAATGAAAACGAAAGCGGACGTTGCGGAAATATTTCTGTGACGTCCGTTTTTATATAGGGAGAATGTCTTTTGCGGGAAAATTCCCCGAGACCGGTGCTGGAAGGAGATTGCCGGTCGTTTTCCTGAAAATGTCATGGGATATTATTCAATTTCCATAAAAATATCATTAAAATTTCAATGAAAAGTGAAAAATATTCTATTTTATATTTTCCAGATATCGTCTATACTGTCCATATCAACGAAAACGTCGTTAGATAAGGAGGAACAGAATTTATGAAAAGGAAATTACTTTCACTGACACTGGCAGCAGTGCTGGCACTTTCCATGACCGCTTGCGGCGGCGGAAAAGATGCAGCTGATACATCCACGGATGCCGCAGCTACAGAAAGCACAGACGCAGCTGAGACTACAGATACGGCAGCAGCCGGAGAAGTTGCCAACAAAGATAAGCCGCTTGTATGGTTTAACCGTCAGCCGTCCAACAGCTCCACAGGAGAACTGGACATGGCAGCACTGTCATTCAATGATAATACTTACTACGTAGGTTTCGACGCTAATCAGGGTGCTGAACTGCAGGGAACCATGATTAAAGATTATATCGAGGCAAATATTGACAGCATCGACCGCAATGGCGACGGCGTTATCGGATATGTTCTGGCTATCGGAGATATCGGACATAACGATTCCATCGCACGTACCAGAGGCGTTCGCGCAGCTCTGGGAACTGCTGTTGAGAAGGACGGAGCTATTGTAAGTGATCCGGTTGGAACCAACACAGACGGATCTGCTACAGCAGTACAGGACGGAACTCTTGAGATCAACGGCAAGACCTATACAGTTCGTGAGCTGGCTTCTCAGGAAATGAAGAACTCCGCAGGAGCTACATGGGATGCAGCTACAGCAGGAAACGCTATCGGAACCTGGTCCGCATCCTTCGGTGATCAGATCGATATCGTAGCTTCCAACAATGACGGTATGGGAATGTCCATGTTCAATGCATGGTCCAAGGATAATAAGGTACCGACCTTCGGATACGATGCAAACAGCGATGCTGTAGCAGCTATTGCAGAGGGATACGGCGGAACCATCAGCCAGCATGCAGATGTACAGGCTTACCTGACTCTTCGTGTACTGCGTAACGCACTGGATGGTGTAGACATTGATACAGGTATCGGAACAGCTGACGAGGCTGGAAACGTACTGAGCAGCGATGTATTTACATACAATGCTGAGCAGCGTTCCTACTACGCACTGAACGTAGCTGTTACTGCTGAAAACTATCAGGATTTCACAGATTCCACAAAGGTTTACGAGCCGGTATCCAACCAGCTGGATGCAGCAACACATCCGACCAAGAATATCTGGCTGAATATCTACAATGCAGCAGATAACTTCCTGAGCGCTACATATCAGCCGCTGCTTCAGAATTACGATGATATTCTGAACCTGAATGTTGAGTACATCGGTGGAGATGGACAGACAGAGTCCAACATCACAAACCGTCTTGGAAATCCGAGCCAGTATGACGGATTTGCAATCAACATGGTTAAGACAGATAATGCAGCTTCCTATACATCTCTGCTTAGCCAGTAAAATACAGAAAAAAATATCCGGACAAATGGATCATTTATAACGGAATGGATTATTGGGGAGAAGAGATTCTCCCTAATAATCTATTCAGAGGGAAAAGCAGCAGCAGAATGGACTGGGAACGTGGAAAACAGAGGATTCTGCTGCGGGCGAGGGTAAGAGTGTTAATTAATTTACAGATACAGGAGTAAGAAGAATGGCAGATAAGAGGGATGACGTTGTCTTATCGATACGCGGAATGTGTAAGTCCTTTGGCCGTAACCGGGTTCTGGATCACATTAACCTGAATGTGAAGCGTGGAACGGTCATGGGACTGATGGGCGAGAACGGTGCCGGCAAGTCAACGATGATGAAATGTCTTTTTGGTACATATCAGAAAGATGAGGGAACTATTTTTCTCGATGGAAAGGAAGTAAGCTTTTCAGGACCGAAGGATGCCCTCGAAAACGGCATTGCGATGGTTCATCAGGAGCTGAACCAATGCCTGGAAAGAAACGTAATCGACAATCTGTTCCTTGGACGCTATCCCAAGAATTCCATGGGAGTTGTGGATGAGGGCAGAATGAAAAAAGAAGCTTCCGAGCTTTTCAGAAGACTCGGCATGACTGTGAATCTGACACAGCCGATGCGGAATATGTCCGTATCTCAGCGGCAGATGTGTGAGATTGCCAAGGCAATTTCCTATAACTCCAAGGTGATTGTTCTGGATGAGCCGACTTCTTCTCTGACAGTTCAGGAAGTTAACAAGCTGTTTGAGATGATGCGTATGCTGAAGGAACAGGGAATTGCTCTGATCTATATTTCTCATAAGATGGATGAGATATTTGAGATCTGCGATGAAATTTCTGTACTTCGGGACGGCAACCTGGTCATGACCAAAAATTCAAAAGATACGGATATGAATGAACTGATTTCCGCGATGGTAGGACGTTCTCTTGAGAACCGGTTCCCGCCGGTAGACAATACCCCGGGAGATGTGATTCTGTCTGTTCAGCATCTGTCCACAAAGTTTGAACCCCATTTACAGGATATCACGTTTGATGTCAGAGAAGGGGAAATTTTTGGACTGTACGGATTGGTAGGAGCAGGACGTACGGAACTGCTTGAAACAATTTTTGGCGTACGAACCAGAGCGGCGGGACGCGTGTACTTTAATAAACGGCTGATGAATTTTGGAAGCGCAAAGGAAGCCATGGAGCATGGGTTCGCCATGATTACAGAGGAGAGAAAGGCAAACGGACTCTTCCTGAAGGGAAATCTGACTTTCAATACTACGATTGCCAATCTGAATCAGTATAAATCAGGACCGGCTCTTTCTGATGTGAAGATGACCAAGGCTACGGCGAAGGAAATTAAAGTCATGCATACCAAATGTATGGGACCGGATGATATGATTACAAGCCTTTCCGGCGGAAATCAGCAGAAGGTTATTTTCGGAAAATGGCTGGAACGCGAACCGCAGGTATTTATGATGGATGAACCGACACGTGGTATTGACGTCGGAGCCAAATATGAGATATATGAGCTGATTATCCAGATGGCAAAAGAGGGAAAGACGATTATTGTAGTTTCCTCTGAGATGCCGGAGATTCTGGGAATTACGAATCGTATCGGCGTTATGTCGAACGGACATCTTTCCGGAATTGTTAATACAAAAGAGACCAATCAGGAAGAGCTTTTGAGACTCAGTGCAAAATACCTATAATGAGGGAGAACGATAGATATGGCAACAGAAAATGAAAAGATTCTTACAGCTGAGCGCGAGATGGAACTGCGCAGGCCGATTGACGAATATGTGGGCGGTATCCAGGAAAAAATTAACGCTCTTCGTGTAGACGGAACCGATAAGGTTGTCTCTGTTCAGAATAAAATTGATTCTCTGAAAAGAGACAAGAGCCGCAGCAAGGCCGAGAATGAAGCTGCTATTGCAAAGCTTCAGGGCGAACTGAAAAAGGCAAAAGAAGTAGAGGCAAAGAACAAGGATGCAATCGCAAAGCTGATTGCAGATGCGGAAGCCTATCTGAAAGAACATTTTGACAAAGAATATTATCAGCCTGTAGCAGAAAGCGGAAAGTATGAAAAAGAGGCTGCAAAGAAAGCTTACCAGGCAAAGGTAGAAGAGCTTCAGAAAGAACATCAGGCTGCAGTTGCAAAACTTTCTGACCACAGAGAAATTAAGGATGAGAATTATGTTTACAAGAACCGGCTCTTTGATGCAAAAATGGAGCTGGACAAAAATCTGCAGGACATCAAGGACAGACGGCATGGAGCGTTTACACACAAGTATCATCTGATTGATATGCTGCGTATGTCCAGATTCACCTTTGCGGAAAATATGGCACAGAGATGGGAAAATTATCAGTATACCTTTAACCGCAGAAGCTTCCTTCTGCAGAACGGTTTGTATATTGCCATCATTTTGATTTTTATTGCCCTCTGTATCATTACTCCGATTATCAAGGGAACGCCTCTTCTTACTTATAATAATGTACTGAATATTCTTCAGCAGGCATCTCCGAGAATGTTCCTGGCGCTTGGTGTAGCGGGCCTGATCCTGCTTGCCGGTACAGACCTTTCCATTGGACGTATGGTAGGTATGGGTATGACAACGGCTACTATCATCATGCATCAGGGTGTCAATACAGGAGGTGTGTTCGGTCATATCTTTGATTTCACAGGATGGTCGATTCCGGCGAGAATGATATTTGCCCTGGTGATGTGTATTGTTCTGTGTACCTGCTTTACATCCATTGCCGGATTCTTTACAGCGAAGTTCAAGATGCATCCTTTCATTTCCACAATGGCAAATATGCTGATGATCTTCGGTTTAATTACATATGCCACAAAGGGTGTGTCCTTCGGTGCAATTGAGCCTTCTATTCCGGCTATGATTATTCCGAGAGTAAACGGATTCCCCACCATTATTCTCTGGGCTGTGGCTGCAGTAGCCATTGTATGGTTTATCTGGAATAAGACAACTTTTGGAAAGAATCTGTATGCTGTAGGTGGAAACTCTGAGGCGGCAGCAGTGTCCGGTATTTCGGTATTTGCTGTAACAATTGGTGCTTTTATTCTGGCAGGTATTCTCTATGGTTTCGGATCCTGGCTGGAGTGTGCGAGAATGGTTGGTTCCGGTTCAGCTGCTTATGGACAGGGCTGGGAGACAGATGCGATTGCAGCCTGTGTAGTAGGTGGCGTATCCTTTACCGGTGGTATTGGTAAGATTTCAGGTGTAGTAGTCGGCGTGCTTATTTTCACGGCTCTTACATATTCTCTGACGATTCTTGGTATCGATACGAACCTGCAGTTTGTATTCTCCGGTATCATTATTCTGGTAGCGGTAACACTTGACTGTCTGAAATACGTTCAGAAGAAATAATATTTATTGCAGAAGAATCCACTCCCGCCTTTACAGGGCGGAGTGGATTCTTTTGCAATATACGGAAAAGATCAGAAATGTCCCTTGTACACAGGTATTGTTTTGTTATAATAATAACCAGTCTGAGCTAATCAATGACATATAAATGGAGAGAAAAATGGATATTTATACGGTATTGCTGGTGGATGATGAAGAAGAGGTTATTCAGGTCATTCAGAAAAAAATAAACTGGGAGGGGCTTGGCTTTTCCGTTATAGGGTATGCAAATAATGGGGTGAAAGCCCTGGAGATGGTAGAGGAGTTTCAGCCGGATGTAGTCATGACGGATATCCGGATGCCTTATATGGATGGAATGGAGCTGGCAAGGCGGATTCGAACAGAATTTCCCGCTACCAAGGTGCTGATTTTTACCGGTTTTGATGAGTTTGAGTATGCCAAGGAGGCAGTGCATCTTGAGGTGGAGGAATATATTCTGAAGCCGGTGAATTCTGTGGAGCTGACAAATGTTTTTACGTCTCTGAAAATCAAGCTTGATCAGGAAATCAGCGAAAAACGGAATAAAGAAGTTCTGAAAAAATATTATATGGAATCACTGCCTTTTCTCAAAACCAATTTTTATGTAACGCTGATAGAGGGGCGGATCCGCAGGGAAGAGGTTGGTAAATATCTGAAAGACTATCAGATTGATCTGGAAGGACCGTATTATTGCTGTCTGGTTGTTCATACCTCATCTACACGCGTGGAGAAGAATATGGATCCGGTTCTTCTGGCGATGTCGGTTCAGAAACAGGCGGGGGAATATCTGGGAGAGAGGTGGAAACCAAAACGGTTTTCCTATCTGGGAAATCTGATTATGATAGCACGCCTTAATAATGAAAATGAAGTATCAGAGCTGACAGACGAATGCGATCGCTTCTGCCGTTATGCCCGGCGTATTATCGGAGCAGTGGTAACAGTAGGAGTCGGCTGGGTCTGTTCTGACATTCTGGACCTTTCTCAGTCCTATGCCAGTGCGAGAGAGGCGGTTTCTTACCGGGTAATTTATGGAACGTCCAGGGCTATTAATATCAGGGAGATTGCACCGCAGGAGACGGGCGGGTCTGAGATGGTCAGCGATGCGGTAATCTCCAATCTGTTTCGCACAATTCGTCTCGATTCCAGAGAGGATATTATAGAAGAGGCAAATAATTATATGGATCATGTATTTCTGCCTGCAAAATCGCTTCAATATCATCATATTGCTGTGATGGAACTGGTAAGCGTCCTGTATCGCTTTGCGGTTAATAACGATATTCAGACAGAGGCTTTTTCCGGAGATATGGGGGAGCTGTACGGACGCCTGAGCGATATGGCTCCGGATGCATTGAGAAAATGGTTCGCAGACACCTGTCTGACATTTCAGGAGAGCCTGATCAGTACCAGAAATAAATCAACAAAGTCCTTTGTGCTGCGCGCACAGGAATATGTATGTGAAAACTATGCAGATGCCGACCTTTCGCTGGACAGCATCTGTGAAGTGCTGGGGGTGTCAAATTCTTATTTTTCTACCATTTTCAAAAAGGAAACGGGAAATTCCTTTATCAGCTACCTGACGGATTATCGCATGGATCAGGCGGCAAGACGTCTGCTGGAGACCAGTGAAAAGAGCTATATTATAGCGAAAGAAGTGGGATATACAGATCCGAATTATTTCAGCTATGTGTTTAAACGACGATTTGGCGTATCGCCATCCAAATACAGAACGGAGCATGGAAAGAGTGAAAAGTAAAGGTTTGAAAGCATTAAGGATACCTGGACCGCTGGGCATTCAGTCCACAATTATGTTCAGCTTTTCCATGATCTCTGTTTCAATTATGCTGATTATTGCGGTAGTGCTGTATCTGCGTTTTTCCACATCATCCAGACAGGAAACGATTCATAACACGCAGAGGCTGATGGAACAGACCGGAGAGAGCCTGGAGGACTATCTGGTCAGTATGCGCCAGATTTCAGATACGGCGTATTATTATCTGATAAAAGAAAATGATTTTTCAGGTTATGCAGGAGATATCCAGAGCAGGATGAATCTGCTTTATGAGGCCAACCGGGACAGCCTTCAGAGTATCGCAGTCTATAACAGCTATGGGAGACTTCTGGCAGCCGAGCCCCTGGCGACCCAGAAAGAAAATCTGAATGTCACAGAACAGAATTGGTTTGTGCAGGCGATGGATGAGGTGGAAAATATGCATTTTTCCATGCCGCATATTCAGAATCTTTTTGATGACAATACATTTCGCTATTATTGGGTAATTTCTCTGAGCCGTGCCATAGAAATCACGAATGGAGGAAAGTCAGAACTGGGAGTGCTTCTGGTAGATATGGATTATTCTGTGATTTCAAGGATGCTGGATCAGATTAATACATCTGAAAATGGCCAGTATTACTATCTTTGCGACAGCAGCGGTGCAATTATTTATCATCCTCGCCGGATTCAGATTAGCGATAAAATCAGCAGTGAGAACAGCACCATGGCGGCTTCCTATAAAGATGGAATTTATGATGAGGTTTTTGAGGGAGAAAGGCGCAAAGTGGTGATTAATACCATCAGCTACACAGGGTGGAAGCTGGTAGGAGTTATTCCCTATTCTGCATTTACGTATGGAATGGTGGATATGCGATATTTCATTATTCTTCTGGTTCTGCTGATGGCAATGATGCTGGCGGTGGTGAACCGGATTGCTTCTCAGGGAATTTCCAGACCTGTACTGCGCCTGAATGAGTCTGTCAGAGAATATGAAGCGGGAGAGAAGCCGGAGATTTATATCGGAGGGCCTCAGGAAATCCGGCATCTGGGACATTCCATTCAAAAATCTTATGAGCAGATAGAAGATTTGATGAGAAAAATCGTGCTGGAGCAGAATGAAAGAAGAAAGAGCGAGCTGGATGCTCTTCAGAGTCAGATTAATCCTCATTTTCTCTATAATACGCTGGAATCTATTACATGGATGGTAGAAGGGGAGAAGAATGATGAGGCAGTCTTCATGATTTCTCAGCTGGCAAGGCTTTTCCGGATCAGTCTCTCCAAAGGACGGACAATCATCAGAATCCGTGATGAAGTGCAGCATGCCCGAAGCTATATGAATATCCAGAAAATAAGGTACAAGAATACATTTTCCATAGACTTTGAAATCGATCCTGCGATAGAAGATTACAGCACGGTTAAGCTGATTCTTCAGCCGCTGCTGGAAAACGCCATTAATTACGGTGTAAGCGGTATGGACGATTGCGGTGAGATTCTGGTGAAAGGCAGGAGAGAAGGGAATGATATCCTGCTGACAGTGGAAGATAACGGGATAGGAATGTCTGAGGAAGAGACCAGGCTGGTGCTCACAGACAGTGATCGTGTTCATAAGCATGGATCGGGAGTGGGGCTTGTGAATGTAAACCGTCGTATTCAGATTTACTTTGGAAGTGAGTACGGACTGTTTATTGAGAGCGAGCCGGACGAAGGCACAAAAGTGTTGATACGGATTCCGGCAGTTCCGTATACGGAGGAAGACACGAAACGTCTGGAAGAGGGAAAAATAGAATGAGCAGAAACGCAAAATATTATATTCTGATAGAAATTATTCTGGGTATCCTTGTGATTGTGTTTGCTGCTCTGATGCTGAGAGGGCAGGAGGACGATGCGTTGGGCAGAGTCTCCGTAATCGTCCGGGATTCTGATGACGCGCAGTGGTCGGCCTTTAAATATGGAATCCGGATGGCAGCCCAGGAGCGGGGAGTAGAGGCAGTTATTGTAGGTACAGAGAGCATACTGTCATTGAAGGAACAGCAGGAACTGATGAAAAGTGAGATAGCCAATGGAGCAGACGCCATTATCCTGCAGCCGGTTCCGGGAAAAGATGCCGGAGAAATTCTCGAAAAAACAGGAAAACAAGTGCCGATCCTGTTTGTAGGTACAGGGCTTCCGGAGGAAGAGACAAAGGTGTCGGCTGCTGTTATCGAGGCGGATCCATATGCTCTGGGAGCAGCTCTGGCAGAGGAGCTTCTGGAAGATTACCAGGGGAATCTGGAAGATAAGACACTGGGAGTGGTTTCTCTGACCACAGATTCTCAGATGACTGCCAGCCGAATGGAAGGCTTTCAGGAGGTTCTCAAAAATACAGGTGTGGATCTGCTCTGGTGTGTGTCAGGGAATTTTGAAGAGGGGGAAACAGAATATCTGGGAGCTCAGCCAGAGGTGGATTTTATAGCAGCTCTTGATGACAGCAGTCTGACAGCTGTCGGGGAATATGCGGATTCTAACGGATTAAACGGAGCAGTACTTTATGGAATCGGCCATTCTACTCAGGCTGCCTATTATCTGGATAAGGGAATTGTGGAATGTCTTGTGGTGCCGGATGAATTCAGCATGGGATATCAGAGTATGAGTGAGGCTGCCGACTGCCTGGAACACTGGTTTTATAAGCCTCAGGGCAGAGATGTTCCATATTCTGTCCTGCGCAGAGAGACATTGTTTTCACAGAAGGGGCAGGAAATCCTGTTTACAATGAGTCAGTAGTATCAGACCAGGCTTCTAACCGGAAGAGGAAGGAAATATGAGTACAAAAAGAGCATGGATATGGACGGTTGCTGTTCTGGCAGCCGCTTGCAGTCTGACTTTATGCGGCTGTAAAAAAAAGCAGACAGAGGATACAGGAAAAAACTATATTGGCGTGGCGTACTATAATCAGAGCGACACATTTTTAAATGAACTTCTGGATTGTTTCAGAAGTCAGCTGAAAGATATCCAGGGAGGAGATACGGAGACGGTAGTTATGGTCCGGGATGCTGCGGGCTCTCAGAGAACCCAGGACGATCAGGTGAAAGAGCTTATTGATGCAGGCTGCGATGTGCTCTGCGTGAATCTGGTAGATCGGGCGGATCCCTCCGAGATCATAGATTTGGCCAGAGAAAATGAAGTACCTATTATTTTCTTTAACAGAGAACCGGTGGCAGAAGATCTGATGCAGTGGGACGGACTTTATTATGTGGGAGCGGATGCGGAGCAGTCTGGTTATATGCAGGGAGAACTGGCGGCGGATATGATACAGTCAAACAGTCAGGCTGACGGCAATCGGGACGGAAAAATTCAGTATGTGGTCCTGGAAGGAGAAGTAGGGCATCAGGATGCTATTATACGCACAGAAGCAGTAGTGGAAGCCCTGGCAGACAGAGAAATTGAGCTGGAAAAACTGAGCTATCAGATTGCCAACTGGAATCGGGCTCAGGCAGAGAATCGAATGGAACAGCTGATTGGACAGTATGGGAATCAGATAGAGCTGATTCTGGCCAATAATGATGATATGGCATTGGGAGCATTGGATGCATATGAAAAACTGAATTATACAGAAGCTGCTGTTCCGGCTATTTTCGGAATCGACGGGACGGAAGCCGGTCTTAAGGCTGTTGTGAATGCAAGACTTGCCGGAACCGTATATAACGATAAAGAGGGACAGGCCAGAGCAATGGCGCAGATAGCGATGGCGCTGCTGACAGGCAAGGGCATGGAAGAAGTAGAGTTTGAGAGTGAGCGCTGTGTCTACCTGCCTTACCAGAAGATTACAGCAGAAAATGCAGAAGATTTTTTGTATCAAAATCAGTAAAAAAGCGTTGACTCGAATGTTATGAAATGTTATAATCTGTTACAGAAAACAGGAACAAGTAACAAAATACAACAAGAGGAAACATATTATGAACCAGCTTCGGCGGGAAAAAATAGGAAAATATATTCAGGAAAAAGGTGCCGTGACAGTGAAAGAACTCGGCGCTCTTTTTCCTGATGTCAGTTTAATGACTATTCACAGAGATTTGGAAAAGCTGGAGCAGCAGGGAATTATCAACAGAACCCGGGGAGGAGCTGTATCAGCAATTCAGGGGAACAGCATTACAGAGGCTAAGCTGGAGGCCCGTATGCATACGAACATGAAAGCAAAGAGGGAAATGGCGGTTAAGGCTTTAACGCTGATTGAACCTGGAAGTGCGGTTTTTCTGGATGCGGGAACATCCAGTATTGCGCTGGCGCAGGCACTTCCTGATATGGATCTCAATATTTTTACTACGGGACCCAATATAGCGCTGGAGCTTGGACGGCTTTCAATCCCGGCAATACATATGTGCGGAGGAACTCTGAACCGTTTTAATCAGGCTGTGTCCGGGCAGAGCACCCTGCAGATGCTGGAGCACATTAATATAGCCACAGCTTTTGTAGGAGTTTCCGGATATACGCAGGAGGGAGGCTTTACCTGCGGAAAGGAAGAAGAAATGCTGGTAAAACGTCTGGTGCTGAGAAAGGCCGGAAGGCGGGTGCTCCTGATGGACAGCTCCAAATGCGGCAGAATTCTTCCTTATACATTTGGTAATGTGGAGGACGTGGATTATATCATCAGCGATGGAGGACTTCCGGAAGAATTGCTTCTGCGGGCGGAAAAAGCCGGCACAAAAATTCTGTGATTGTGAAAGCAATAAATTAATTATATTAACGAAATGAAAATAATGGAGGTAAAGGAAATGGCAGTAGGCGTATTGATGCCGAAAGCGGGGATCACGGTAGAAGAGTGTGTGATTACCGAATGGCTGAAAAAGAAAGGCGACCACGTTAATGTGGGCGACATTCTTTTTACTTATGAGACAGACAAGGCGTCTTTCGAGTGTGAATCTACAGCAGAGGGAGAACTGCTGGAGATTTTCTATCAGGACGGAGACGAGGTTCCGGTACTGACAAATGTATGTGCAATCGGTCAGCCCGGAGATGATATCTCCAGTCTCAAGGGTGGAAATGCAGAGGCATCAGCGCCTGTAGTTGCAGAAGCTCCGGCATCAGCGCCCGCACCTGCTTCTGCCCCGGCAGTATCCGCATCGGGTGCCGGCATGGCACAGACTGTTATTATGCCGAAAGCAGGGATCACGGTAGAAGAATGTGTGATCAGTGAATGGCTGAAAAAGAAGGGCGATCATGTCAATGTTGGAGATGTACTCTTCACTTATGAGACAGATAAGGCCTCCTTCGAATGTGAGTCTACAGCAGAGGGAGAACTGCTGGAGATATTCTATCAGGACGGAGATGAGGTGCCGGTACTGGTTCCTGTATGTGCAATTGGTCAGCCAGGAGACAGTACAGAGGGATTAAAGGATGGAACGGCAGCAGTGCCGGCTCAGGCGGTTCCTGCATCTGCTCCTGAAGCAGCCCCGGCAGCATCCGCATCGGGTGCCGGCATGGCACAGACCGTTATTATGCCGAAGGCAGGAATTACGGTAGAAGAATGCGTGATCAGTGAATGGCTGAAGAAGAAAGGAGATCACGTCAGCGTTGGAGATGTGCTCTTTACTTATGAAACAGATAAAGCATCCTTTGAGTGCGAATCTACAGCAGAAGGAGAACTGCTGGAGATATTCTATCAGGATGGGGACGAGGTGCCGGTACTGGCTCCTGTGTGCGCAGTAGGTCAGCCTGGGGACAGTATTGAAGGCCTGAAAGATGGAACAGCGGCGGCAGCACCGGCAGCGGGTCCCGCACCTGCGGCAGCAGCGGCTCAGCCGACAGTTCCGGCAGCATCCGGTCCGGCCAATCCGGATGCAAAGGTTTCTCCGAGAGCAAGAAAGACAGCAAAAGAGCTGGGAGTAGATGCTACGGCGGCAGTCGGCAGCGGGCCGCACGGACGTATTGTAGAAGCGGATGTGAAAGCATATGCAGCCAGTGCACCTGCGGCAGCGCCTGCAGCAGCGGTTCAGCCGGCAGCACCGGCAGCAGAACCTGCAGCAGCGCCGGCAGCGGTTTCTGCACCTGCAGCAGCCCCCGAAGCAGAATACGTGGATGTAAAGTTCTCTGGTGTAAGAAAGGCTACAGCAAAGGGAATGACAAAATCCCTGAGCACCATGGCTCAGCTGACCAACTGCCATTCTTTCGATGCGACAGCAATTCTTTCACTCAGGAAGCAGCTTAAGGCAAATGCAGAGGCCATGGGTATGCCGAATATCACTTTGAACGATATGATTCTTTTCGCAGTATCACGTGTCATTAAGAATCATCCGGATCTGAATGCCACTATGCCGGAAGAGAATGTTCTGCGCAGATATAACCATGTAAATCTTGGTATGGCTGTGGATACTCCCAAGGGTCTGTTTGTACCTACTATTTTCCACGCAGACGAGATGAGCCTGGCAGAGATCAGTGTAGAGGCAAAACGTGTGGCAAAACTGTGTCAGGAAGGAAAAGCCACACCGGATCTGCTGGCGGGAGCCACCTTTACTATTTCCAATGTAGGTTCGCTTGGCGTGGAAATGTTTACACCGATTATCAATCCGCCGCAGGTAGGTATTCTGGGCGTGTGCGGAACGGTTACCCGTATTAAGGAAGTGGGCGGAGAAATCAAGCCATATCAGGCGATGCCGCTTTGCCTGACTTACGACCACCGGGCTGTGGACGGTTCACCGGCTTCCCGCTTTATGAAAGAGCTGTGTAATGCTCTGGAGAACTTCCCGCTTCTGATGATGAAATAAAATGAACAGAAAGATATAAAAGATAAACCTAGAACCAGACTCAAATAAAAAAGGAGATAAAAACATGCCAAAGTCAATATTTGTTGATCCGGACAAGATGCGCGCTGAGGGAAAAATCACGTTTAAGGATATTCCGATTAACGTGTATAAAAAGACCGTGCAGGAGGAGCTGGACGAAGGAAACTTTACAAAAGAGGATTTGATTCGTATTTTCCGTGACATGACAATTTGCCGTGAGTTCGAGGATATGCTGAATCAGATCAAAACACAGGCGAAATATGCTGACGTAGAGACTACATATCCCGGTCCTGCCCACCTGTCTCTGGGACAGGAAGCGGCGGCTGTAGGAGAGGCCTATCTGCTGGGTAAAGAAGACTTTACCTTCGGAAGCCACAGAAGCCACAGCGAGATTCTGGCAAAGGGACTGTCCTGTATTGAAAAGCTGGGAGACAAAGAACTTCTGGATATCATGGAAAACTTCCTTGGCGGAAAGACCCTGAAGGCAATCAAGACAGCCAGCAAGGCGGAAGGAAATGTGAAAGAGCTTGCCATTGAGTTCCTGGTATACGGAGCTCTGGCGGAACTGTTTGCCCGTGAAAACGGTTTCCATATGGGCCTTGGCGGTTCCATGCATGCGTTCTTCCTGCCGTTTGGAATCTATCCCAACAATGCACTGGTAGGCGGCTCAGCCACGATTGCAACGGGAGCTTCACTGTTTAAGAAGTGCAATGACAGGGAAGGCGTGGTAGTGGCCAATCTGGGTGATGGATCTATGGCGCGCGGCCCCGTATGGGAAGCCCTCTCCTTTGCAACTATGGATCAGTATCGTACGCTCTGGGAGGAAGGAAGAAAAGGCGGCTTGCCTCTGATTTTCAATATCAATAACAACTCTTATGGAATGGGCGGTCAGACCTGCGGCGAAACTATGGGCTATGGCGAACTGGCCCGTATGGGAGCAGGCGTAACGGAGAGCCAGCTGCATGCAGAGCGCGTGGATGGTTATAATCCTCTGGCAGTAATTGATGCGTACCGCCGCAAACTTCCGCTTGTAAAGAGCGGAGAGGGTCCCGTATTCCTGGATGTGGTAACCTATCGTCTGCTTGGACATTCTACATCTGATCAGAATGCATATCGTACAAAAGAAGAAATCGAAGCCTGGAGAGCACAGGATCCGCTGGTAACCTACCGCAAGGCTCTCGTAGAAGCCGGTGTGGCCGACGACAGCGTATTTGAGGAAATCTGGACAAAGACAAGGGAGAGAATGGCGCGTATCTGCCGCCTGGCAGCAGACAAGGAAGCTTCTCCGTATCTGGATTTCGATAAGGATCCGGCCATCGTAGAGCGCGTTATGTACAGCAATGGTCATGTACGCAACATGGATCCCGGAAGAGAGCCGTCTGTAACCGGACCGAAAGAGAGCTGCAAGCGTTACATGGATATTCAGAAGAAGATTCGCACCCATTATATGGACGGACAGGAAGTGAGCTCCATGAAGCGCTACAATATCCGTGATGCTATTTTTGAGCCCATGTTTAATAAATATTATGAAGATCCCACTCTGATTGCTTACGGCGAGGATGTGCGTGACTGGGGCGGAGCCTTTGCGGTATATCGTGGATTTACAGATGTGATCCCGTATTCCAGACTGTTTAACTCTCCGATTTCTGAATCTGCAATCGTAGGTACCGGCGTAGGATATACCATTTCCGGAGGTCGTGCGGTTATTGAACTGATGTATGCAGACTTTATCGGATGCTGCGGCGATGAGATCTTCAATCAGATGGCAAAATGGCAGGCCATGAGTGCCGGAATCCTGAAGATGCCGCTGATTCTGCGTGTGTCTGTGGGATCTAAATATGGTGCGCAGCATTCTCAGGACTGGACATCCATGTGTGCACATGTTCCAGGACTGAAGGTATGCTTCCCGGCTACTCCGTATGAAGCAAAAGGATTAATGCAGGCAGCACTGAATGGAACAGATCCTGTTGTATTCTTCGAGAGCCAGAGAATCTATGATGTAGGCGAGAAATTCCATGAAGGCGGCGTTCCGAAGGAAGAGTATGAGCTGCCCTTCGGTGAGGTGGATGTAATTACCACAGGTTCTGATCTTACAGTTCTTACCATCGGTGCAACCTTATACAGAGCATACGATGCAGTGAAAGAACTGAAAGAGAAATATGGCGTATCTGCAGAGCTTATTAATCTGTGCAGCCTGGCGCCTCTTGATTACACCAGAATTCTGGAGTCTGTAAAGAAGACAGGCAAAGTTGTTCTTGCATCTGACGCCTGCGCAAGAGGAAGTTTCCTGGATGAGGTGGCAAAGAATATTACAGAGCTGGCCTTTGATTACCTGGATGCACCGCCTGCAATTGTGGGAGCGCAGAACTGGATTACACCGCCCTTCGAGTATGACAAATATTTCTTCCCGCAGAAGGAATGGATTCTGGATGCGATTAACGAGAAAATCATGCCGCTTAAGGGATATACACCGGTTACCAACGTGACACCTGAAGAGCAGATGAGAAAGCTGAAGCTGGGTGTATAATAAGTGTAAAATGATAATAAATTTTTCCTGAAAATGAAATAGAAAAGACTCAGGCCCCGGATGCCGAAACGCATCCGGGGCTTTCTGAAAACTTACAACTAATAGGGAAAATCTGGTCTTGTCGGCCGGATTTATAAGAACAGCAGGAGAACAGCATATGGCACATAACTATTTTATACAGACATATACCCATAATCCCTGGTATAACCTGGCTGCGGAAAAATATCTGGCAGATCAGATCGGAGAGGGAGAGGTTATTCTTTATCTCTGGCAAAACGAACATACAGTAGTAATAGGAAGAAATCAGAATGCCATACGGGAGTGCCGGGCACAGTTACTGGAAGAGGAAGGAGGCTTTCTCGCACGCCGAACGACGGGAGGCGGGGCCGTATATCAGGATCTTGGAAATCTGTGCTTTACTTTTCTTGCCTCACCGGAGCAATACGATTTGCAGAAACAGCTTGCGGTGATTCAGACAGCATGCAGAAAGTTTGGAATTGAGACGAGGTTTTCCGGACGTAACGATGTTATCACAGAAGACGGGTTTAAATTTTCCGGAAATGCTTTTTCAAAAAACTCCCGATGCAGTATTCAGCATGGTACTCTGATGATAGATGTGGACGTGTCACGGCTTGGCCGTTATCTGACGCCTTCCAGGGAGAAAATGAAGGCCAAGGGAGTGAAGTCCGTTCAGTCGCGGGTATGTAATTTGAAGGAACTGAATCCCGAAATTACGGTAGAAGCCATGCGTCAGGCTTTGAAAGAAAGTTTTTTTGAATTATATGGGGAATTTGAAGAGCTTGATTCTTCTGTTCTGGAAAATTCTGAAGTACAGAAAACATTTGAGACATATTCCTCCTGGGAGTGGAGATATGGAAAGTCTCCGGAATGTGAGACTTCCTACAGCCATCGGTTCGACTGGGGAGAGGTGGAGGTATGGCTGAAACTCCATAAAATGTATATCAGCGAGATAACAGTCTATTCCGATGCACTGGACGTGGAACTCCCCCGGAAACTGGAACAGATGCTTTTGAATAAACGGTATGATATGGCGGATCTGGAGCTGGAAAAGGAGACGGCAGAGTGTACGCCGGAGCAAAAGGAGAAACTCCGGCAGGTAACAGAATGGCTGTCAGGCCTGTGGAGTGAAGAATGATTCTGGCCAGAACCTTAAGATACCCTTAATTTTTTTCTGCTTTGAAAAAAACACTTTTCTTTTTGGCAACTATTGTATATAATATAGATTGGCTTAAATGGACGGGATTTTTGCGCCCTGAGGAAGACGGGCAGGATAAGTCCAGAAGAACATGCCAACAGCGAGCAATTAGACAGAAGTTTTTGACAGAGACCGGAAGTTTTTTCAGGATTCTGCAGAGACTGAATAACTGATGATAAATGTGAAAGACTGTAATCATAGGAAAAAACTGAGAGAAAAGTGAGAAAGGGGATTGTGAATCATGGCAGGGACTGACATCGGAATCGATTTGGGAACCGCGAGCATTCTGGTATATATAAATGGAAAAGGAGTCGTATTGAAAGAGCCGTCTGTAGTGGCATTTGACAGAGATACGAATAAGATCCGTGCAATTGGAGAAGAAGCACGCCTGATGCTGGGAAGAACTCCGGGCAACATCATTGCAGTGCGGCCGCTTCGTCAGGGTGTTATTTCTGATTATACTGTAACAGAAAAAATGCTGCGTTATTTTATTCAGAAGGCAACCGGAAAGAAGACTTTCCGCAAGCCCCGTATTGCTGTCTGCGTTCCCAGCGGTGTGACCGAGGTGGAGAAAAAAGCTGTAGAGGACGCTACCTATCAGGCCGGCGCCAGAGAGGTTCTGATTATTGAGGAGCCGATTGCAGCGGCTATCGGAGCAGGAATTGATATTTCCAGACCCTGTGGTAACATGATTGTGGATATCGGAGGCGGTACCAGTGATATCGCTGTAATTTCTCTGGGCGGCACGG
Organism: uncultured Merdimonas sp.; assembly: GCA_944378225.1. GTDB lineage: Bacteria > Bacillota > Clostridia > Lachnospirales > Lachnospiraceae > Laedolimicola. The sequence goes on from CALWGE010000021.1 coordinate 34,791, forward strand.
TAGTAAGTACGTCCGTGAAGGTCGCCGGTGATGATTTTGATGAGGCGATTGTGCGTTATATGCGTAAAAAGCACAATCTTCTGATTGGAGAAAGAACTGCAGAAGATATTAAGATAAAAGTAGGAACCTGCTATCCGAGAGCAGAGGTGGAGCGCATGAATGTGCGCGGCCGTAATCTGGTGACAGGACTTCCCAAAACGGTGGAGGTAACTTCCGAGGATTGTGAGGAGGCTCTTCGCGAGACTACGATGCAGATTGTGGAAGCGGTACACAGTGTACTGGAAAAGACACCGCCCGAGCTGGCAGCCGATATCGCAGATCGCGGTATTGTTCTGACAGGAGGAGGGGCTCTGCTTCGCGGTCTGGAAGAACTGCTGGAAGAGAAGACGGGAATCAATACGATGACTGCAGAGGATTCCATGAAATGTGTGGCTATCGGCACAGGAAAATTCGTGGAGTTTATGGCGGGAAACCGTGAGGATCTCCACGCATAAGAAAGATACAAACGAGGGGCATGACGGAGATCTTTCCGTCATGCCATTTTTATCAGATGGGAAATTTTACAACCGTGGATAAAGGCCCCAGGGAAGGATATTAAAAGGCGTACGATGAAACTGGAAGGATATGTGGAGCATATTATCTATCGCAATTCGGAGAATGGCTATTCGGTATTGAATCTGGAAGCAGACGGGGAAGAGATTACGGCAGTAGGGATTTTTCATTACATAAGTGAAGGAGAACTTCTGGAGCTGGAAGGAGAATTCACAGAACATCCGCTGTATGGACAGCAGTTCCGTGCGGACAGCTTTGAAGTGAAGGTGCCGCAGGATGCTCTGGCTATGGAACGCTACCTGGGCAGCGGTGCCATCAAAGGTATCGGCCCTGCACTGGCAGCCCGCATTGTGCGTCGCTTTGGGACAAAGACCTTTGAGATCCTTGAGAGAGAGCCTGAAAGGCTGGCAGAGATCAAAGGCATCAGTGAACGTAAGGCCCGTGAGCTTGCAGAGCAGATGGAAGAAAAACGGGATCTCCGGCAGGCGATGGTATTTCTGCAGGAATACGGGATTTCTGTAAATCTTGCAGCAAAAATATATGAACAGTATGGCGGAGAAATTTACCGGGTAATAAAGGAAAATCCTTATCGCCTGGCAGATGATATTACAGGTATAGGATTCCGGACTGCAGATGAAATCGCCAGACGGGTAGGGATACGTGAGGATTCTGATTTCCGTATCCGAAGCGGAATTTTATATACTTTGCTTGCGGCTTCGGGAGAAGGCCATACCTGTCTGCCGGAAGACCAGCTGCTTGGCCGCACTTCCAGGCTGCTGGGAGTTAGTGCTGAGGCTGTGGAGAAACATCTGTCAGATCTGAGCATAGAGCGCAGACTGGTGAGAAAGCTGCTCCCTGATACAGACGGAAAGGAAAAGCCTTTTGTATATGGAACGGCTGCTTATTATGCAGAACTGAGTACAGCAGTTATGCTTTGCAGACTGAATCTGTCTCTGGAAACCTCAGATACAGAAATCAGCACGATGCTGCACCGTGTTTCTGCACAGGCGGAAATAGAGCTGGATGAGCATCAGAAAGAAGCTGTATATGAAGCAGTAAAAAATGGAGTCCTGATTCTGACGGGCGGCCCGGGTACGGGAAAAACGACAACGATTAATACCATGATCCGTTATTTTGAATCAGAGGGTCTGGATATACTTCTTGCTGCCCCTACAGGCAGAGCGGCTAAACGGATGACAGAGGCTACAGGCTGTCAGGCCAGAACCATTCACCGTCTGCTGGAACTGTCAGGCGGCCCGGAAAGCGCATCGGGCAGAGCGGTTTTTATGAAAAATGAAGAGGAACCGCTGGAAGCAGACGTTATTATTATTGACGAGATGTCCATGGTAGATTTATATCTGATGCAGGCTCTTCTGAAAGCAATTGTACCGGGAACCCGTCTGATTCTGGTAGGTGACGTGAATCAGCTGCCCAGTGTGGGACCGGGAAGTGTGCTGCAGGATTTAATTCGCAGCGGAGCTTTTCCAGTGGTGAGGCTGACAAAAATTTTCCGTCAGGCAGCAGAAAGCGATATCATAGTAAATGCACATAAGATTAACCGGGGTGAAAAGATTACTCTGGATAATAAAAGCAGAGATTTCTTTTTCCTCAAAAGACAGGATCCGAATGTGATTCTGCGGGTGGTTCTGGCTCTTGTACAGGAAAAGATGCCGCGCTATGTACATGCGCAGATATCAGAGATACAGGTTTTGACGCCCATGCGCAAAGGAGCACTGGGGGTGGAAAATCTGAATCGGGTACTGCAGAGGTATCTGAATCCTGAAGCGCCGGATAAGCCGGAGATTCCGTTCGGCCATGGGACGGCAGCGGAGGAAGGCAAAGAAGGCGGAAAAGGCGTTCTGCGGGTGGGTGACAAGGTTATGCAGATACGCAACAACTATCAGCTGGAATGGGAAGTGCGGAACCGTTACGGAATCGCTGTTGATACGGGACTGGGAGTCTTTAATGGGGATGTGGGAATTGTACATTCCATTAACTCTTTTGCTGAGGAAGTTGTGGTGGAATTTGATGAAGGGCGGATGGTTGCTTATCCCTATAAACAGTTGGATGAACTGGAGCTGGCCTATGCGATTACTGTGCATAAAGCACAGGGGAGCGAATATCCGGCTGTAGTGATTCCGCTTCTTTCAGGTCCGCGTCTTCTGATGAACAGAAATCTTCTGTATACGGCGGTAACCCGTGCAAGATCCTGCGTGACGCTGGTGGGAAGTGACGAAATGTTTCAGGCTATGGTGGACAATGGAACAGAACAGAAACGGTATACAGGTCTTTGCGAGGCTGTCCAATCTTATTTATCCTCGCAGATGTCCGATTTGTGACGAACTCACAGGTTCACATAAGATACTGATCTGCAGGGAATGCAGGCAGAAACTGCATTATATCTGCGAACCGGCATGTAAAAAATGCGGGAAATCTCTGGAACACGATGAGACAGAATACTGTGGCGACTGCAGGCGGAGGACGCACAGATATACAAGAGGCAGAGCAGTCTTTCCCTATGACAGACTGCTTCGTGCATCCATTGCTCGTTTCAAATATAAAGGGCGCAGGGAATATGCAGATTTTTATGCGGAAGAAATGGCTGAACAATACGAAGATCTTCTGCGCTCCTGGAATCCCGACGCTCTGGTGCCAATTCCTCTTCACAAGACAAGAAAACGAAAAAGAGGATTTAATCAGGCGCAGCTGCTTGCTGAAAAACTTGGGAAAAGACTGGAAATCCCGGTAGAAAAACGGATTCTGGAAAGGACAAAAAAGACGGGGCCACAGAAGGAACTGAACGATGTGCAGAGAAGGGCAAACCTGAAAAATGCTTTTCAAGTACGTCAAAATGATGTAAGATTAAAAAGAATAGTTCTGGTGGATGACATTTATACTACTGGAAGCACGATTGACGCAGCTGCAGCTGTACTGTTGGAGCATGGAGCGGAAAAAGTGTATTTTTTGACCATTTGCATTGGAAGAGGCTTTTAAATATAGCAGAGACATGATATACTGAAATTTGAAAGCTGATTTCCACGCGGTACAAAAAGAGTGTGGAAAAGTAAGAGAGGTACGCATGGTAAACGAAGAAAAAGTCAGGCTTATGGCAAAGGCAGCCTCCTTTGAGGCAGGAGAAGGAAAGCAGGCACTGTCCATGAACAGGTTTTTCAGGGGAGACTACATCAGTCTTCAGCTGATAGGGGCATGGATTTCATTTACGGTAGCGTTTTGCCTTTGCATGGGGCTTTGGGCCTTCTATAAAATGGAATATCTGATGAGCAATATAAATCAGCTGGATCTTCTGGCGATGGGAAGAGGCGTGGCTCTTCTGTATCTGAGCCTGCTGGGAATTTTTATGATAATTCATTATGCAGTTTACCACAGCCGATACCAGCAGAACAAAAAGACTCTGGCGGCATACAATCATATTCTGAAGCAGCTGTCGCATATTTATCAGACAGAGTCCAGAAGTGCGGGCAGCGAATTTACGTCAGAAGGAGCAGAAGAAGATGAAAACTTTATTGGAATATAGGGAAAAAATGAAACTGTTTCTGGGGAAATATGATATTTATCTTTTCCCGGTGCTGAAATTTGCACTGGCACTGATAGCCTTTCTGGCTATTAATGCAAATGTGGGATTTATGAGCAGGCTGACCAATCCGGGGATTGCCCTGATTCTGGCTCTGATGTGCGCGTTTCTTCCTCTGAACGTGACGGCAGTTTTTGGAGCAGGTCTGATTCTGGCACATATGTATGCATTGTCGCTTGAAGCATTTGCCATTACCTTTGTCTTGTTTGCGCTGATGGTTCTGCTCTTTTTCCGGACAGCGCCCAAATATGGTTATCTGCTTATTATAACGCCTCTGGCCTTCGGTCTGCGGATTCCTTATGTAATTCCTCTTGCGATGGGACTTATGGGGACACCGGTGGCAGCTATTCCGGTAGCCTGTGGAACTGTGGTTTATTTTCTGCTTCACTATGTCAGATTGAATACGGCGATTCTGGGAAATACCGAAACGAGTACCATGACAGAAAAAATCACCTATCTTCTGGACAATGCAGTGAATAATAAAGAAATGCTTCTGACGGCAGCAGCATTTGCCCTTACTCTGATTCTGGTTTACGTGATACGCAGAATGTCAGTGGACCATTCATGGTCGATTGCTATTGCTGCAGGTACAGTGACGGATATTATTGTTCTTCTGTTTGGCAGTCTTCTGCTTGATGTTACGCCGCAGATACTCAGTGTTCTTTTGGGAAGCCTGATTTCTGCAGGAATTGCAGTACTGCTTCAGATCACAGTTTTCAGTCTGGATTATTCCCGGACAGAATATGTGCAGTTTGAAGATGATGAGTATTATTATTATGTAAAAGCAGTTCCTAAAATTACAATTGCAGTACCGGAAAAAACTGTAAAAAAGATTAATCCTCAGAGAAAAATCTCCGCAGTTCGCAAGAAGGAGAAACAGGGGAGAAAAACGGCAGAAAAACAGAACAGACAGAATAGATAAGACAGACAAGACAGAGAGGAAGGGGTCCTATGAGAAATTCCATTCCTGAAGTTATAAGCGGAATGATTGATACCTTTATACGGGTGAATATCCGCATCACAGATGTGGTAGAGATTATAATTTTATCCTTCCTGATCTATGAGATTATGGTATGGATTAAAAAAACCAGGGCATGGGTACTTCTGAAAGGATTTGGAGTGCTTCTGGCTTTAATCTGTATCGCAGTGATTTTTGAGATGAACACGATTCTCTGGATTGCAAGAAATGTATTCAGTCTGGGAATCACGGCTTTGGTAATTGTGTTTCAGCCGGAACTGCGCAAGGCGTTGGAACAGCTGGGACAGCAGAATATTATCAGTTCTATTTTCAGCTTTGACAGTTCAAGGGATGTGGAGGCACGGTTTAGTGATAAGACTGTTAATGAACTGACGAAGGCTGTGTTTGAAATGGCAAAGGTTAAAACAGGAGCTCTCATTGTGCTGGAAAAAAACACTCCACTCAATGAATATGAGCGTACCGGCATTACATTGGATTCTGTGATTACCAGCCAGCTCCTGATTAACATATTTGAAAAAAACACCCCTCTTCATGATGGCGCTGTGATAGTGCGGGGCGACCGGATAGTGTCGGCCACCTGTTATCTCCCTCTGTCGGATAATCTGTTTTTGAGCAAAGATCTGGGTACGAGACACAGAGCTGCAGTGGGGATCAGCGAAGTGACAGATTCGCTGACTATTGTGGTATCAGAAGAGACAGGAGCTGTGTCAGTTGCCTGCCAGGGAGAATTGAAGAGAAATCTTACACAGGAAGAACTGAAGGCGCAGCTGACGGCTGCTCAGGATAAGACCAAGGATACGGGAAGATTCAGACTCTGGAAAGGACGGGTGAAGAGGCATGAAAAACCTTCTGACAAATAACCTGTGGCTGAAACTTCTCTCTGTAGTTTCTGCGTTTATGCTGTGGCTTATCGTGCTGGATCAGGTGGATCCGGTGAGTTATGCGGATTTTTCACCTATCCAGGTGACCATGCTGAATGAAAATGTGGTGACAGATCAGGGTCTGGTCTATCAGATCCAGGACAACAGCGATGTAATCAGTGTGCGTGTCCGGGCGAAGACCTCTGTTCTGAGGGAGCTTTCAGCAGCTGATTTTACAGCTACGGCTGATATGGAAAAAAATATGAAGTACGGTAATCTGGTAGGGATCGAAGTGACCTGCAGAAACCGTGATGTAAAGTCTACAGATATTACTAAGAGCAGAGAAAATGTAGTGCTCAGTATTGAAGATGCTTCAACAGAGCAGTTTAATGTGGTTGTAGACCAGGAGGGAACTCCGCCGGAAGGATATATGGTTGGAACTGCCGTGCCTGAACAGAGTTTAATTCAGATAAGTGGTCCCGCATCTATTGTATCCAAGATACGGCGGGTAGAGGCAGCCCTTCAGGTATCCACACTCACTTCGGACAGAGTCGTACACTGCAGTCTGAATGTAATAGATGGCAATAACGATCCTTTGAGTGCTGCGGAGCTGGCCACGCTGGAATTTACGGGAAAAGATGAGGGCATGGATGTAGCCGTTACAGTACTTCGGACGAAGACGGTTCCTCTTAAGATAGGACATAGCGGGAATCCGGACTCGGGTTATAGTTTCCGGTCTATTTCCTATAAACCGGAGAGCGTTGAGATAGCCGGAAGTTCTGAAATTATAGCCAATGTAACAGAGATAGTCGTTCCGGATGAAGCGGTGAATATTGAAGGTATTACAGAAAATCTTCAGACAACCGTGGATATCACGCCGTATCTTCCGGAAGGAATCCGCCTGAAGGATGAGACAGAGGCGAATGTGGCGGTAGTAGTAGAACTGGAAAGAAAGCAGGGCAGGACTGTGGATATCCCTGTGTCAGAGATTGCGTTGCGGAACGTTCCCCGGGGGTATGAAGTGGATTTTGGGGACCTGGAAAACGTGGAACTGACTG
>CALWGE010000022.1 GCA_944378225.1 uncultured Merdimonas sp.
CGGTCTTATCTGTTCATTGGTGGAACAGGGTGCCGGGATTTCCTTTCTTCCTGATTATGTGACGGAAAAGAAGGTCAGAGAAGGCAGTCTTTCTTATCTCCCTGTGGTTGATTTTGAAGTTGAAATCTGGAAACAGCTTCTGTACCACAGGGATAAATGGGTGACACCGCAGCTGGAATCTGTGCTGGAATATCTGGGAGAAAGAGAGTTTCAATGAAAAATACCATTTTATTCCATCGCGGACGCTATCTTTCCCCTTGCAAAGAACAGTTTTTATCTGCTAAAATATCCGCAGAGTATAGGAAATAGGTGTTCGTACAGAAAAAAGAAGCAAAAACAGAAAGTGGAGAAAAAACGTGAGGGATTTTGAGGCAGAAGAACGGATAAACCGCGCGCTTCGTTCACGCAGAAGAGCGGAGATGCGCAGGAGACGGAGGCGCAGAGCACAGATCAGACGGGCCCTGGTTCTGGCAGGAACAGGACTCTGTCTGTTTTTAATTATTTTTGGAGTTATAGGGGTTGTAAGACTGATCGCCGGACAGAAAGACCATGGCGGGGAGCAGACAGCAGAACTTGAAAGAGCAGAGGATACAGACGCCGGTGAAACCATGAAAGCAGAAACGACTGCTGGAATTCCTGCTTTGGCCGGACAGATAAGAAATATCAGCCTGCAGGTACAGGAGAATGCTCTGGAAACAGAGCAGACCATGGCTATGGCGGCGTCTGGAACAACAGATTATTCCATTGGGGCCCGCGATACAGCGCCTGCTCTTGCAAGCAGTGAGGTTACGAGCAGCTATGCGCTGCTGGTGGATTTGGATACTCGTACAGCGGTGGCGCAGAGAGGGGCTTCTGAACGGATTAATCCGGCGTCCATGACTAAAATTCTTATTTTTCTGGTGGCGGCTGAGCATGTAACAGATCTGGATGATACATTTACAATCACAAGAGAAATCACAGACTACAGTTATTCCAATGACTGCAGCGCGGTGGGCTTTGACGACGGGGAAACAGTAACAGTACGGGATTTGATGTATGGTACCATTCTTCCTTCCGGAGCAGATGCGGCAGCCGGTCTGGCCTTTTACGTATCCGGATCTCTGGAAGGGTTTGTCGAGCTCATGAATCAGAAGCTGGAGGAGCTGGGACTGTCAGACACGGCGCATTTTACCAATTGCGTGGGCCTGTATGATGAGAATCATTACTGTACGCTGTACGACATGGCAGAAATTCTGGCGGCAGCCGTGGATAATGAACTTTGCAGAGAAGTTTTGTCTGCGCATATTTATACGACATCTTCTACTGAGCGGCATCCGGAGGGACTGGAGATTTCCAACTGGTTTCTGCGAAGAATCGAAGATAAAGATACACACGGCACAGTTCTTTGCGCCAAGACAGGTTATGTGGTACAATCCGGCAGCTGCGCGGCCAGCTACAGTATTTCAAATAACGGCAAACAGTATATCTGTGTGACTGCGAATGCGCACAGCAGCTGGCGGTGTATTTATGACCAGGTGGCAATTTATCAGGAGTATACGGAATAAGCAGTCCATTGACGAATTCCCGGATTGATCTTATAATGAGAGCTGTGATTTATTGAAAAGGAAATTTCAGGAAAGGAAGCGGCTTGAATTATCGATGCAGAAGGAACTGGATTACTTTACAATTGAACGTTCATACGGTGGAAATCAGGACTGGTTCTGGGATCCGATGATGAAGATGGGCGGCTGCGCTGCTCTGACGGCCTGCGACAGCTGCATTTATCTGGATTGCTATAAGGGAACGAAGGGGCTTTATCCTTTCGAAAAAACCGCTATCACCAGAAAAGACTATCAGCGCTTTGGCATGAAGATGAAACCATATCTGAAGCCAAGGAAAAACGGTGTGGATGCCCTGGAAACATACATGGACGGCTTCGGAAAATATCTTTCCGATCATGGCTGCAGTCAGGTGAGAATGGAAGCTCTGCCCGGAACGGAAAGCGCTGCCCGTGCAAAGGATGTTCTGATAATGCAGATAGACAGAGGGCTGCCTTTGCCCTGTCTGATTCTCAAGCATAAAAATCCCATGTTCAAGGACTATGTCTGGCACTGGTTCCTGCTGACGGGTTATGACAGGACAGGGGACAGCTGTATGGCCAAAGCTGTGACTTACGGAGAATGGCAATGGCTTGACATGGATGAACTCTGGGATACAGGGTTCGAAAAAAAAGGCGGTCTGATTCTTTATCAGATCCCGTAAGACGTAAACAGAAGACAAGAAGAAAAGGAGCGTTTAGAAAATGAGTATAAGAATCGGAATTTTAGGATATGGAAATCTTGGACGGGGAGTGGAATGTGCGGTGGCACAGAACCCGGATATGGAACTGAAAGCAGTTTTTACGAGAAGAAAGCCGGAGGATCTGAAAATCTGGTCCAAAACAGCAGAAGTTTTAAACATTTCAGAACTGCAGAACTGGAAGGATAAACTGGATGTGCTGATTCTCTGCGGCGGAAGCGCCACAGATCTTCCTGCGCAGACACCGGAGTGCGCACAGTACTTCAATGTGGTTGACAGTTTTGACACTCATGCAAGAATTCCGGAACATTTTGCGGCTGTGGATGAGGCGGCAAAAAAAGGCGGAAAGGTAGCTGTAATTTCTGTAGGCTGGGATCCGGGACTGTTTTCACTGAACCGTCTTTATGCCAACGCTATTCTTCCGGAAGGAAAAGATTATACTTTCTGGGGCAGAGGCGTGAGCCAGGGACATTCTGATGCAGTACGCCGTGTAGCGGGCGTGAAGGATGCCAGACAGTATACGGTTCCCGTAGAAAGCGCACTGGAGATGGTTCGTGCCGGAAAAAATCCGGAGCTTTCCACAAGGGAAAAACATACGAGAGAATGTTATGTGGTTCTGGAGGAAGGAGCCGACGCGGCCAGGGTAGAGGAGGAGATTAAGGGAATGCCCAACTACTTCTCCGACTACGATACAACCGTTCATTTTATCTCGGAAGAAGAGATGAAACGTGAGCACAGTGCTCTTCCCCATGGCGGATTCGTGCTGCGCAGCGGCGTGACGGGCAAGGAAAAGGAAAATCATCATCTGATAGAATATACGCTGAAACTTGATTCAAATCCGGAATTCACATCCAGTGTGCTCGTGGCTTATGCGAGAGCAGCATACCGTATGGCGAAGGAAGGAATGGCAGGCTGCAAGACTGCTTTCGATATTGCTCCGGCTTATTTAAGCGCAAAGAGCGGTGAAGAACTTCGGGCTTCCATGCTGTAAAAACATGAAAAAGGAAATTCAGACAAATATAGAAAACAGGATTACAGAGTTTCCTGTTTGTGAATATGCGTTTGTTCGTCCGGAAGAGATACCATTCTCTGAAAAGGTACGTTATATCTGTCAGACAGAGTGTCCGAGATACGGAAAGTCCTGGGCCTGTCCGCCTGCGGTGGGAAGTGTTGAGGAATGCAGAAAACGTTGTCTGTCCTATGACGGCGGGTTTATTTTTACCACAGTGTCAGAGGGCGCAGATCTGGAAAATATGGATGCAGTATTGTCTCTTCGCAGCGGACATGAAAGAATTACCCGTCAGACAGCAGAGATTTTCAGGGACTATTTTGCACAGGTACAGGCGTTTTCCACAGAGTCCTGTGCGATCTGCGATACCTGTACCTGTCCGGATAGTCCGTGCCGTCATCCGGAATATATGCTGCCGAGTGTGGAGGGACAGGGAATTCTTGTAACAGAACTGGCGGAGCGGCAGGGGATCACCTTCCTGAACGGAAGTGACGTGGTAACCTGGTTCAGCCTCATTCTGTACAGGATGGAGAAAACAGAATGAAAACGATTTATTTTGAAAAAGATATCCCGCGGATTCTGATTACAAAATTTGCGGCCCGTTATTTTAAGCCGCTGCTTTTTACGGGACTGAATGCAGTAAAATATGATAAGAAACTGCCGGATGCGCCTCTTCCGGCACCGGACTGGGTACGCGTGAAGAATATTGCCTGCGGCGTATGCGGTACAGACGTAAGTTTTTTTCAGGCGACCACCGGGACGAATTCTGCCTTTGAACCCATACCGGGATCGGCCAGGACATATCTGGGACATGAAAATGTAGGCGTTGTAACAGAAACGGGACCGGAAGTCACCAGATTTAAGGTCGGGGATCGGGTTACAATCCGGGAGTACATGTCCGGCTGCGGCAACAAGGGAATTAAGCCGCCGTGTAAATACTGTGCAGAAGGAAATTACAATCTCTGTCTGAATTACGGAGAACCAAGTCCTCTGAAGCTTCCGGATACAGGAGCGGGCATGGGGGATTCATTTCTCGCGCCTGAGCAGCAGCTTACAAAAATTTTCGATGAACTGACTGATGATCAGGCAGTGCTTCTGGAGCCTTCCTGTGTATCTGTACATTCTGTTCTTCTCGATCGCCCGGAAAAAGGCGAAAAGATTCTTGTTTACGGCTGTGGAATGATTGGTCTGGGAATTGTACAGGCACTGAAAATTGTTCAGCCGGACTGCGAGGTCTGGGTAACCACAGGAAAAAAGGCCAGACAGGAGCTGGCCAAAAAGCTCGGAGCAGATTATATTCTGAGCGGTGATATCTATGAAGAGACAGCCAGAGCCACAGGAGGAAGCCGGGTTTATACAGGAATGAACCGGAACAGGATGTTTTTCGGAGGCTTTGACCGGGTGTATGACTGTGCCGGCGGAGGAAAGGCAAATACGCTCTGCTGCCGACTGCTGAGACCACGCGGTACATATATGAAGGTAGGGCACCACATGGCGGCTGTTACTTATGATGAGTCTCCTGTCTGGTGGCAGGAACTGAAAATTATCGGCGTAGATGCTCACGGCATGGAGGAGTGGCAGGGAAGAAGACTGTATACGTTTGATCTGGTACAGGAATGGATGAGAGATGGAATTTACAGGACAGAAGGTTTTATTACTCATCGTTTTCCGCTGTCACGCTATAAGGACGCGTTTGCAGCAGCGCTTCAGAATCCGCCGGAACTGATTAAAATTGTTCTGGACTGCCAGGATGCATAGATGCAGACAGGCTGGATCTGATCGTGAGCTGAACCGGGAACTTTTCCAGGTGTATCTGCGGAATAAGATGCGAAAAAAGAGCATATAGTAAGGGTAAGGAAAAGAAAAGGTCCGGGTTTTCCATGAGCTTTCGGGAACGTGCAGCGGACGCTTTGAATCTGCCGAAGGATCTGACACTTGGAGCGGTGATTATAACCATTACCGGAAAACATGAGGCTTATGTGGAAAACTACATGAGCCTCATTGAATATACGGAATGTCTGATTCGCATACAGACCAGGACCTGCAAGCTGGAGATTCATGGCGCCCATCTTTATATTGCCTATTATACCAACGATGAGATGAAGATTACCGGGGAGATCCGGGAGGTGAAGTATTGCTGATTTCATTTTTTCGGTGGGTGGCCGGATATGTGAGGGTACGTCTCAGAGGATATTCGCCGGAACGATTTCTTAATCTGTGCAGAGCCAGAAATATCCGGATCTGGGATTTGAAGAGCTGCGGCCTTACTTATGAAATGAATCTGAGTATCCGGGATTTCCGGAAACTCAAACCCCTGCGGAAGAAGGCGAGAGCGCATGTGGAGATCACAGAGCGGCATGGCCTTCCGTTTTTTTTGTACCGGAATCGAAGCCGTAAAATGTTTCCTGTCGGAGTCCTGCTTTGTACAGCTTTTCTTTATGTTATGTCTCTGTACATCTGGAACATTCACATAGAAGGAAATTATTCGCGGACGACAGATGTAATTCTGGATTATCTGGAAACAGAGCATGTGGTGCACGGAATGCCAAAAAGCCAGGTGGACTGCAAGGAAATACAGTCTATGATCCGGATTGAATTTCCGGATATTATCTGGGTATCGGCTGAAGTCAGGGGAACGAGACTTCTTATCCGTGTACGTGAAAATACGGACACAGAAACGGAACAGGAACCGGAAAATACAGAAGAGAAAACAGATCTGGCTGCCTCCCGGCCCGGAATCATTACAAGTGTTCTTGTACGCAGCGGCAAAGCTCTGATACAGCCGGGAGATGAGGTGGAGAAGGGCCAGCTTCTTGTCACAGGGCGGCTGGAAATGATGAGTGATTACGGCGAAGTCACAGGTTATCAGTATACAGAAGCTGACGCAGATATTTATGCCCGAACAGAGTATTCCTATGAAGATGAGTTTCTCCTGTCTCATGAACAGAGACATTTTACAGGAAGAAAGCGTTATGGCTGTTATATACGACTGGGAAACCGTCAGCTGATTTTTAAATTGAAAACAGGCTTTTCAGATTATACCTCGCTGAGCACAGAATATCCTTTGAAACTGACAGAAAATTTTTATCTGCCTCTTTCATTCGGACTCATTACCTGTGAAGAATATGAACCTTATACAGAAAACTATACGACAGAAGAAGCGCGTCTGCTGGCGGAGGAAAATCTTTCCGGCTTCCTGAGAAATTTAATGGAAAAAGGGGTTCAAATTGTTGAAAATAATGTTAAAATAGAAGTCGGCAGCGGCGTCTGCCGGGCTTCCGGAACAATAGCAGCGCTGGAGGAGATCAGCCAGGCCGTTCCCACAGAAATTCTGGAGGATCCTGTGCAGGAAGAGAAAGCCGCAGAGCAGCAGTAAGAAATAAGAGGAGTAATACAGTTGAGTAATATTACAGAAAAAATTCTGGATGTGCCGGCCGAACATGAGAGTAATGTGTTCGGTCAGTTTGACAGTCATATCAAAAAAATAGAGCAGACCCTGAAAGTGTCTGTAGTAGCGCGTGACGGAGCTGTGAAGATTCTGGGACCTGCCGGGAACACCCGGCAGGCGGCCCGTGTATTTGAGCAGCTTCTTGAGCTTTCCCGAAGAGGAAATGTGATTCAGGAGCAGAACGTAGACTATGCCCTGGCGCTGTCTATGGAAGGACAGGAAGAGGCGCTTGTGGAGATTGACAAAGATCTGATTTGTCATGCCATGAATGGAAAAGCGATTAAGCCCAAAACACTGGGACAGAAAAAGTATGTGGACATGATCCGTAATCATATGATTGTGTTCGGGACAGGCCCTGCCGGTACTGGCAAGACATACCTTGCCATGGCCATGGCTATTACGGCTTTTAAAAACAATGAAGTAAGCAGAATTATTCTGACGCGGCCTGCCATTGAGGCCGGGGAAAAGCTGGGATTTCTGCCGGGAGATCTGCAGAGTAAAGTTGATCCGTATCTGCGGCCTCTGTATGATGCTCTATATCAGATCATGGGAGCGGAAAGTTTTCTGAAAAACATGGAAAAGGGTCTGATTGAAGTGGCTCCGCTGGCCTATATGCGGGGACGGACTCTGGACAATGCGTATATTATTCTGGACGAAGCGCAGAACACAACGCCGGCTCAGATGAAAATGTTTCTGACACGTATCGGTTTTGGATCCAAAGTGATTGTAACCGGAGACGCAAGTCAGAAGGATCTTCCTTCCGGGACGAGATCCGGACTGGAGGTAGCCATGCGTGTGCTGGCTAAGGTAGAGGATATTGGCTTTTGTGAACTGACCAGCAAAGATGTGGTACGTCATCCTCTGGTACAGAAAATAGTACAGGCTTATGACAATTACGAGAAAGCCCAGGAGCGTAAGGGCTTGAGAAAGGAGCGCCATGACAATCAACGTAGAAGATGAAAGCAGTATTGTCTTAGAAGGAGTGGATACAGAGAGAACAGCCAAACAGGTAATAGAAGCGGCGCTGGATTATGAAGGCTGTCCCTATGAAGCAGAGGTGAGCCTTCTGCTTACGGACAACGAGGGAATCCATGCGCTGAATCGGGAGCACCGGAATATAGACAGACCCACGGATGTCCTGTCTTTTCCAATGCTGCATTTTGAATCTCCTGCGGATTTTCAGGAGGCGGAGGATGAGGAAGCAGATTGCTTTAACCCCGAGACAGGAGAACTGCTGCTGGGAGATATTATAATTTCCGTTGAAAAGGTAATGGAGCAGGCGGAAAAATACGGACACAGCCGGGAGAGGGAATATGCTTTTCTGATAGCCCACAGTATGCTTCATCTGATGGGATATGATCACGAAGTACCCGAGGAAGCGAAAGTTATGGAAGAAAGACAGGCGGCTATTCTGGAAAGCCTGCATATTCTGCGCTGAAAACAGGCAGCGCAAACGAGAGCAGGGTAAATGATAAATGGAGGCTTTCTGTTATGGAAAAGAAATACCTGAAGCATAGTCTGCGTGCGGGATGTGTTCTGCTTTTTCTTACTGTTTTGACTTTGAACTGCAGCTGTGGTGTGAAAAGACCGCAAGTGAAGGCAGAAAGCGGCTTTAATACAGAAGACGAAGTTCTCGCGCAGGAAGAACCGCAGGAGGAAGAGACTGCAGAAATACAGGGGGTGCCGGTGCGTCAGGCAGTGGACGGGAAAATCTGCAGTTATTTTACGGGAGAATGGATTGAGGAAGAGCTGGGGACTAAAAGGCCCCTGGCTATAATGCTGAATAATACGGCGGCAGCTTTGCCTATGTCCGGGATTTCTCAGGCATCGGTTATCTATGAATGCCCTGTGGAGGGACGTATTACACGCTGGATGGGAATTTTTGAAGACTGGAAGGATTTGTCGCGGATTGGATCTGTGCGGAGCTGCCGGCTTTATTATCTTCATTTTGCTCAGGAATTTGATGCTGTCTATGCCCATTTCGGTCAGGCAAGTTATGCAAAGGAAGCACTTAACAGCGGGGATTTTGATGTGCTGTCAGGAGCAACCAAAGGAATTGACAGTCCTGCCACAGCTATGTACGACAGGATTTCCAGACCGGGCAAAGCTACAGAACATACGCTGTATGCTTTCCCGGACGGGATACAGAAAGATATTGATAAAAAGGGATTCGATATGGAGATGCCGGAAGATTATACCGGTAAATTCCGCTTCGCTGAAACAGGGGAAACTGCAGATTACGAAGGGTATCCGGAAGCAACTGTATTAAAACCCGGAGGAGACGGCGGAAAAAATGGTTTTGGCGGTGTAAAAGCGAAATTTGAGTATAATCCGGAGGATCGTAAATATTACAGGTACACATATGGAAATCCTCATGTGGATGAGCTGACAGGCGAGCAGCTGGCCGTCACCAACGTAATCTTTCAGTATTGTGACGGAAATGTGCTGGATGCAAAAGATTATCTGCATTTTGCAACCCAGTCCCAGGGAAACAGATGCACAGTATTTACAAACGGAAAACAGATCGAAGGGTACTGGAGCAATCCGGGTGAGCTTGGAACTCCGGCCCGCTATTATGATGAAAACGATCAGGAAATTACATTAAATACAGGAACTACATTTATCTGTATTATCTGGAAGGATTACGCAGAAGATGTGGTAATCCAATAGGAAAAAACGATGGGGAAAAAGAAAGGTTCAAAAAGCTCTAATTTTATCATGCAGGGAGGCATCCTGGCGGCTGCCTCCATTGTCAGCCGGATTATCGGTATGCTGTATCGGATCCCGGTTACAAATATTATCGGAGATCAGGGAAACAGCTATTATTCTGCAGCCTATGAAGTATACAATATTATTCTGCTGATATCTTCTTACAGTCTGCCTCTCGCGGTATCCAAAGTTGTATCAGCCAAAGTGGCTTTGGGAGAACACAGGGATGCATGGAGATCTTTCAAAGCAGCCATGTGCATGTCACTGGCAGTAGGAGCCGCTGCCTCGGCTCTGACTTTCTTTGGAGCAGGTTTTTTTACGGGTACACTGCTGAATACGCCGGAGAGCGAGCTGTGTCTGAAAGTCCTGGCTCTTGCTATTTTTGTAATGGCGATTATGGGAGTGCTCAGGGGATATTTTCAGGGCATGGGAACCATGATGCCTACGGCTGTTTCTCAGGTGATTGAACAGATTGTCAACGCGGTGGTCAGCATTGCGGCTGCAAGTATGCTGTATTCATATGGCGTTTCTCTGGACCGTGCAAAAGGAATTTCTGACGGAACAGGCGGAGCAGTCTACGGAGCGGCCGGAAGTACTTTGGGAACGAGTCTGGGGGCAGTGGGCGGTCTTCTGTTTCTGGTGATAGTGATGCTGATGTATAACCGGGTGCTTCAGAGAAATCTGCGCAGGGATCATGCAAGTGAAAATCAGAGTTATGCACAGATTCTCCGCATGCTGGTGCTGACGATTGTTCCCGTTATTTTAAGTACGGCCGTCTATAATATCAGTGGTTTTGTAGATCAGGGCGTATTTAAATTTCTGATGCTGGATCTGCAGAAAATGGATAAAGAAAAGGTGGATATTTACTGGGGAATCTATGTGGGTAAATATAAGCTTCTGACCAATGTACCTATCGCGGTGGCTTCGGCTTTGTCTTCCTCGGTTATTCCGGCTCTTACAAGAGCACGTATGGCAGGAAACCGAAGGGAGATGTGCCGGAAGACGGAAAATGCCATTCGTATGGTAATGCTGATCTGCATCCCAAGCGCCTTTGGACTTACAGCTCTGGGCGGACCGGTTCTGGATCTGCTGAACTGGAACACAGACAAGTCTGCTCCGATGATGTTTCTGATCGGATCATCTGCAGTTATTTTCTATGGTTTATCCACATTGACAAATGGAATTCTGCAGGGCATTGATCATATGCAGATTCCGGTACGCAACGCAGTGATAGCCCTTGTTTCTCATCTGGCTGTGCTGGTTGTGCTCGTACAGTTTACAGGAATTCATATTTATGGCGTTGTTATTTCCTATATGTTTTTTGCGGTTCTGATGTGTGTTCTGAACGGAATGGCTATTCGCAAATATCTGAATTACCGTCAGGAGATCAAAAGAACGTTCCTGATACCGGCAATTTCATCTCTTATCATGGCACTGGCTGTGTGGCTTCTTTATACGCCCTTTGAAAATCTGATGGGAAACAAACCGGCGACGGTACTCTGCCTGATTCTTGCCGTGGTGATTTACGGATTTTTTGTGCTGTTTCTGCGGGGAATTACTGAGGAAGAACTGAACGCAATGCCAAAGGGGCATCTGATTGTGAAAGTGTTGAAGAAAATTCATTTGCTGTAGTACGGAAAATGATAGCGAAGCGCAGATACCGTTCAGAAGCAAATCCTTGAGAAAAAAGTAAAAATGCCTATAAAGTTGTTCTTTTCTGTCCATACTAAACCCAAAGGAGGGTTTTTATGGTAAAGAGGATTCTGACCGGCTGTCTGGCTGCGCTGCTTCTGGCCGGTCTTGGGTGGTATGCCGGTTTTCTGCACTCGGAAAGTCTGGCTGACAGAGAACAGGAAAAACTGTGGCAGGAACTTAGAAGTCTCGGAGAGAGAATTGCAGTTCAGGAAAAATTTCAGACAGAGGAACTGGCGTCTCAAACACAAAAAACAGAAGTTTCAGCTGACCCGGACAGCGTCGTAAATGAAGCGGGAAGCCAGGAATATGATCTGGTGGAGGAAGATGGACGTGTCAGTATTTATCTGGTGGAAGGAAGAAGGCTTTACGAAGACACAGGCATTGCGGTAGACTCTCTTCCGGAAGAATTACAGCTTGAAATTTCTCATGGAAAACGGATCAGCAGTGAGAAGGAATTGTATGATTTTCTGGAGAATTACTCCAGTTAAACTTGCTATTCTCTGAAAAATAGTGTAAAGTTAGGAAAGAAATGCAAAAAGACTAAAGGATAAGGACTTTTGAATATGGAAGACAAGATACTGGACGCTCAGTACAGGGCGGAACTGAAGAATAAAAAGCGTATAGTGATTAAAGTAGGTACTTCTTCCCTGATTCATAAAGAAACAGGGGGACTTGATCTGATCAAGGTGGAGCACCTGGTACGCGAGCTTACAGATCTGAGAAATAAAGGGAAAGACGTAATACTGGTGACTTCCGGTGCCATCGGCGTAGGAAGAAAGGCTGCCGGTCTTCAGGAAAAACCGGAACGTGTTCCGTTAAAACAGGCCTGCGCGGCTATTGGACAGGCACGTCTGATGATGATTTACCAGAAATTTTTTGCAGAATACAATCAGGTGGCAGCTCAGATTCTGATGACGCGCAATACCATGCTGAATGCCCGCAATCGAAGGAACGCCCAGAATACTTTTGAAGAACTGATGGCGCTTGGCGCAATTCCCATTGTCAATGCGAATGACAGCATTTCTACGTTTGAAATCCTTCATGGCGACAATGATACCTTATCAGCAGTGGTGGCATCTCTGGTAGGAGCAGATCTTCTGATTCTGCTTTCTGATATTAACGGCCTGTATACGGATAATCCGAATACAAATCCGAATGCCAAATTTGTTCCCTTCGTTGACACTCTGGATGGCGAGCTGATGGGAATGGGAAAAGACGCGGTAAGCAGTGTCGGAACCGGCGGCATGGCTACCAAGCTTCTGGCTGCAGAGCTTGCTACTTCTGCAGGAGCTGATATGGTTATCGCAAATGGAAGAAATATGGATGTGATTCATAAGATTATGGATGGACAGCCCTACGGAACCTTCTTCTGTTCCAATGAAGATGATGCCCTGGAGCTGCGTGAATTTCTGAAGGAGCATTTTCATGAGTAAAGCAGGAATGATACTGGAAGGCGGCGGTACACGGGGCGTGTTCACCGCAGGAGTTCTGGATTATTTTATGGAACAGGGGTTGTATCTGCCCTATGTGATTGGTGTTTCGGCGGGAGCCTGCAATGCGGTGAACTATGCATCACATCAGCCGGGACGTATGAAGATATGTACTATTGATTTTCTGGAAGCAGGAAGTTACATTGGACTGCGTTCTCTGATCAGAACGCACAGTCTCTTCAATATGGATCTGATTTTTGATATATTTCCCAATAAGCTGATTCCCTTTGATTATGATACCTATTTTTCTTCGGGGACAAAATGCATTCTGACAGCTACAGACTGTCTGACCGGAAAAGCGGCTTATCTCAGTGAAAACAAAGACAGACAGCGTCTCATGCAGATTTGCCGTGCCTCTTCCAGTCTGCCGATTGTGTCGCGGATGGTTCAGGTGGATGGCACTCCCATGCTGGATGGAGGAGTAGCTGATTCCGTTCCTATTCGGAAGGCTCTGCATGACGGGGTGAAAAAGAACATCGTGATTCTTACCAGGCAGGAAGGATACCGGAAACTCCCGGCAAAGAAAACACTGAAAATGGCCCGTATCATGTATTCCAAATATCCGAATCTTGTTAAGGCCATTAAATACAGAGCGTATTACTATAATAAGACGATGGAGCTTCTGGAGGATCTTGAGAGCAGAGGCCATGTATTTGTAATTCGCCCACAGGTCCCGGTGATAAAAAATACAGAAGATCATCAGGAAGTACTTACAGGTTTTTATAACCATGGTTATGAATATGCAAAGGATGTATTCGAGCAGGCAGCTGCCTATCTGGACTGGAATGGAAAGGATATGTCTGCACAGACAGAGATAAAATAAGGAGACAGACATGAGTATAGATGAAAAAAAGATTGCCCGCATTAACGAACTGTACCGCAGATCCAAGGCGGAAGGTCTGACAGACGCTGAGAAACAGGAACAGAAGCTTCTGCGGCTGGAATATGTACAGGCGATTCGTGCAAACCTCAGAAGTCAGCTGAATAATATTAACATTCAGGAAAAGGACGGAAGTGTATACAATCTGGGTGAAAAATACGATACAGAGAAAAAGAGTGACGGAAATTGAGTATGAGTGATATGAGCAGATATGACGAAGAACAGATGATAAAACTGAAGAAAAAAGAACTTCGCAGAGAAGTTCGCAGACTTCGCGCAGCTCATTCCGATGAAGAGATTCATGCCATGAGCCGGAAAGTGCTGGAGCATGTGAAGGAGCTTCCGGAATATCAGTCGGCAGATACACTTTTGCTATATGTGGACTGTAAGCATGAGACAGAAACCTCTGATATCATCCGTCAGGCATGGGCAGATGGCAAACGTACGGCAGTCCCAAAAGTAATCGGGCAGGACATGAAATTTTTCTATATTACCTCTCTGGAAAAAGATTTGGAGGAGGGGTATTTTGGTATCCGGGAGCCATATGAAATCAATCCTGCAGACGATGCGGCAGACAGGCCGGGAACTCTGATGCTGATGCCGGGTGTGGCTTTTGATGACGCGTGTCACCGGATTGGCTATGGCGGAGGATTCTATGATCGTTATCTGGAGTTACATCCGGGACTTGCAACAGCGGCTCTGGCTTTTGAATTTCAGGTAATGAGGGAAGTTCCTTTCGAGGAATTTGATATTCGGCCCGGGAAGATTGTGACGGAGAAACGGGTGATTTCCTGCCGTCAGGAATAAAGATAATAATACGGCGCGCAGAATGTCTGTTTTCTGCGCGGGAACAGGAGGGCACGACGTATGACGCTGGAGCAGATTGGACAGAGAGCGAAAGAAGCGGAGCCGGTGCTTCGGGTAATGGACAGAAAGCATAAGGATCAAGTGCTTCTGTGCGCAGCAGAATATCTGATTCAGGATACGGCTTTTATTCTGAAGGCGAATGATCTGGACATGGAGAATGGAAAAAAACGCGGGATGAAAGAAGGCCTTCTGGATCGTCTGAAGCTGACGCCGGAGCGGATCGAAGGAATGGCGGAAGGACTTCGTCAGATTGCAGCGCTTTCAGATCCTGTAGGCGAGATTATATCAGAATGGACACCGGAGAATGGTCTGAATATCAAAAGAGTGCGTGTTCCGCTCGGTGTTATCGGTATTATTTACGAAGCGCGTCCCAATGTGACTGCAGATGCTTTTGGCCTCTGTTTTAAAACAGGGAATCCGGTCGTACTGCGTGGAGGAAGTGACGCGGTACATTCCAACAAAGCGATTGTGGAAGTTCTTCAGAAGGCGCTGGAGAGCTGCGGCTGTCCTGCTTATGCCATTCAGCTTCTGGAAGATACCAGTCGTGAGACAGCGGCAGCTTTTATGAAACTGAATCAGTACATAGATGTGTTAATTCCGAGAGGAAGTGCAGGGCTGATTGCCACGGTTGTAAATAACAGTACGATTCCTGTTATTGAGACTGGCTCCGGAAACTGCCACATCTATGTGGATGAAGATGCAGACCTTGAGATGGCTGTGAATATTGTATACAATGCGAAAACCCAGCGCATTGGCGTCTGCAATGCCTGTGAGTCACTGGTGGTGAACCGGAAAATCAAAGACGCCTTCCTGCCTCTGCTGGCACAGCGGCTTTCGGAAAAGAAAGTGGAACTTCGCGGAGATGAAGCAGCCAGGGAAGCAGTGCCGTCTATGACAGAGGCTTCAGAGGAAGACTGGGGAACAGAATATCTCGATTATATTCTTTCCGTAAAAACTGTGGATACAACGGAAGAGGCGATTGGGCATATCAACCGGTACAACACAGGGCATTCCGAAGCGATCATTACAGAAAATCAGGAACATGCTGAGAAATTTCTGCGCGAGGTAGACGCGGCAGCTGTCTATGTAAACGCCTCCACGCGTTTTACAGATGGATTTGAATTTGGCTTTGGCGCAGAGATAGGAATCAGTACCCAGAAGCTCCATGCAAGAGGTCCCATGGGCCTGGAAGCTCTGACATCTTATAAATACGAAATACGCGGAACCGGACAGACAAGGGGGTAGACAACAGGATGAGAGTGATCGCAGGAACGGCCCGGAGCATGCCGCTTCGATGCATAGAAGGAATGGATACCCGGCCTACCACAGACAGAATTAAGGAAACCTTGTTTAATATGCTGCAGTCAGAGATACCGGGGAGCCGGTTTCTCGATCTTTTTGCCGGAAGTGGAGCTATCGGTATAGAAGCCTTAAGCCGCGGCGCGGAATACGCAGCTTTTGCGGAAAACAATAAAAAGGCGTATGAATGCGTGCTGGAAAATCTGGCTTTCACGAAGCTGGAGGAGCGTTCGAGAGTCTTTTTTATGGATGCTTTAGGTGCGCTGCGCGTACTGGAAGGAGAAGCTCCTTTTGATCTGATTTTTCTGGATCCGCCCTATGGAAAAGGAATGGAGAAAGAGGTAGTTGCCTATCTGAAGGATTCTTCTCTGGCTGATGAATATACAACCATTATTCTGGAGACAGATCTGAAGGAAGACGTCAGCTGGATTGCCGGCTATGGATTTACGATAAGAAAAGAAAAACGATATAAGACAAACAGGCATCTTTTTATAGAGCGCATGAGGGAGACGAATGATTAGAGCGATATATGCAGGAAGTTTCGATCCGGTGACCAATGGACATCTGGATGTAATTGTACGTGCGTCCAGAATTGTGGACGAACTGGTGGTTGGAGTTTTGCACAACCGGGCAAAATCTCCGTTGTTTTCTGTGGAAGAACGTGTTAATATGTTAAAAGAAGTGACGAAGGATTACCCGAATATAAAAATTCGTTCCTTCACAGGGCTTCTTGTGGAATTTGCAAAAGAGTGCGAGGCTCATATTATTGTCAGGGGCCTGCGGGCTATCACAGATTTTGACTATGAACTGCAGATGGCCCAGACCAACCGGATCATGAGTCCGGATCTGGATACGCTGTTTCTGACGACCAGTCTGGAATATGCTTATCTAAGCTCCACCACAGTCAAGGAAGTGGCTGCCTTTGGAGGCGATATATCGGCTTTTGTACCGCCATACGTAAAAGAGAAGATCCGGGAGAGAATGCATGAGCTTTACGGTGTATAGAACCTGCGCCGCCGGGATTTTACGGAAAAGCAGGAATGAGCAGGGAAAGGAGAACGGGCATGAGCAGCAAGATTGAACAGATCATCGAGGAGATTGAGGAATACATCGATGGCTGCAAGCCGCAGACATTATCGAAGACAAACATTATTGTGAATAAAGAGGAGATAGAGGAATTGCTCAGGGAACTTCGCATGAAGACGCCTGAAGAGATTAAGCGTTATCAGAAGGTGCTTGCAAACCGGGATGCAATTCTTGCCGATGCACAGGCAAAAGCAGATGCAATTATCAAGGAGGCCAATATACATACGACCGAATTGATAAATGAACACGAGATTATGCAGCAGGCCTATGTGCAGGCGAATGAGATTATGGCGGCAGCTGAGGCAGAGGCACAGAAGCGTCTGGATGCGGCTACCATGGAAGCCAATCATTTCCGCGCACAGGCCATGAGATATACGGATGATATGCTGGGCAATCTTCAGAATCTGATCCGACAGACGATGGAAGGACATGCTGCCCGTTATGAATCCATGATGAATTCCCTGAATAATTTCAGCGATATTCTGGCCAGCAACCGGGCTGAACTGGCTCCGGCGCTGGGAGAGGAAGAAGTAAAAAATCTGGAAGAATAAGCAGACACTGCTCAGACTTTGAGTATACCGCCTGCGATCAGTGCGCAGACAGTGATAAAAGCAGCGGTCAGGAGCTTTGCTCGGAAGTAAAGAGTAAGGGATAGACCGCTGCCTTCTGTCATGCTCTGTGTCTGGAACAGTCCGGAAAGACCGCCCAGGGAAGCGATTCCCAGAATAATGGCAAACGCCTCCTTACCGGAAAGCAGGGAGGCAGTGAGAGAGATCCCATTGGTGATTTCCAGAATCCCCACGAATGCACAGAGAAGGATATCGAAAGGACAGGGAAAGGCCTTGAGAAGTCCTGCCAGCATGGAAAAGAGGATGATATAGCAGCCAAGCTTCAGAATGCTTTCCAGACCGTTCATGATACAGGCATCTGCGATTTTGAAGGTGATTTGAGATCCGGATGTCTTTTTTTCTGCCGGCAGGGAGGAAAAGGAACGCCCCTGTCGTGTCAGAAGACCGTAGAGGACCGGTGTTCCGAAGGAAAGCAGCAGAGCGGGACCGATAAGATCCGGTCGTTCAAGATTTTTAGTCATACAGAAGCCGATGAGAAAAGCAGGGCTTATATTATTGCAGAAACCCAGCAGATAATTGCCTTCTTCCAGCGAGATGCGATGTGTGCGCACAAGCTCTCCTGTGATTTTGGCTCCTGTGGGAAAACCACAGAGAAAGCCGGCGGCCAGACAAAAGCAGCCATCCCGGGAGCAGCCGAAGATGCGGTGCAGGAGCGGATAGAGGAAACGTGTTATTGATGAAACTCCGTCCGCTGCAATTAAAAGAGAAGACAGAATAAAAAAGGGCAGAAGCACAGGGACCAGGGTATGGAACCAGAGCAGCAGGCCTGCAGCAGATGCTTCTGAAGCACGGATCGGGTCTGTCAGCAGAAAAAGCAGAAGCAGGGCCGGTACAAAAATAAGACCGGCTTTTTTGGCATTATCTGATACGATTTTATTTTTCATAGAACTACTATATGAACAAGAGGAGGAAGATTATGAAAAAACTGGAAGGACTGAAACCGGAAAAAGTATTCTGGTATTTTGAAGAAATCAGTGCGATACCGAGAGGTTCAGGGAATGAAGAGGCAGTCAGCCGCTACTGCGTGGAATTTGCAAAAGAGAGAGGACTTGAGGTCTTTCAGGATGAGAACAGGAATGTTATCATTACAAAAGCCGCATCGGCAGGATATGAGAATGCGCCGGGAGTAATTCTTCAGGGACATCTGGATATGGTGTGTGAAAAGGATGAAGACTGCCTGAAAGATTTTTCCAGGGAAGGGATAGATGTTCGGATAGACGGAGATTTCGTATGCGCTGAGGGGACGACTCTGGGCGGAGATGACGGGGTTGCCGTTGCGATGATGCTTGCAATTCTGGATGACGACGAGCTGCTGCATCCTCGTCTGGAATGTGTATTTACAACGGAAGAGGAAACTGGTCTTTATGGAGCGGAAGCCCTTGATGCTTCCCGCCTGAAAGGCAGACGAATGATCAATATCGATTCCGAGGAGGAAGGAATTTTTACTGTGAGCTGTGCCGGCGGAGCAGAGTGCGATTTAAGTCTTCCCGTTGTCTGGGAGGAGACAGAGGGCAGCTGTTATACAGTATGGGTTGACGGATTCAAAGGAGGGCATTCCGGTTCAGATATTCATAAGGAGCCTGGAAATACGAATATCCTGATGGGACGTCTTCTCTGCATGCTGGATGAGACCGTGGACTTCCGTCTGGGAGAGACATCAGGAGGACTGATGGACAATGCAGTTCCCCGCAGTACCAAAGCAGTTCTCTATGTTGCGCAGGAAGAGGAAGAAAAACTGGAAGAAAAGCTGAGAGAGATGGATGCTGTCTATAAAAAAGAGTATTCTGTAAATGAGCCGGAGGCTGAAGTACGATTCGAAAAGCATGGCGCCGGAAAAGGCCGGGTTTTAAGCAGAAAGAGTGCGGCTAAGCTTCTGTTCCTTCTGCATCATGTGCCCAATGGCGTGGTGCGCAACAGTCCGGCTATTGCAGGGCTTGTACAGACCTCGCTGAATCTGGGAATTCTGAGAACCGGAGAAGAGGAGGCAGTACTGGTATTCAGCATTCGCAGTTCCGTGGAGACAGAGAAAGAGGAGCTGGCTGCCCGGCTGCGGCATATCACAGAATTTCTTGGAGGAATCTTTACACGCAAAGGAGATTATCCGGGATGGGAATACCGGCAGGAGTCCCCTCTTCGGGAAACAATGATTTCTGTATATAAGAAAATGTATGGCAGAGAACCACAGGTTCGGGCAATTCATGCCGGACTGGAGTGCGGATTTTTCAGTGGAAAGCTGGAAGGTCTTGACTGTGTGTCCGTCGGTCCGGAACTTCTCGGAGCGCATACACCCAGAGAAAGACTGAGTATTTCCTCTACGCAAAGGGTTTATGAATTTATTCTGGAGGTTCTAAAAGAACTCAGACAGGCATAGAATAGCAGACAGAGAACAGTTTGGCGGCTGAAAGCAGCCGTTGGCAGAGGTGTTCATGCGGCTTTCTACGGCTTCTCTTGGATTACTGGTGATAGGCGCCTGCCTTCTGATTTGTCTGGAGCTTTCCTGGATTTCAGAAGGCAGTATCCGGAAGACAGAAGAGATAAATAAGGATTCGCTTTCGGAACAGGCACGGGGGTATTATGAATTGTATGAGAATATCTGGAAGGATCTGAAGTATTTCCCCGTACCGGAATCCACGGAAGATGAAGAAGCAGAAGTTTCTTTTGAAAACAGCTGGCTTTTTGAACGTACATATGGAGGGCTTTACGGTCATGAAGGGACCGATCTGATGCCGTCTGTAGAAAAAAGCGGTTATTATCCGGTCGTCAGCATGACAGACGGCGTTGTGGAAAAAGTCGGATGGCTGGAAAAAGGAGGATGGAGAATTGGGATTCGAAGTATTCATGATGTCTATTTTTATTACGCCCATCTCTCATCCTATGCGGAAGACTTCCGGGAAGGAGATGTCATAGAGGCAGGACAGCTGCTTGGGTATATGGGTGATACCGGATATGGAAAAGAGGAGGGAACCACGGGGCAGTTTCCTGTGCACCTGCATGTGGGGATTTATGTGAGGAACGAAGAAATACCGGAGCTGGCAGTGAATCCCTACTGGTTCCTGAAATACCTGGAGCAATATAAGCTGAAATGGTCCTTTTCATAAAAGGATGGCTTATGCGAAGGCAAAAAGGAGAGGTTTTATGGAAATACAACTTTGGCGGGAAATTTTGAATCCCTATGAACTGGCAGTCAAGGAGATTATGACAAAATTTAATCACCTGATTAAAGAACATCGGGACCGGGGGTTATATTCTCCCATTGAACAGGTAGAGGGGCGTGTAAAAACGATTTCCAGTATTCTGGAAAAGTGCCAGAAAAAAAAGATTGCGATGGAAGATATCGAAGAAAAAATCTATGATCTGGCAGGTGTTCGTATTATCTGTCAGTTTGTGGAAGATATCGATCGGGTTGTGGAGCTGATTCGAAACCGCAAGGATATGGAAATCCGGCAGGAGAGGGATTATATCCGGCAGATGAAAAGCAGCGGCTACCGCAGTTATCATATGATTATCTACTATACGGTGGACACTCTGGACGGCCCCAAAAAGCTCCAGGTGGAAATTCAGATCCGTACCATGGCTATGAATTTCTGGGCAACAGTGGAGCATTCACTGCAGTATAAATACAAACGGAATATACCGGATCATATCAAAGAACGGCTTCTGAATGCGGCAGACGCGATTATCGTTCTGGATAATGAGATGTCAAGTGTTCGGAGTGAGATTATGGATGCACAGATATCTTTCCAGATTCAGGCCAATATTGTGGCAGATATTCTGAATAATATACAGAACCTTTACAAGGTGGCGAATAAGCGTGAGATTCTGAAGATTCAGGATGAATTTTACCGTGTTTACGCAATGAATGACATTGATCAGCTGGAACGTTTCGATAAGCAGCTTGACATGATTGCTGAAGGATATCGGGCGCAGACGCTGGCCATGGATATGGAGGACTGATGGAATTACCAGTACAGTTTGAGAAAGAGATGAAAAGTCTGCTGGGGGAAGAGTACTCCTCCTGGCTTCAAAGCTTTGAAAAAGAAAATACATGTTTTCGCGGACTTCGCGTTAACACAATGAAAATAAGTCCCATGGAATTTTCAAGGAAGAGTTCCTTTGCGCTTCGCCCTGTTCCATGGACCGGGAAAGGATTTTATCTGGAGGGGGAGGAAAAAGCCTCCCGTCATCCTTATTATGCGGCAGGACTTTATTACCTTCAGGAGCCCAGTGCTATGACTCCGGCAGCAGCGCTTCCTGTTGAAAAGGGAGACCGGGTACTGGATCTCTGTGCGGCGCCAGGCGGCAAAGCTACAGAGCTGGCAGCCAGGCTTGAGGGAACGGGACTTCTGGTGGCGAACGATCTCAGTAATTCCAGGGCAAAGGCATTACTCAAAAACCTGGAACTGTTTGGCGCAGGAAATATTCTGGTAACCAGTGAAAGTCCGGAAAAACTCAATACCTGGTTCGAGGGATTTTTTGACAAGATTCTGATAGACGCCCCCTGCTCCGGAGAAGGAATGTTCCGAAAAGAACCATCCATGATGCGGGACTGGGAAGAAAAAGGACCGGATTATTACAGGCAGATTCAGAAAGAAATTGTATTGCAGGCGGCAAGGCTGCTTCGTCCGGGCGGCCTGCTTTTGTATTCTACATGCACCTTCTCTGTAAAAGAGAACGAAGAAACCCTGCTGACGCTTCTTCGTTCAGAATACGGATTTCGCATGCTGCCTCTGGCGTTGCCGGAGGCGGTTTCTGAATATGGTTTTGCTCCCGGAAGGCCGGAACTGATATCCTCGGAAGTTAAAGGAGAAGGACTTACAGAAGAAGAGGAAAAGGGACTTCGTCTGGCAGTCCGCTTATATCCGCACCGCATAGAAGGTGAAGGTCATTTTGCTGCTTTGCTGCAAAAAGGAGAGAAAGTACAGGAAGAGAAAACGCCCTGCAGAAAAAAAGGAAAATCAGGAAGACAGAACTCTATGGCAGGAGGAAATCTTCCGGAAAGTTTCCGGGAATTTACGTCTCTTCTGAAGATGTCTCTGGATGAGAGACGAATAAGTTTCCATGATGGAAGGCTCTATCATCTGCCTGAAGAGCTGGCAGCAGAAAATATTCGTGGTCTGCGCTTTCTTCGGACAGGCCTTTATCTGGGAGAAATAAAAGGAAAACATTTTGAGCCGTCACAGGCCCTTGCCATGTTCCTTAAGAAAGAAGAAGTCAAAAGAGTACTTGATTTTCCGGCAGAGGATGAAAGAGCGCTCCGTTATCTGAAAGGTGAAAGCCTGGAGGTGGAAGATATTGCAGATTCAGAAGAAAAAGGCTGGACTCTGGTCTGTGTGGACGGCTTCCCGCTGGGATGGGGGAAGCTGGCTGACGGGAGGCTGAAAAACAAGTATTATCCCGGCTGGAGGTGGTAAGATGCGTCTGGATAAATATCTGTGCGAGGCCGGACTGGGCACCCGTTCCCAGGTGAAAAAGCTTTTAAAAAGCGGAGCAGTAACAGTGAATGGGAAGACGGTTTGCAAGCCGGAAATAAAAATCGAAGAGGCAGACACAGTGGCGGTGTCAGGACAGACTCTGAGCGTTTCAGCTCTGGAGTACTGGATGCTCTGCAAGCCGGCCGGATGTGTATCTGCCACAGAGGATTCCAGATTTCAGACAGTAACGGACCTGCTGCCACGGGAAGCACGACGGGATCTGTTCCCTGTAGGAAGGCTTGACAGAGATACAGAAGGACTGCTTCTGCTGACTAATGACGGAAAACTGGCTCATTTCCTGCTGTCACCCAGACGTCACGTGGATAAAGTCTATGAAGCAGAAATTCGAGGCAAAGTTACAGAGGAACATGTAAAGCTTTTTGCAGAAGGACTTGATATCGGTGATGAAAAGAAAACGCTGCCTGCTGTATTGGAAATCCAAAGGGAGCCCCGGACACAGGATGAAACGACCCGAATCAGGATCACTATCCGGGAAGGACGTTTTCATCAGATAAAACGAATGTTTGAGGCTGTAGGCTGTGAGGTGGTATATCTTTGCCGTCTCTCTATGGGCAGCCTGAAGCTTGATAAAAATCTGAAGCCGGGAGAATGCAGGCCTTTAAAGGAAGAAGAGATAAAAGCACTGAAGGAGGAAACAGGATGCTGAAAGGAGTCAAAGCCGTTCTTTTTGATCTGGACGGGACACTGGTAGATTCCATGTGGATGTGGAAGGATATCGATGTGGAATATCTTCATAGATATGGATGCACGCTGCCTCCGGAGCTCCAGAAAGAAATCGAGGGCATGAGTTTTTCCGAAACGGCTGTCTATTTTAAAAAGAGATTTGGTCTGCAGCAGAGTCTGGAAAGCATCCAGGCAGAATGGATTGAAATGGCAAAAGAAAAGTACGCGCATGAGGTACTCATGAAGCCTGGCGCCTTGCCATTTCTGAAATATTTGAAAGAGCGGGGGATCAGAACCGGAATTGCTACCAGCAACAGCAGGGAACTGCTGGATGCAGTCATGGTTTCCCTGGAGCTGGACCGGTATATAGATTTCAGCATGACGTCCTGTGAAGCCGGAGCCGGAAAACCGGCCCCGGATATTTATCTGAAGGTGGCCCGCTATCTGGAAGCAGAACCTGCGGAATGTCTGGTTTTTGAGGATACACCTGCGGGTATTCAGGCTGCGATTCGCGCCGGAATCCGTGTCTGCGCCATGGAGGACAGACACGTAGAAGATCAAAGGAATATAGTCTGCAGCCTTGCAGACTATTATATTCATGATTTTAGTCAGGTGCTGAATGGAACTTATCAGAAACTGAAGTAGAAAACGGAACGCTTATGGAGAAAAAGATGTTCCGGTCATAAGAGAACCTCAGGAAGGAGAACGGAAGATGTCAAGCAGCGGATTTTTGCCTGCCACACCGGAAGAACTGAAACAGAGAGGAATCACACAGCCGGATTTTGTCTATGTTATCGGAGATGCCTATGTGGATCACCCATCCTTTGGTCCGGCCATTATCGGACGCGTGCTGGAAAGCCATGGTTATACGGTAGCAATGCTGTCTCAGCCGGACTGGAAGAATCCGGAAAGCATAAAAATCTATGGAGAACCAAGACTTGCCTTTTTAGTCTCATCAGGCAATATGGATTCCATGGTAAATCATTATTCTGTATCGAAAAGACGCAGGCAGACGGATGCATATACACCAGGCGGTGTGATGGGAAAAAGACCGGATCGGGCAGATATCGTATACAGCAGTCTTATCCGGAGTGTTTATCGAAATACACCGATTATATTAGGCGGTATTGAGGCCAGTCTGCGCAGGCTGGCTCATTACGATTACTGGTCAGACAGTTTCCGGCGCTCCCTGCTTCTGGAAAGCGGAGCAGATCTGATTTCCTATGGGATGGGAGAACGTTCTGTTATAGAAATAGCAGACGCGCTTGCTTCAGGTATTTCCATCCGCGATCTGACATTTGTGAACGGAACGGTATATAAAACTTCCCGCAAGGAAGATATCTATGATGCAATTTTTCTGCCCGATTATGAGAGTATGAAAGAGCAGAAAGAACTCTATGCAAAGAGTTTTTCCATCCAGCAGAAAAATGCAGATCCTGTCCGTGGCAGGCGCCTGGCAGAACCATATTCCTCGCATACCTTTATTGTGCAGAATCCGCCCGCAAAGCCTTTGACCCGGGAGGAAATGGATGAGGTCTATGCGCTGCCTTATCAGAGAGCGGTACATCCTGCCTGCCTGAAGAACGGAGAAGTTCCGGCATTTTCAGAAGTCCGGTTCAGTCTTACCAGCTGCAGAGGCTGTTTTGGAGCATGTTCGTTCTGTGCTCTTACCTTTCATCAGGGAAGAATTGTCCAGGCCAGAAGCCAGGAATCGCTTCTGGAAGAAGCAAAAAAAATTATAAAAGATCCTGCATTCAAGGGCTATATTCATGATGTAGGCGGGCCGACAGCTGATTTTCGCCATCCGGCCTGCGAAAAGCAGGAGAAGTACGGCGCCTGTCCGGAACGTCAGTGTCTGTTTCCATCTCCCTGTCCGAACCTGAAGGCGGATCATACAGAATATATCAGCCTTCTGCGCAGGCTGCGCGCCCTTCCCGGTGTAAAAAAAGTTTTTATCCGTTCAGGGATCCGATTTGATTATGTACTTGCAGATCCAGAGGCAGACCTGTTTTTCCGTGAGCTTTGCGAACACCATGTGAGCGGGCAGCTGAAGGTTGCTCCGGAGCATGTGTCTGATCAGGTATTGTCCCATATGGGAAAACCCTCGCGCAGCGTATACGAATCCTTCTGCAGAAAGTATAAAAGCATGAATGAGAAGCTGGGGAAAAAACAGTATCTGGTGCCCTATCTGATGTCTTCTCATCCGGGCTCCACTTTGAAAGAGGCTGTTGAGCTGGCAGAGTATTGCCGGGATCTCGGGTATATGCCTGAGCAGGTACAGGACTTTTATCCCACACCGTCAACGCTTTCCACCTGCATGTATTATACAGGGATAGATCCCCGAAACGGGAAACCGGTTTATGTTCCCAAAAATCCTCATGAAAAAGCAATGCAGCGCGCTCTGATCCAGTATCGGGATCCCAGGAACAGAGAACTGGTTCTGGAGGCTCTGCAAAAGAGCGGCAGAACCGATTTAATCGGCTCCGGGCCGAAGGCCTTAATCCGATATACTGCCGCAGGAGCAAAAGCAACTGCCAGACCTGCAGAAAAAAAGAAAAAAACCATTCGAAATATTCATAAGAAAAAAACACAGAAAAAGTGACAGGAGGAAGCACAAAACATGAGTCAGTATGAACTGATAGCCTTTGATATGGACGGAACACTTTTGAATTCCCGGAAAGAAGTATCTCCGGTCACACAGGAAGCAGTAAGCCGGGCTGCAGAAGCAGGAAAACTGATCGCCCTTTCCACAGGACGCTGCCGTCCCGAACTGTCAGCCTATACAGCAGTCATGCCGGGTATCCGGTATTTTATCTGTACAAGCGGCGCCCTCGTTTATGATGTGCAGAAACAGACGGAACTGTACAAGAAACCTCTGGATGCGGAACTGGTAAAAACCTTGCTGGAGTTTGCCAAAAAAGAGGGGGCCATGATGCATCTGCTGGATGAAAAGTCTATTGTTCAGACAGATCAGTTTTATCACATGGAGCGGTATGGCATGGGGGTATATCGGCCAATGTACGAGCGCGTGGTAACGCCATGGGATGATTTGTATGAGACATACTGTTCCGCACCGTTTCCGGTGGAAAAGGTAAATTTCTATCACACAGATCTGGAATCACGGGAACGGACCAAAGAGAGGATAAGAAAAGCCGGTCTGCCGGTAATTATGGTAAATGCGGAAAATGCTTCCCTGGAACTTTCTGCGGAAGGAGCCGATAAAGGGGCGGGGCTTAAAAAGCTCTGCGAACACCTGAATCTGCCGCTGGAAAAGACAATCGCGGTGGGAGATGCAGAAAATGATCTTACCATTCTGGAGACAGCAGGTCTTTCTGTCGCTATGGGCAATGCGCTTGCAAAAGTGAAGGAGCTTGCAGATGTGGTTGTCTCAGACTGTGATCAGGATGGCTGCGCGGAAGTGATTGACAGGTATCTGCTGAATTAAAGAACAGGAGGTATTTTCATGAAAAAGGAGAGGAAAGGAATTGCAGTTGTAACAGGAGCTTCCTCAGGACTGGGACGTGAATTTGTACGTCAGCTGGCAAAGAAGTATCCGCTGCTCCGGGAAATCTGGGTGACAGCAAGGCGGATGGAGGAACTTCAGAAACTTCAGGACGAGCTTCCCGCGGTCAGACTGCGGATTATACCGCTTGATTTGTCTGACCCTGCTTCTTTCTGCCTTTTTTCTGAGAAACTGGAACAGGAACAGCCATGTATCAGGATTCTGGTGAATGCTGCCGGCGTAGGATATGGCGGGCGCACAGAGCAGCAGACAACGGAGCAGATCTCTCAGATGCTCGATATCAACTGTCGGGCATTATTTTGTCTTACCAGGCTTTCTCTTCCATATATGAACAGAGGAAGCCGGATTATTCAGGTTGCTTCCGGATCGGCCTTTGCTCCTCAGCCTGGCTTTGCTGTGTATGCGGCTTCAAAGGCTTGCGTCTTATCATTTTCCCGGGCTCTCAGAGAAGAACTGCGTGCCCGGGAAATTTATATTACAGCTGTCTGCCCCGGACCGGTAAAAACTGCTTTTTTTGAAAATGGAGGGATTCAGATCAGCCCTGTTAAGAAGATGTTTCTGGCGGAGCCGGAACGGGTAGTGCACAAAGCGCTTCAGGATGCCTCAAAAGGAAAGGCTGTGTCTGTATATGGCTTTTCCATAAAGGTTGTCCGTCTTATAGCTTCAGTGCTTCCGCAGAGTGTCATGTCCTGGCTGTCTGGAAAAATTTTTTGAAATACTAAAAAAATTGAATAGTTAAAAAATAATTGACAAAGCAGAAGAGTGTGTATATAATAAACACAACGATTAAGGTGCGATGGGGCAGACGAGAATCTGCCGTTTTTTTTAAATTTTGCACTTTAACGGACGAAAGTGTTATTGTATTAACAGGAGGAACATGTTATGAAGAGACTTATGAAACCCCTGGCTCTTCTGCTTGCGGCTTTGATGGTTACTCTTACAGGCTGCGGCGGAGGCGGCGAAGACAAGGGGAGCAGCATTGTTATCGGCCAGTCTTCTGAGGTGGCAAACCTGAATCCTATGATTCAGCCCCGTACCCCGGACAGCAACGTTCAGTGCCTTATTTTTGATTTCCTGGTAATTCCGGATGAGAATCTGAATTATGTGGGAGATCTGGCGAAGAGCTGGGATATTTCCGAAGATGGCACTGTATACACCTTCCATCTGAATGAAGGTGTAAAATGGCATGACGGAGAAGATTTCAATGCGGATGATGTGGTATTTACCCTGACCTCTCTTGCATCTCCGGAATATACCGGAGGAAATGAGGGACGTGTAATGTCCATCGTAGGAGCTGCTGACTACCAGGCAGGGAATGCAGACAGTGTAGAAGGCATCAAAAAAATTGACGACTATACAGTAGAGATTACACTGGAATCTCCCAACGCAGCTTTCCTTTCCAACATGTATGTGGCGATGCTTCCGGAGCATATTCTTGCCGGAGAAAGCCCGGCAGACTGGGGTAATGATGATTTCAACCGCGCTCCTATCGGAACCGGAAAATACAAGTTCGTTAAGTGGGAAGCAGGACAGTATATTTCTCTTGAAAAGAATGAGGATTACTTCGGCACTCAGCCCTCTATCGATAACGTAGTAGTTCAGTTTGGAGCAGACACGACTCTGGTAGCCGCTCTTCTGAATGGAGAAATCGATGTGCTTTACAATCTTCCTTCTTCAGAGATTGAGAATGTAGAAGCAGTTGACGGTGTAGGCGTATATAATTACGAGATGATGAGCGTATATTACATCGGACTGAATCAACTGGATCCGGCTCTGAGTGATCTGCGCGTACGTCAGGCTCTGGCCTATGCTCTGGACAAGCAGACTATTGTAGACACTGTATATGGTGAAACAGCTACAGTGGCGGATGATATTTTCCCGGATAACCACTGGTCCCATAATCCGGATGTAACCAAGTATGAGTATAACCCGGAGAAGGCAAAAGAGCTTCTGGAAGAAGCAGGTTATACCATGAATGATGCTACCGGATACTATTGTAATTCTTCAGTAAGAATGTCAAAAAACAAAAAAGTGAAAAAACCTGAAAAAAGCTGAAAAATCCCGGAAATAAAGGATCTTTCAGCTTCTATTTTTAAAAATTGACATTCTTGGTGACGAATAAAATGAGGTATGAAAAGAGGCTTTTGGACGTATGAAAATTCAGCGTTCAAAAGCCTTCAACTTTTGAAGGGTAAAAAATCCTTGTATTTACGGGATATTTAAACGTTATTTGAAGATCTGTTAAACAGTGCTTCAACTGTTGCTTGCAATATTGCGGAACTAAATAGGAAAACGTGATAGAATAGTTCCGCAATCAGAAATGGCTTAAATACAGGGTTTTTAGAAGGTTTTCAAATATTGCGGAACTACTTCTTAAATTAGATGCGTTTGCAAACTTTCCTATGTTAATACAGACTAAATTAGTTCCGCAGTAATTCTCATTTACGGATTAATCCGCAACAGACATAAAAATAAAAGCAAAAATCGGTGATTTTGCTGTTGGTTGAAGGTAAATTGAAATATTATTGAAGGCTTTAAGCAAGCTTTTCATTCCCTCCAGAAGGGGATAACTTTTCTATATTTTCTTTTCCTTTATTATACTTTATTTCTGCGATGAGCAATAGCTCTTCTCGATCAGATGCGCTCATTCCATTATAGAATTTTAGCAAAGTACGCTCGGAAAAAGTGTCATTGTTATCATTTGAGCGTGCCGAAGAAAAAGATGTGCGTGGAAATATATCGTAAAAAGTACAATCGAATAGTTCGCAAATATGAAATATCGTATCCAATGACGGAGATGATCTTCCGGTTCTCCAATCAGTTAAAATTCCAGGGCGTTTACCTATTTTTAGCGCAAACTCTTTAGCGTTCATCCCGTTTTTTTCACGTATTCTATCAATGTTAGCAATAACTTCTTTTAAAAAATCTCCACTACTCAGCATAAACACCTCCATAAAATCGTAGAAATTACAATAATATATTGACAATCGTAAAAAATACGATTATTATAAATACGGATATATCCGTTGAAACAATATCATTTTACATGAAATTCTACATTGAAACAACGAGAATGTATGTTTTGTAAGGGGGTATGACGATGGGGCTTCACGATATTTTCCCGGAAACGGCTCAGGCGGCACAGATTCGTGAAGAGGGCTCCTGGCTCGACAAAATCCTGGAACAGGCGGAGCAATATAAAGCTGCTCCGAGAGACACAGAAGAAATGAAGGTATGGCTCTTTGATCTGGCTCATGGAAATCTGCAGGGTGATGAGATTCTTTCCGGATTTATTAAGCACTATGTATTGAGGGGGCTTACAGTTGACCATGTTGTCTCTGACATTGTTTATCACACGACTTATGGAATGTCTGGTGTTAAAACAGCTAAAGCTTCTCTGCTTTGTGTGCTTATGAGGGCAGGAAATATAGAAGAAATTACATAAAAATATTGAAGGCAGGCGCGCATCCTGAGGGGACAGATGAGGAAACAGCTTCATCTGCAGGCGGGTTCGAATCCCGCCTGCGCCATTCTCGCGAGAAGATAGGAGAAAAATTGAATAAGAGACTGAGAAATAACAAGTGGCTGCTGGTTCTGCTCATCAGTGTGATGCTGTGGGCGGCGATTGCGCTGGGGTTGTGTGTCGGATTGAGCCTGATCTTCTGGGTACAGGCACAGGTTCCGGAAGTCCGGGTGATAGTTCCGGAGCGGCAGGAAACGCAGATTCATGCGGGAAGCCTGGTCTGGGTAGAGGAGCCGGAAAGCCTTACGCCTACAGAAGAGGAGCTGGAGGAAGAGCTGTACTATGACAGTCTGGAACTTCTGGCTATCTGTGTGGAAGCGGAGGCTGGAAATCAGTCGCTGGACGGAAAGCGCATGGTAGTGGACGTCATCCTGAACCGGGTGGATGATCCGGCCTGGCCGGATACCATAGAGGGTGTCATCACAGAACCCTATGCCTTTTCGTCCTATTGGGATGGAGGAATGGCGCGGGTCTGGGAGCCGTCAGAGGAAACTTACCTGGCTGTCCGGATAGAGCTTGAGGAGCGTTCCTGGCCGGAGCTGTATTATTTCACAGCAGGCGGCTATGGCAGTTACGGAACCCCATGGAAACAGGTGGGAGATCATTATTTCAGCACAAAATAGGGGGTGAGAAAATGTTAAAGCCGGCACAGCTGTATGCGGAGCAGCTCCGCAAAGAGATGCTGAAGGCGTGGTATCAGCCGGAAAATATGTACTGGAACGGCGGGGCCTGGGATTCACTCCCGGACCTGCCAGAAGACAACTATTCACAGCGCTGCTTCGTGTCTGTGGATAAGCGGGATCAGGTTATCGGGTATATCTGCTATTCCGTAGACTGGATAGCTATGTCAGTGGGTGAATTCGGGATCATCAGCTTCCATAAAGGGAATCTTGAATTCGGAAGGGATCTTTACAAGGCGCTGGATGATCTGTTTACCGTATACGGCATGAATCGGATTTCCTGGTGGTGCTATGCTGACAACCCGGCAATTCGAGGATACCGTAGCTTCATCCGCCGGCATGGCGGAAGGGAATGCGGGTACCTGCGGCAGTATTCGCGGCTGCAGGATGGAAAGCTGCATGACAGAGTTTTGTTTGAAATACTGGCGGAGGAATATACCCGCTGAATTTAACCTGAAGAAACAGTTCATGGCAGAGAAGCAGGATCATATGAATAGCGGGAAGGAGGATAAAAGAGATGAAGGAATTACTGTATATTTCAGTAACGGCATGCTTCGAGATTTCGGATGCGGAGATGTATGGAGGTCCAGGCAGCAGAGGATACACGGAGATTAGGCTTGATGGGTTTGGAATTGAGGGCATTGAACAGAAAATTCATGAAAGCTATGCAGAAAAGCAGGCGCAGAACGTGGCGGATATGATGAAGGTTCCCAGGGAAAAGGTCCGGATGATCTCAAAAGAAGAGTACGACCTTTGCACGAAAGAGTCGGATTATAACCATGAAGAATGGAGCGGCGAGGAGCTGTAAAAATTTCATTTAACTTGATATAAGGCTGCCCGATAAGGTTAATGTAGCGACAGGAGATTCTGGCCTGCTGCATATAGAAAATGGCGGCAGGTCAGGAAGCAGGTGAAGAAATGGCAAAAAGGTTGACACAGAAGGAAATCCGTGCGAGAGCCGCTTTCAAAAAGAAGCTGCAGCAGGAAGGGATTCTTCCTCCGGACAAGCCCAGGCTGAACCGGAAAAAGTTTATTGAGGACACCATGAACCAGTTTCTGGATTGGGAATGCCCGGCTCCGCTCCCGTATCTTGGCTGGGCTCTCCGCGAAATGATGTATCACAGGGACAGATCTGGAGGCTACTCTAAAGAGGCGGTAGGCGCAGCAAAGGCGGCCCGGCTTGCTATGGAGCGGGTAAGGTTCGAGCAGGAAAAGCGGGAGGCCGGGGAGCAGACTTTCACAGTCGGAGAGCTGATGGAGCGCGTAGCTGATATCTATGACATGTAACCTCTCTACGGGAGAGCCGTCGTCAGGGCGACGTTAAACAGGCCTTAGGCCCTGAGCGTGGGGAAGCAATTCCCCGGTGGCGGGAACCGCCGGAAAGGAGGGAATGGAATGAAGCGTAAAAACGAGTACACGGAGTTTGGGCTGTGGCTGAAGCTGGAACTTTCCAGGCGGGGCCTGACCAACCGGGAGCTGGCCGATATGGCCGGAATCAACCACCGGGTGGTATCAGACGTGATGGTCGGGCGCAATAACCGCCATAAGGAGGAACTCCGCAGGGTTCTGGAATGCTATGACCAGGAACGGATGGCGAAGACGGGATAGAAAAAGCCGGCCCCGCGGCAGCAGGAAACCGGCACAGCTAAATTGACAACTTAAGAGTAGCAGATAAGCCGGGAAAAAGCAAGCGGGAGATGATGGTTTATGGATTATATTTCAGTTAGCGAGTACGCAGAGCTGAGAGGATGCACAGAAAGATATGTCCGAAAATTAATAAAAGAAGGAAAACTCAGGGCAGAGGAGCAGTTTGGCTCAGGGGGCCGGAACGGTCTGAGTTATAAGATTCTGCTGGCAGATTGTGATCCCAAGATCATCAAGAAATACAACCGCATACATGGCATAAAGGTAGCCAAGGAAGAACCCCAAAGGCCCCAGATTGTTCCCAAGTTTTTGGAAGAGTTGAGCGCGGAGGAGCGGAAGGAATCCGCCTTCTGGAAACGGACTCTGGAGGAATGGCGGGAATACCGGAACAGCCCGGGAAAGAAAGCGGAGCTGGATGAGAAGTTTGTGATTTACCTTCAGACAACTTACCCGGAGCGCCAGTTCACTGTCCGGATGCTGTACCGAAAGCAGAAGGCCCTGAAAGAAGGAGGGGAAACAGCATTGATTGACAGGCGTGGGAAACACGAGAATCATAAAAATTCTATATCGGATATGGTATGGGATATCTTCCAGTACTATTACCTGGATGAATCCCAGAAATCCATCAGTGAGTGCATGCGGCTGACGGAGCTTCAGCTGAAAAGCGAAGGGCAGGAGAGCCTGCTGCCCCTTGCCTCTGACAGCAGTTTCGGCCGTGCGGTCCAGAGCCGCATCGACGTGCCGAAGCTTAAATATTACCGATTGGGAGAGAAAGCCTATAGGGACCAATGCGAGCCGTACATCAAAAGAAGCTATGACGATATTCAGTCCAATGATATCTGGGTATGCGACAACCATACCTTTGACATCATGGTGGATGACGGTGAGCATAAGAAGCCTATCCGTGTATACCTGACAGCGTTCCTGGATGTCCGGAGCCGGAAGATGATGGGCTGGTACGTGACGGATGCGCCCTGCTCCGATGCGACGCTGCAGGCGCTGCGGCGTGGAATCGAGCGGTACGGCATTCCCAAGAGGATTCTGTCGGACAACGGCCGTGAGTTCCTGACCCATGATATTGGTGGCCGGGGATTTAGACGAAGCCGGAAGGAGGACGGGCACTACATTCCGACCATCTTGGATCATCTGCAGATTGAGTTCCGTACTGCCATGGTGCGCAGAGCCCGGACAAAAATCATTGAAAGGACTTTCCGCGAGGTGAAGGAAGAGTTCTCCCGGCTCTTTGAGGGTTATACGGGAGGCAGTATCACGGAGAGACCCGAACGGCTGAAGGAACTGGCAAAGAAGGCTTCTAACTTTACGCCTTACGCGGATTTTGAGCGATACGTGGACACCTACATAGAAGGTTGGTTTAACTATCAGGCAAGTGAAGGTGTCGGCATGGGCGGAAAGACCCGGAACCAGGTTTACGAGGAAAACCTGTATGAGCTGCGGACGGCAACAAAGGAAGAACTGAACTTGATGATGATGCGGAACTCCCGCATGGTGAAGTTCCGCAGGGACGGCCTTACGCTCCGGCTCTATGGCACGGAGATTACTTACTGGTCTGAGGAGCTGTGGCGCAGCCACCTGGAAGAAAAGGTATATTACCGCTACAATCCGGATGACTTAAGCGAAATCCGTGTTTACGATGAGCGGGACCGCTTTCTGGGTACCGCCCAGCAGGTTCCGGCAGTCAGCTACTTTGCCACCAAGGAAGAGGTGGCGGCGCGGATGAGCGAGCAGAGACGGCTTGAGCGGACCATTAAGGCATACAAGAAAGACCAGCAGCTGAAGGGTGAGGACGCCCTGGCCCTGGTTCTGGCAGAGGCGGAGCGGAATCTGGAGATGCCGGAGCTGCTGAATCCAAAGGTTATCACCCCGATTCGGAAGATTGATGCTGCAGACCAGAATGAAAGCCTGGCTATGGCAGCAGGCGCAGAACCGATTGACTGGACGAATGCCATTGAAAACTGGGCGGCAGGAAAGGAGAATTAATTCATTATGGAAGATAAAAAAAGAGAAATGAGCATGGAAGAAGCGATTGAATATATCAAGCACTATCAGGAGCAGTCCGGAAAGAGCCAGGCGGCGGTGGCTCAGGAGCTGGGAATCTCATCAGGAGCCTTATCCGGATTCCTGTCCGGGAGCTATAAGACGCCTCATACGATTATCCCAAAGATTGAGAACCTGGCAGAGCTCCAGGACAGGAAGAACTCTTCCCTGCAGGACCCGCCCTACGTGCAGACCAGCATTTCAAAGGTTGTTGAAAACGCCATTAAATACAGTCATGTGCGCGGGAAAATCTCGGTAGCCTATGGAGACGCCGGAATTGGAAAGACCCAGGCCTGCAGGCATTACCTGGCTCAGAACAGTCTGGCGATTGGGATCACGATCTCTCCTACATATGCATCTATCACTGGCGTCAATGAGTTGTTGGCGGATGCGCTTGGTGTGAGGGAACGGGTGGCCCGGAAGATTACAGCGGAGATTGTGAACCGCTTAAAAGGCTCCGGCCGGGTGATTGTGATTGATGAGGCCCAGCACCTGACGGTACGGGCACTGAACCATATCCGGTGCCTGGCGGATGAAGCGGGTATCGGCGTGTGTCTGGTTGGTAACGAAGAGGTGTACACCAAGCTGAAAGGCAGCGGCAAGGCGGATTTTGCCCAGCTGTTCTCCCGTATCGGGATGCGGGCCCCGGTTTCCGTTCATGATATCACTAAAGAGGACGTGGGGAAGGTGTTTGGCGGTATGGACCTGAAAGAGGATGCGCTGTCCATCCTGTACCAGATCTGCCATACGAACTACGGCCTCAGAGGAGCAGTCAACGTGTTCGTGAATACGGCCGCTGTCTTTGACGGAGATGTGAACGCGGGAACGCTGGCGCGGATGATGAAGGAAATGAACATCGGGAGGTGAGAGATCAGTGAACGAGGAGCTTCGGGAAAATTATTGGAGGGTGATC
This sequence comes from uncultured Merdimonas sp., assembly GCA_944378225.1. Classification (GTDB taxonomy): domain Bacteria; phylum Bacillota; class Clostridia; order Lachnospirales; family Lachnospiraceae; genus Laedolimicola. The sequence goes on from CALWGE010000022.1 coordinate 35,883, forward strand.
CGGCGCACAAGGACATCCGGACGTATCGCCTCCTCCGTCATAGAGCGGGTGGAGAAGAGCTGGGAGACCTTTGATCCGGAAGTGGTGGAGGAGGCTCTCCGGATTCATGTAGCCCGGTACCCGGACCGGAAGGAAAACTATACCATCGGTATCATGCGGAACCTGCAGAGGCAGAAAAAAGAGGGAAAGCCAGTGAGGCAGCCCCCGAACAATAAATTTATGAATTTCAATCAGCGCGATTATGATTTCAAAGAGCTGGAGCGGCAGCTGATTAACAAATAGGAGGACATGGGTATGCAGAAGGTGGAGATTTTACTGGAAGGACCGGATGAGGAGGCCTGTGCGGGACTTATTAACGACCTGGCTTATGCGGTGACGCAGCGTTACAGGGTGAACGTCGGAAACGTGTATTGCGGACGAGCTCCTGTTAAGAGAGGCTTTGCGGACCTGCAGGTGCCGGGATTTATGAACCGATTCCTGGGACGGGATACAGACGGACGGCCGGTTTACCGTCAGGAAGGTGCCGAAATCGGGAGCCGGAAGGAACAGGAAGGCCATTCTAACGGGAGAGCGGAGGCGTAAGCCTCCCGTCCTAATGCAGCCAGGGGGACCGTCACAAGCCGGTGGGAATGCAGAGTGGGACAAATCGAAGAAAGGAGAATTGAAATGGCACGGAAACGGATTACAGAGCAGGCGCTCTCCTCCTGGGATGAGGTCAACAGCGCCCTGAAGGCTATCGGGGACGCCCAGCTGGAGATCCAGCTGATAGAAACTGACCTGAACGCGGCCATCACCGGGCTGAAAGATGAGGCTAAAGAGAAGGTCAAGGCCCATGAAGAGGTGGTGAAGCTCAATGAGCTGATGATCCAGCAGTATGTATCGGAACACAAGGGGGAAATGAAGGGGAAGAGCCGGAAGCTGGCTTTCGGAACCGTAGGCTTTCGGATGTCCACGAAGGTGACGCTCCCGAAGAACATTCACACAGTCATTGAGAACCTGAAGAAAAAAGGCATGATGGACTGCCTGAACACGAAGGTCACAGTAAATAAGGATATCTTAAAGACCTATGATGAGAAGGAGATTATCGGCGTCGGAGCTTCTCTGAAGAAAGAGGATGCCTTTTGGTATGAAGTAGACAAGGAGACCGTGCAGGATACTTAAAGGAGGCGGATACTTATGGCAGCGATTACGGCGTCGCAGATGCGTAAAATCCATGTATCAGCCAGAGAGCGCGGTATGGACAATGATCTGCTTCATATCCATGTGAGGACTCTGACCGGGAAGGAGAGCTTGCGGGATCTGACGGTTTCTGAGGCAGTCAGGGTCATAGACAGCCTGGAGGGGAGGAGCCATAAACCCGGGGATCATGCGTCAGCGAAGCAGATGCGCTACATAGAAGCACTGGCAAAGGAGCTCGGATGGCAGAAGGAGGACGGGAGCCTTGATAAGGACCGCCTGAACGGCTTCCTCTCGAAGCGGTACGGGCTGGATCATTACCGGTGGCTTACCAGAACGACCGCCTCGAAGGTCATCGAGGGATTAAAGCATATGCTGGAGAGCCGCGCAGTGTGTAACTGAAAATCCGATTGCAAAAAGCCGGGAGGTGTGAGAAAATGACAGCAGAGGAAATGCTGGATGAGATAACGCTGGAGGACCTGCAGGAGCAGCACCGGGAGATCGCGGAGTGCATAGGACTGGAAAACTTCCGGAAGCTGGTCCGAAGCTTCGGCGGCACAGCTCCGAGCATCCCCCAGGCGAAAGAAGTGGTAAAGCTTCGGGTCTACCGGCTGATCCGCGAAGAGTACAACGGAGCGAATGTGAGGGCTTTGGCTGCAAAGTATGGTGTATCTGAATCAACTGTCTATAACGTGATCCGGGAGCAGCTCCGTGACCGGGCCAGAGAAAGGCGGCGCCCGAGCATCCCCGGACAGTTGTCAATCGCAGACTGGCTCCGCTCTGAATGATTCCAGAAAAGATTGTAACGTACAAATGACTTTGGAGAGGCATTCCATTAAAATAGGCATTGGAAGGAAGAAATTCCGGACGATGCCTGTTTTTTTTGGTTCAAAGGAAATTTTATGAAGATTGGGAGGTTTTTGAATGTTCAGGGAACTTTTACTGAATGCGGCGGCAGCCCTTGCGGTTACTTTTCTGTTTCTGGTTCTGATGCGGGTTCTTTCCCTTCTGGGAGCGTTCTTAAAGAGAAAGAAAGCAGAGGCGGAAGAAGCTGGAAACAAGGCGCTTTCTGTAGCTTATGAGATGGCGATTCAGGTGCTGGATGGTATAGCCAGAACCACGGTGAGCCAGATTGAGACCACGAAGGCGTCCACGATCCGGAAAGCGGTCAAGAGCGGGGAGAAGGTCTATACGGAGCTTACGGGTTTATCAGAGGAAGCATATCAGGAAATTGTGGCCCAGCTCTCTCCGGAAGTGGTGAAGGCGCTGGAGGGCTGTGTGGGAAATGTAGAGACCCTTATCCGGAACAAGATTGAAGAGGTGCTTCCGGAGGTGAAGGACAAATATAAGCTCCTGGAGTCTGGAAAGTATCTGGAGATGAAAGACCAGCCCGGACTTCCGGAGGGCGGAGCATAAAGCAGGATAAAGGAGCAAAGAGGGGGATGAGGGATGGACGGACTTACCGTCACAGAGGTAGTAAAGAACGTGGTTGATATCGGGATTACGCCGGTTCTACTGATTATCTTTATTGTATTTTTTATCCAGCGGACCAAGGATGACGATTCCCGTGTCAAGAAATCAAACGCGGATGCGCAGAAGGCAATCCGGGAACGGGAGGACACGCTGCTGGCGGAGAGCGCCAGGCGCGAGGAGCTGATCCGGCAGGAGGCGGAAAAGCGGGAAAACCTGATCCGGAAGGAAGCGGAAAAGCGGGAGAGTATTCTGATGGCCAACCAGGACCGGATGCTGAACTCGCTGGATAAAATTACGGATTCCATCGCAAAGATTGAACAGTCACTCACCAAGATGGAGTCCCGGCATGAGCAGGATATCAAGGAGCTTAAGAACCAGATGCACAGTCTGGAAGATAAGATTACAGATCGCAAAGGAGGCGGATGATGGACGCGCTGGCAGTTTCAGAGGCAAAAGCCCTCCGGGGAGATGTTATTGAAAAGCTTTACATGACCTACGGAACAGATATCCGGATTGCGGCGCTTAGGAACGCGCTGCGGTCCAGAGGTCTGATTCCGGAGGCGGATTTAAAGAAGTGCATCTATTACCTCGGAGGAGAGGGTAAGAAATATATTCACGTAGACGTTGACAAGGAGAACTGGCTGGATTCCATGATCTGGCTGACGCCGGCCGGGGTAAATCTGGCCGAAGGCGATGTTGAGGATGTGGGGGTGCTGCTGGATGAGTGACCTGGTAAAGCTGGCAGAGCGTGAGATCCTGCGGGGCGAGATCTTAAAGCTCTGCAGGGAGGCAGCTCCGTTGGGCTGCAGTGAAAAGGTGCTCCGGGCCACAGTAGAAAGGCTGGAGCTTTCCACGGACGGCATGGAGCAGGAGCTTTACTATCTGAAGGAGAAAGGCCTTCTTAAGAAAGAGCATACGGAAAACAGACGGCTTGGCATCAGCCGGGACATCTACATGATTACGGCAGCCGGTATGGATTACCTTGATGGAAACGGGCCGGATATCATGGGAATCGGGGTGTAAGGCATGGAAGAGCAGAACAGGAGCCATGGAAAGATAGACAGCCTGCCTCCAAAGCTTCGAAGCGAAGTGGAGAACCGTCTGCTGAATGGAGACACCTACGAAGAGATCTCAGACTATCTGAAAGATCAGGGACAGGAGATCCATTATTCCTCTGTGGGGCGTTATGGACGGAAGTTCCTGAAGCGCTTCGAATCGGTCCGGGTAGCAAAGGAGTTCGCGAAGCTTCTGGCAGAAGATAACGCGGACCGGCCCTCTACGGAGCTTCATGAGGCAAACAATCTCCTGGCTTCCCAGCTTATCATGGAAGCCATGGTGCAGGACGACATGGATCCGGAGGAAAGGGCGAAGATTGCAAAATCCATCGCAAGCCTCCAGAGGGCCCAGGTGTCCAACGAGAAGCTGAAGCTCCAGGCCAGGAAGGAGAGCGGCGCGGTGCATGTGGCGCTGAATCTTCTGAAGGAAAAGGTATTTACGGAACTTGGGGATAATTATCCGGACATTGCGTCCCAGCTGCTGCTTCTGGCAGAGCAGACGGAGGAAGAGATGAGCCGGACACAGTAAACGCGTAAAAGCCCCGTATTTCGAATTTTCCCCGGATATGGACGGTGGAACCTTAAAATAAGTTGAACGCAAATTGAACGCGGTTGAACGGGTTAAATGGCAGAAATCCCTGCCTGATCCGGACAAGGGGTGCAGAAGCCCCACTGCGCCCAAAATTCCGAGGACAAAAATGTAAAGCGGTGATGAGATGGATTGGAAGGAACGAGCTTCCCAGTTATTTTTCCTGGAGGGGAAAAGCATCGGGGAGACGGCGGAGGAGACCGGGGTTTCCCGGCAGAGTGTTTCCGCCTACTTAAAGAACTGCCCAGGCTTTGAAGAGGAAAAGGAGCGCCGGAAGACAGTGAACCAGATGCGGCGGCGCGCTTATAAAAGAGAGAAGAACCGGGAGAACCAGGAAGCCTACAGGAAGCG
>CALWGE010000023.1 GCA_944378225.1 uncultured Merdimonas sp.
TCAGACGCAACTCTGATATCTTATCACATTCATTCTCGCTTGTCAACAACTTTTTTAACTTTTTTCAAAGTTTTTGTCGTCTCTTTCGAGAACTTTCCATCTGCTCTCGCAGTGGAGTTTTATTATATCATTCTCCAACCAGCTTGTCAACAACTTTTTGGAGTAAAAAAAATATCTTTTGAAAAGAAAACGGAGAAAGAGGGATTTGAACCCTCGCGCCGGTATTCCCGACCTACACCCTTAGCAGGGGCGCCTCTTCAGCCTCTTGAGTATTTCTCCTGAAGTTCGTTTTCCAAACGATATTCTTTTTTCACGTCACCAGCGACGCATAGGTTATTATACTAAAGGGTTTTTTGTTTGTCAACTACTTTTCATACAGAATTTTCTTTTTCTGACTGTATTTTTTTAATTTTCTCTGCTATCCCCTGTGAAAGCCTTCTGTGATTTTCTGAATCCAGATGAATTCCATCTGTTTCTGATACTTTCGCATAATCGGATGCATTCAGAAACTCTGCCTGGTATTCCCGACAGACTTTCTCAATTTCTGCAGCCAGCAGACGGGACTGCTCCACACTGTAGCGATCAAAATTACCTGCAGTTCCTTCTTTTTCTACAATACACTCACTCAGTTCCGCCGGAGAAACAATCAGGATCTCAGGAACCAGGAACCTTTTCCACAAATAAGGATTTTTTATGACTTTAATATATTCCTCAAGTCCATCCGAAATATACCTGGCATTGGCATGAAATACCGTCTTTAAATCATTGGTTCCAAGCATGATTATAACCAGATCTATCGGGGCATGACTCAGCAGAATTCCTTTCAGACTCTCTATACCGCAAAGTTCTTTCCATCCGGCTTCCATACAGATGACTGTACGGCCGCACAAGCCTTCTTCAATAATCTCATCATCCGGAAATGCTTCTCTAAGCAACTGTGTCCATCTTTTTTCATGACGCAGTCCGACTCCCGGAATATAACCCCAGGTGTTACTGTCGCCAATACACAAAATCCGCATAAGCAGTCCTCCTGATATTTCAAAACGGATGACACCAGTTAATCCTGCTGCCATCCGTTTCTGCGTACAACACTGTTTACATTTCTGTATCTTTTCCGTTTTGAAATTTAGTGATGGAAGAGACGGATTCCTGTAAACGCCATCACCATACCATATTTATTACATGTTTCAATCACCAGATCATCACGAACAGATCCGCCGGGCTCTGCGATATATTTTACACCGCTTTTCTTTGCACGTTCAATATTATCACTGAAGGGGAAGAAAGCATCTGATCCCAAGGTGACATTTTCCATCTTATCCAGCCAGGCGCGTTTTTCTGCTTCTGTGAAAACTTCCGGTTTTACTTTGAAAATTTTCTGCCATGCGCCGTCAGCCAGAACATCCATATATTCTGCTCCGATATATACATCGATAGCATTATCACGATCTGCACGTCCTATTCCATCTACAAACTGAAGACCCAGAACCTGCGGACTCTGACGCAGGAACCAATTGTCTGCTTTCTGTCCGGCCAGACGGGTACAGTGTACTCTGGACTGCTGACCGGCGCCCACGCCGATAGCCTGTCCGTCTTTTACAAAGCATACAGAGTTTGACTGTGTGTATTTCAGAGTAATCAGAGCTACCTTCATATCACGCTTTGCAGATTCCGGAATTTCTGTATTTTCTGTTACAATATTGGAAATCAGTTCATCATTAATCGCAAGTTCCTGACGTCCCTGCTCAAAGGTAACACCATAAACTTCTTTGTGCTCAAGAGGAGCGGGGCGGTAATTCTCATCAATTTGAATTACCACATAATTTCCTTTTTTCTTCTGTTTAAGAATTTCCAGCGCCTCGTCTGTAAAGCCCGGAGCGATGACTCCGTCAGAAACCTCTCGTTTAATAATAGAAGCGGTATCTTTGTCGCAGATATCGGAAAGGGCAATAAAATCGCCAAAAGAAGACATTCTGTCAGCTCCCCTTGCTCTCGCGTAAGCGCAGGCCAGCGGAGAAAGCTCTCCCATATCATCTACCCAGTAAATCTTTTTCAGAGTGTCATCAAGGGGAAGTCCTACAGCTGCTCCTGCCGGAGATACATGCTTAAAAGAAGTGGCTGCCGGAAGCCCTGTTGCCTCTTTCAGTTCTTTTACCAACTGCCATCCGTTAAATGCATCCAGAAAGTTAATATAGCCGGGACGTCCGGAAAGAACGGTAATCGGCAGTTCAGATCCATCTGCCACATAGATTCTGGAAGGCTTCTGATTGGGATTGCATCCATACTTAAGCTGAAGTTCTTTCATTGCTTTTACTCCTCCTGACCATTTTTGTTTTTAATGATTGTGCGGGTTACACCAGTGGCAATATCAATATAGCGGACAAACAGGGAAACTTTGTTGTCCTCGTTCAGATTGTTCCAGAGCATGTTCGTAAACTTTTCCATATCATTCGGAATTGCTACAAGCTTGGGTTCTCCTTCAAAGCTTGGAAGCGGATTTCCGTCACATTTGTAAGTATGAATGAAATGACCTTCACCTGCAGCGCATTCATTATATGCGAAGGTAAAGCGCAGGCAGGAGGATGGATCTCCGTTATTGCTTTTTAAGATAGAAAGGGCATAACTGTATTTTCCGCCCTCCACATGCATGATACCGGAAATCCGGGGAGTATAATTGGGAGCGTCCGGTTCAAATTCTCTGGAACGCAGGGCCTGCTCAAAAGTCAGCTGTCTGTCCATTCCTTCATAAATCGTGTCTGTCTGATCACCATTTGTAACAATGGTCTTATTTCCCAGTACCCGGACGGGTGCGTAGATAATCAGACTGGGATCAGTCAGCTTTGAGGGATCGTAAGCCTGGGTGCGGATTCCGTCTCCATCTTCCACAAAAATTCTGTTTCTGCTGTTCTCGCTTCTGCCCATGATAAAATAAGCAGCTACAGCACTGGTTCCGTCCTCTGAACGTCCGAGAATAATACCTCTGCCAGGGTAAGAATTCTCCCTCAGCTCCTGTGCCAGTGAAATCATTTCCATTGCGTTCTCCTCCTTATTTTCCTGAAAGCCTGAGCCGGAAGGCTCATTTTTAAAATAAAAAAAGCTAACCTCCAAGCATGTCATGCCCAGACGGTCGGCTCCTCATCCCTTATACTCCCTGTGGTTTCTTCCACTTCCGTCAGTCGTATAATTGATTTTAAAATAGCATTTTGGGCGGAACTTGTCAAGTCCCGCCCAATTAACTTTTTGTTTCTGTATGTATTTTCTGTATAGAAATCATCTTTGCTAGCTCTTCTGCTGTAATGGATACATCTGATCGCCATGATAGAAATACTCGTCATCTACCTGATTAATTCTCCCGTATTCTGTTTCTCTCAGTACTTCTCCTTCTGCTACAATGTCAATAGACCAATCTTTCATATCCACCCTTAAAATCCGGGGAATTTCAGATTCACCAAAGTTCTGATAAAAATAAAATGCATTTTCATCCCAGGTCATGTATACAGAAGACAGTCCAAGTTCTTCCAGATCCGGACTTTGCGGATCCTCTATTTTCTTACTGATCTTTTCCTATGCTCTGTCCACAGGCGCTGACAGGCAGAATTAGAACAATTGAAACAAAAATCAGATATTTATCCACCTTACTCAAAATATAACCTCCCGTTATCCACAAAACAGTACCATGGCATGTCATGCAATGTGTATTTTTTACCTATACTGCTCTACTGGATGCAGATTTCTGTGCCGATGCGCGCTGCCTTCACGTTTTTCGCATGTCCGATTTCCTGCGTCTTTGCTACTGGCAGTTTATCTTTCACATATTCCATAATCAGCTCTTCCACTGTGGGAGTGCAGTTCTTCGTTTCCATTTCCGTAAAGGTTCCAAGAAGAAGTCCGCTGATTTGATCGAAGACATGAAGCTGGTTCAGCTGGTTTAAATATGTGGTTATTTTGGGCACATCTCCCCCCATGGCTTCCAGAAGCAATACCTTTCCTGTCATATCCGGCCAGTATTCTGTACCTGCAAGTTTCAGAAGACAACGGATATTCCCGCCAATCAGAATTCCCTTCAGACATTCACCCTGAAGAAACCGGTATGAAATATCATACAAATCCTGTGTCCCCCTCAGTATGGTACTTTCAAAGTCTTCCCGGCGTTCTGTGCCTTCCCGGCTTATCAGATTTCTGACCTGATACAGAACTGAACTTTTTCCTGTTTTGGCGTAAATTGCGTTTATAACTGTAGTCAGGTCACTGTATCCCCAGAATTCTTTTTCGTTTCCGCCTATCAAATCAAAATCCAGGTAAGGAAGAATTCCATTTGCCAGATCGCCTCCTGAAACATCAAAAATCATCCCGATTTCCGGATCTCTGTAAAATTTCATCAGTTCTTCGGCCCGCTGACAGTCTGTTCCGCTAAATACAGTTTTCCCACGATAAATATACTTTCCAAACAAAGGATTGAGGCCAACAGAGGTAAGATAATCTTTCAGTCTTTCCAGCGTTTCTTTCGATTCAGCATTCTGTCCATTGGAGCAACAGACAATCCCTGCTTTTCTGCTTAAATTTTCCGTTTCTGTTCTTCTCCATTCCATCCTGTACTCCATGTTTCCTGTATCCTCATTTTTCTGTTCCTGCCGGATACAAAATCCTTCCCGCATATAAAAACGGACAGCACCCGCATTCTCCGCAAAAACATGCAGAGACAGGCTGTCCGTGTTCTTTTTTATATAATCTGTTAAAGCCTTTCCAATCCCCTGTGATTGCCATTTTTCCGCCACAAACAAACCGGCGATATAATTTCCGCTCAGCCCGGCAAAGCCTAGTATCTGATGTTTCTCATTTTCTGCAGCATAAATTTCCGCTTCCGGAATCTCCGCCTTTACTCCTTCGTAATGCTCTTTCCAGTAATCCGCAGAAACAAAGCTATGAGAAATCATATTTGTCTGAAGCCAGATCTCCATAATCTGATCAAGCTTCTTTTGATCGATATTTTTGATCCTGTATATCTTCATAACATCGTCATTCATTACCTCACTTCTCTTTCTGATGCTTCCACCTTCTCTACGATCCTGCTTCGTACCAGTCGGGCAATCTCTGTGGACTTCATATCTTTATAATCCTCATAATATAAAGGCTCCAGAAAATGAACCTGTACTGTTACCGGACGAATACTGTTTGTATCAAAAGCCTTATAAGAATCCAGCATGGCCACCGGAACTATGGGACATTGCGCCTTTATGGCACACTTGAAGCTGCCTCCTTTAAATTCTCCCGGATGATTTCTTTCTTTTGATCGTGTACCCTCCGGAAAGATCAGAAAGTTCCGTCCTCCTTTTACTTCTTCCGTTACTTCCTGAATAATTCGAAGAGACTGGCGGACATCGTCACGATCCATAAATTTTGCTTTGAGAATCGCAAAAACCTGTTTCAGGAAAGGAATATCCTTTACTTCAATTTTAGCCACTACGGAAAAAGGTCTGTCGCAGGCTTCTATGATAGAAAGTACATCGAAAAGTCCCTGATGATTGGGAAAAAACACAAAATTCTCCTCCCGGGGAATATTTTCTTTTCCGTGTACATCTATTTTTACCCTTCCTCCCCGGTTTGCTCTCATCGTTACCGTTTTCAGCAAAGCGTATTTTTGTTCTTCAGGAATTTCATCCGTATGCTTTGCGTAGGAACAGAGTTTATACCAGTAGTATGGCACAACCGGAAGATTATAAAGCACCATCAAAAGTATCCGCCACATAATTTTAACCTTCACTTTCCTTCAATGTTTCAAACTCCAGATTCAGAGATATCTGTTTTCCTGGCAGACTGCTGCTGATAAAATCAATCATAATACTCTGAATCTGATCGGAATAACTCCACCAGGGGCTTGTTGTAAGAGGAATGAAGAAAGTTCCTTCTCCGCCTTCAAAAATAAACCGATGGCTTTCCTTAATTCCTTTTCCCTCATCCATGAAATATACAACGCCTTCAAAGTCGAGTTTTTCCTCTGATCCGCTCTGATCCTCTACAGTAATCCGAAGGAACGGAATTTCCATTCCTGACTGAGTTTCATCAAAAGAATACAGGAAATAGCTTTCCTCCGCTGAAAGAAGGTAGGAATCTCCTCCCAGATTTTCTGAATTCGCGTCTACCAGAGTGAGCTCGAGATCAAGATCTTCTGTCTCCTCTTCTTCCAGATAAGAGTTTCCCCAGACGAAAGGAAGGCTTCCGAGACGCTCCACATGCATAATCTCTCCCAGTTCTTCATATGCCGGTTCAAACTGTTCCCGGACTTCGTCACTGTTTGTCAGAAAAATAATATTTTCATATTTGCAGGGCGTATAGTTTGCCGCCAGATACTGATACAGATAATAGTTCCGTGTACTTAAAGATCCCGAATCATGAATCCAGGATGGATAAACAGCAATGATCTCCGGCTGCTCCTCTTTCAGCACTTCTATGGCCCGTGTCTGCATAACCTTGTTATTTGTATTATAGGTACTGCTGAATGGCATCAGATTTTTCTTATCCAGAATATTATAGTGGGAAAGCTGATTTGTCATATCCACAAACTTCAAATCTGCACAGAGCTCATTTACCAGCTCGTTCAGATTCATCAGTTCTTCTTTCTGTGCCTCCGTGATATAAATATCACCCAGTGCCTCTATTCCTGTCTCTTCCACGGGTGCATAGACATATTCCTCTGAAATCTCCCCCACAGCGGACAGATTCGACGGCATCGTCAGAAGATTCGCACCTTTTGACAGAACCGTGCATACAAACAGAAATCCTGTTATGAGAGCCGTAGTGATCGATGGTTTTCTTCGAAGATATGGAAGAAAGATCATTAATATCAGAAACAGGCTGCATATCGTAGTAACAATAATTCCACGTTCGCCAAACTGGGTACGCACAAATGTATAACGGACTATAATAAGATTAAAGATCACCAGAAACAAAAATGCATACACAGCCAGTTTTCTGTCTTCATCTTTCTTTTCTGCAATAAAAATCATAGATGCCAGAAGAGAAAACACAAATCCGAAAGTAGCATACCAGATAAATGGACTGGTCAGCTCCTCCTTTAAAATATCCCCCGTAGTCTCAAGAATTGCCTGGGAGTTTTCCACAATATAACGCAAAATTGCAAAAAACATGGGGATAAAACACACACCCAGGATAAGAAGGGGCAGATACCAGGGCAGAATTTTCTTTCTTACCTCTTTCTCATTCAGACGCAGAAATATTTTCCATCCCTTTTCATGAATTCCTTCCCAGAGTACCATCGGCAAAGCTGCCAGAGCACAGGCTCCTCCGATAGAGGAATTCCATGCAATAGACAAAATGGAAATAAAAGTCCAGCACCACAGCAGACGCGGAAAATCTTTCCGTACCTTTTCCGAAAATACGATCAAAATAAAGGGAAGAGCAAAGGCCCAGCGGACATAATAATATTTATCTCCAAAAAGTGAAAAGAGCAGAATGCAGAGCAGTGCTGCAAGCTTGTTTTCCACAAAATAATAGTAAACTACAGCTGTAACCAGTGCAATTACTACGCAGCCAATAATCATGGCCGGTTCAAAACTTGCATATGTTCCGTCAAAAAGTACATACCAGACTGCCGCCTGAAAATAGTCACAGACTCCATGAATGGGCATTGTATCCAGATAAGGAATCGTACCAAAATTCAGAAGCTGGTGCAAAGGCTCTGAAAGCTCTCCGTAATGATACATTTCCAGAGGGGTTCCGGAAATGGTCCCTCTTGGCAAGGTATAGGAAGCAAACACTGCCAGAGACAGAAAACTGGAAAGAAGAATAAAAGGTTTTTCCTCTTTTCTTCTCTTTACAGTCTGAAACAGATTCCACAGAATCAATACAGCTGCAGACAGACTGCAGACCAGAATCATTTTCCCTGAGTGATACAGACTGATAATTTCACCCTGATATTCATAGCGGTAAGTGCAGATCAGCAGAAAACTCAAAGGAAGAAGAATCTGACTTAAAGTCAGAGCCTGTTTCATGAGCCCGATTTTTCCGTGCCTCGCGTACAGCCAGGAATAAATCCCCACAGGGATCACCAGAAGAATCTGCAGGAACGGAAGTATTTCCCGCAGATCGAGCAGACCGCAGATCGCTCCCAGTGTAAACTGAGAAAAGATAAGCAGAAAGATTATGTATTCTGCTTTTTTACAGTTTATTCTGAATTTCTCTCCATACTCCTGTTTTCTGTCAATACTTCCTGACAGCCAGGTTATTTTTCCGGAAAGCATTCTCAGGAAGAATGCAAACAGAAGAAAAAAGATCAAAACTGAGATCGTGACCAGATTTCCCAGAGTCATATCTCCCTGTTTATAATATCCCGTCCAGGTAGTGTACCCTGTCACAAATTCTTCATATTCCGGCGTCTTCTGATACAGAATCTGCATAATAAACCAGGAAGAAAGCGTCGTAGCCAAAAGCGAAAGCAACGCTGAAAGCACACAGATTCTCTGTGAAAATTTTTTCTTTGTCATTCTACTGTTCCTCCGTATGTTCTCCGATTTTATACTCCCGCTTTTCTTTTCTCTGAGAGACAATTCTGTCAAGCAGCCTCATAATCTCTGAAAGTCCTGCAGCTGCCCAGGGAAGAAAACATACAAAATAAGGGAAGATATACTGAGATTTGGCTTCCCAGATTGTGTGAAAGAAAAAGCCTCCCAGAATCACCAGAGGAAGAAATAACTGTTCCATAGTCCATATTTTTCTTCCCTTCCACAAAGCCGCCAGTACTGCCGCGTATACCAGACTCTGAAACAGATTCATATATTCTTCCAGAACGGTATAAAGCTTTCCTTCGTAAATACTCTGTACAATCCTTGAAAAATCGCCGCTGTGAAACTGATTAACCCAGAGTGCTTCACAGGTAGGCTCATTCCACTGAGAAACTGTCTTTTTATAATAAAATTTTGCCGCATAAGCAGGATTTTCAAGAAACTGTTCCATGGAATCTGCAATAGCTTCCCCGGCAATCGCACTGCTCTTTTCCGGGTCACAGCCTGTCTCAAGAAAGGTATTATAATTAAATTCATTATACCATCCTTCGGCCCGCTCTCCTTCCTGCATTCCCATGGCAACCCAGAGAATTTTAGGCATACCGCTTCCAATTTCCATACCGGATCGGTGTTCATAAAAAGCAGTCAGACCGCGGCCAAGACCGGCACAGATCAGAAGAATCATCAATACGCCTGCCAGAACTCTTCCACTCTTTTTATCCAGTGCCTTCCACAGAAGAAGAATCACCATGGCTACCAGAAAGATACTGTAATTATTTTTGACCAGAATCGAAATTCCTATCAGAATACCTGACAAAACAGCATAACGAAGCTTTTCCTTCTCCAGAAATATAAGCAGCAGATAAAAGGCACCCAGCGCAAAAGCCAGCCCCAGCATCATTCCATACAGAAAGGTGGTATAAAGAATAATCTGAACACAGCCCACAGCACCCGCCAGAACCAGAAAGTCTGCGCTTCTGCTCTGAAACAGCCTGTCTGTGATTTTATACAGAAGATATACCACAGCTCCGTTGGACAGTGCAGTCAGATATCGGAAAGCATCCGGATATTCTCCCCCCGCAATCCGGTAAAGAAATTCCAGAACAGCAGCCAGCCCAAGCTGATTCGGATAAATCTGCATATATTTTTCCGGTTCAAAAAACAGAAAATTATCCTGAGTCATCAGATACGCAACCCACGATACTGCCTTCTGATCAGCTTCGGGATAGGTATGGCTGATACGAACCCAGACAATGCTGGCGGCAATGGTACACAGTACCGCAGCGGCAGCAAAAATTCGGATCGGAATCCGATGAAACATTTTTTTTCTGTATAAAAAGAAAAGAACCGATACAACCAAAATAAGTACGAGCAGAAGAAGCAGGACCGGATCCATCCGGTATCTGGGATGTTCTCCATAAAAATCAGACTGATTAAAATAAGCAGTGCTGACAAAACTGATGACAGTCAAAAAAGTCATCAAAATCAGAGACAGCCCAAGAATTGTTCCTCTCGCCCCGCGCAGAATCAGATCTTTCATCGAAATCTCCATAAAAAAATACTTTGAATCTCCTGCACAACAGAACAGAAAAATCAAAATTCTGCCGCTGCGTACAGAGATTCAAAGTAATTATAGTATAAAGACGCCTGTTTGTCACCTCATTTCCTGATCGATGATTTTCTGGTATTTTTCTGAGGCTTTTACTGCCTGATACTGGGACAGATTAAATTTTCGGATACCTGCAGCTTCATACTTTTTCATATTATCTTCAAAATAATACAAAAGAAGTCTTTCCGCAGTCTCGTTCTTAATCTCCCCTTTTTCTGCCGCATCCGCATATACGCCGGCGGCATCTGCTGAAAGCGTCAGCAGATACGTATTCTCATACGTAATGTCAAACCCATTCTGTGAAATGTTATATTCCGCAATCCATGCATCCATACGTCCCAGTGAAAGTATTACATAAACTACAGTAACTACTGCTGTTCCGAACCGGAACAATGGAAAAGCCTGATTATATATTCTGCAGATCATTCCGCCCAGCAGAACCGCAATCGCGATAAGTGCTGCCAGCACGAGAATTCTGAGTCTTGACAATCCGTAAGCCTGAATATACAGATACATTCTGCAGCCGGACGATACAGCCATAATATAAGTGCAACCGGAAATAAAGGTTAAAATCAGTTTTAAAATTCTGCTGCTGCGAAACAGCTCTATACAAAGCAGTACCAGAATCAGATTAAGAATACTCACAAACAGCAGCTGAAAAAAACCTTCTCTGGCAAATCCGCTGTAAGTATAACCAGAAGGGAGAGTCATTCCTCCTGCAAAAAGATAAGAAAACTGTACCATACAGAAAACCAGATAGACAATCCCTATCACAGAAAGGAAACTGACCGCAAGTACAGGTTCCATAGTTCTCATATCTTTTTGTTCTTCTTTTATTTTCTTTTTCCGGACAGCAACAAGAAGAGCGAAAAAGAATATAATTCCCCAGAAAAACATCAGTGCTGTTTTTATCAGATGTTCCGGAATAACAATCTGAAAAAAAATAGCGTCAAATATCTGATCGATCAAATCTTCAAAAACCTGATCTGCAGAAACCAGAAGAGGAAGAATAAATACCAGAAGAAGAAGACCGATCAAAATGCCGAGAATCACATACACTGTTTTTGATTCCTTTTTTTTGTGTCCGGAATCTTCTGAAATATTTCTTTTTTCTGTCCACATCTGATTTACTGTCAGAAACGCTCCCGGAAGACTTTCGATCACGGAAATTCCAAACTTCAGAAGGCTGCCTGTATATTTCAAAACATTCCATTGCTCATCTCTGCAGGCGTTATGAACAAAGAGGATTCCGTACAGAAGAAAACTTCCCGTTTTGTTAAGCAGGATAATCATCTCATTATCCGTAAGGCAGTTAGAAAGACCCAGAAGAAAAATGGCTGCCATATAAAAGAACGAAGTTTTTTTCAGCTCCTGTTTTTCCTTTTTAAGAAAATACACATAACTTCCCAGCAGGCCGGCCGTAAAAATCGGATATGTGATTCCTGCGGGATTCTCATAAAGACAAAACACATAGAAAATCGAAAATAGTATACAAAGTTTCAGAAAAAAGGATGCACTTTCCCAGACTGCAGGCTTCCCGGCAGTCTCCGTATTTTCCATTATTCTGTTTTGTTCCATTTCTTAATCTCCTCCTATTCTTTTCTGTTATTCCGATTCTTTTTCATCATCTATATATTCAAGAATATCTCCAGGCTGGCAGTCGAGAGCTCTGCAGATTGCATCCAGAGTGGAAAATCTCACTGCCTTTGCCTTATTATTCTTTAATATGGACAAATTAGCCATCGTAATGTCTACTTCTTTCGAAAGCTCTGTGAGCCCTTTTTTCCGTTTGGCCATCATGACATCCAGATGTATGATAATTGACATCTGCACTACCTCCTATATGGTCAGATCATTTTCCAGTTTATATGTCACAGCCTGATCAAAAACACTGGCAAGTACTTTACTGAAAAGACCTGCTATGATAAAGACCAGTATAATCACAAGCATAGCAATCGTAAGCATAAAAAACAGGCGAATAATGCTTACTGCCACAATACAGAAACTGTAATTTCCCATCTTCCGCAGACTTTTCACATTTTCCTCTACAAAACAGTCTTCTTTTAAAACTGTAGAAAACATTCTTCTGAGCTCCAGAATAAGCAGCACAGCTAAAATTCCGGAAACCAGAAGCAGAAACAGCATGGGAAAATAATAAGTTTTATAATGGGGGATATATTCTCCGATCATTTTCATGGAAAGAGGCAGGGTCACACAGACCAGAATGCCTGAATAAAACATAAAATCCAGAATTCCTTTCGTAACTTTCGCAAGCTTCATATTCCTCATAATACCTCCTGACACAGAATCTGTTTTCGCTGATCAAAAGATGCAGTTATCCCTGTTTCCAGCTGATAACTGCATCATAGCACAATTATTATCGAAATTCAATATATTTTTATCGTTTTTCAATAATTATTCGGTTTTTGATTCTGTTTCTTCCTCTTCCGTCTCATCGGATTCATCCTCTTTGGATTCCTCCTCCCGGACTTTGGCAATACCGGCAATGCTTACATTTTCAGAATCCACATCCATCAGTTTTACGCCGGATGCAATTCTTCCTACCACAGAAATACCGCTGCAGGGAATCCGGATAATGATGCCTTCGGTCGTGATTAGCATTACTTCGTTGTCCTCGTTTACTGCCTTGGCTCCGACTACATTTCCCGTTTTTTCTGTGATCTTATAACATTTCACACCCTTGCCGCCGCGGTTCTGAACTGTGAATTCATCCATTTTCGTAAGCTTTCCAAGACCATTTTCAGAAACCGCGAGCAGATACTCGCCCTGTGTGTGTACCTGCATTCCTACTATCTCATCCTGATCAGTAAGATTCATACCGATTACGCCCATGGATGCACGTCCCGTAGCTCTTACATCTGTCTCATGGAATCGGATACACATACCAAATTTGGTAATCAGGAATACATCCTGTTCATTATCTGTATATTTTACTTCGATCAATTCATCATTTTCACGCAGATTGATCGCCAGAAGTCCTGTCTTCTTTACATTCGCATATTCCTGAATGGATGTTTTCTTTACCAGTCCATTCCGGGTCGCCATAAAGAGATATTTGCCTTCACTGTAATCCCGGATGGGAATTACGGCTGAAATCTTTTCTCCCGGCTGCAGTGACAGCAGATTGATAATGGCAGTTCCCCTTGATGTTCTGCTGGCTTCAGGAATTTCATAAGCCTTCATACGATATACCTTTCCGGTATTGGTAAAGAAGAGCAGATAATGATGGGTCGAAGTCATCATCAGATCCTCGATATAATCATCACTGATAGTCTGCATTCCCTTAATTCCCTTGCCGCCGCGATTCTGACTGCGGAAATTATCTGTGGTCATCCGCTTGATATACCCCAGATTTGTCATGGTAATGACTACATTTTCTTCCGGGATCAGATCCTCCATGGAAATGTCAAATTCATCATAACCGATATGAGTCCGGCGTTCATCGCCGTATTTATCAGCGATCACCTGAATCTCTTCTTTAATTACTCCAAGAAGTTTTTTCTCATCAGCGAGAATTCCTTTTAAGTAATCAATCTGTTCCATGAGATCCCTGTATTCTGCCTCCAGCTTTTCCCGTTCCAGACCTGTCAGAGTACGCAGACGCATGTCTACAATCGCCTGCGCCTGAACCTCATCCAGGGCAAACCGCTCCATCAGAGCCTGTTTTGCTTCCTGTGTGGATCGGGAACCACGGATAATCCGGATTACCTCGTCAATATTATCCAGAGCGATCAGCAGACCCTTTAAGATATGAGCCCGTTCCTCTGCCTTGTTCAGATCATATTTGGTACGGCGGGTAACTACATCCTCCTGATGAAGCAGATAATACTTCAGCATATCCAGAAGATTGAGTACTTTGGGCTCATTATTTACAAGAGCCAGCATAATAACGCCATAGGTATCCTGCAGCTGTGTATGTTTATAGAGCTGATTCAGAATCACATTTGCATTGGCATCTTTACGGAGTTCAATATTGATCCGCATTCCTTCACGGCTGGATTCATCGCCAATATAGGTGATGCCGTCAATCCTCTTTTCCTTTACCAGGTCTGCAATTTTTTCAATCAGCCTTGCCTTATTCACCATATAGGGAAGCTCTGTCACAATGATGCGGCTCTTTCCGTTGCTCATGGATTCAATATTCGTCACAGCACGCACACGAATCTTGCCGCGGCCTGTACGGTATGCTTCCTCGATTCCTCTGGTTCCCAGAATCTCAGCTCCCGTCGGAAAATCAGGGCCTTTTACAATTTTCAGAATTTCTTCTATGGTTGTATCCCTGTCTTCTTCCACACGGTTATCGATCAGTTTTATAACAGCCTTTACTACTTCCCGGAGATTGTGCGGCGGAATATTTGTCGCCATTCCTACGGCAATACCCGTAGTACCGTTCACCAGAAGGTTAGGATAGCGGGAAGGAAGCACACAGGGCTCTTTTTCCGTCTCGTCAAAGTTCGGCACAAAGTCTACGGTATTTTTATTAATATCAGCCAGCATCTCCATGGAGATCTTACTCAGGCGGGCTTCTGTATAACGCATGGCCGCTGCGCCGTCTCCATCCTCAGAGCCGAAATTTCCATGTCCGTCTACCAGAGGATAACGGGTAGACCAATCCTGAGCCATATTTACCAGAGCTCCGTAGATAGAGCTGTCTCCATGGGGATGATATTTACCCATGGTATCGCCGACAATACGGGCACATTTTCTGTGCGGCTTATCCGGACCGTTGTTCAGCTCAATCATAGAATAGAGAACTCTTCTCTGCACCGGCTTGAGTCCATCCCGGACATCCGGAAGAGCACGGGCTGCGATAACGCTCATGGCGTAATCAATATAAGAATCCTCCATGGTCTTTTTCAGATCCACGTCATGGATTTTATCAAAAATATTGTCTTCCATTAGTTTTCCTCTCCTCTGATCAGATGTCCAGGTTCTTTACAAATTTTGCATTTGTCTCTATAAATTCGCGTCTTGGCTCTACCTTATCTCCCATCAGGGTTGTAAAAGTCAGATCGATCTCTGCAGAATCCGTGTCATCCATCGTCACACGCTTCAGAATCCGGCGTTCCGGATCCATAGTCGTCTCCCAGAGCTGTTCCGCGTCCATCTCACCCAATCCTTTATAACGCTGAATCTTATTGTTCTGATCCCTGCCTACTTCCGCAAGAATTTCCGCAAGCTCCTGATCACTGTAGGCATACCAGATTTTCTTATTTTTCTCCAGCTTGTAGAGCGGCGGCTGGGCCAGATATACATACCCTTCTTTGATCAGATCCGGCATAAACCGGTAAATGAAGGTCAGAAGCAATGTACTGATATGAGCCCCGTCCACATCGGCATCTGTCATCAGAATAATCTTGTGATAGCGGAGTTTTGTAATATCAAAATCATCATGAATGCCTGTTCCAAAAGCTGTAATCATGGCTTTAATCTCTGCATTTGCATAGATTTTGTCCAGTCTTGCCTTTTCCACATTCAGGATTTTTCCGCGCAGAGGAAGAATTGCCTGTGTCGCGCGGGAACGGGCTTTTTTTGCAGAGCCTCCCGCGGAGTCTCCCTCTACGATATAAATTTCACAGTTTTCCGGATTCTTGTCAGAACAGTCTGCCAGTTTTCCAGGAAGCGCCATGCCGTCAAGAGCTGTCTTTCTCCTGGTCAGATCCCTTGCCTTTCTGGCAGCTTCTCTCGCCCTCTGTGCCAGAATGGATTTTTCCAGAATAACCTTGGCTACGGCAGGATTCTGTTCCAGGAAAATCATCAGCTGTTCCGAAACCACATTGTCTACGGCTCCTCTGGCTTCACTGTTGCCAAGCTTCTGCTTCGTCTGTCCCTCAAACTGAGGATCTCCGATTTTAATACTGATAATGGCAGTCAGACCTTCCCGGATATCGTCTCCATTCAGACTGGGTTCACTGTCTTTCAGCAGCTTGTTCTTTCTGGCATAATCATTGAAGGTCTTGGTCAGTGCATTCTTAAATCCTGTCAGATGCGTTCCGCCTTCCGGAGTATTAATATTGTTCACGAAGCTGTAACAGTTTTCCGTATAGGAATCATTGTGCTGCATGGCAACTTCTACAACCACATCATTTACCATGCCTTCACAGTAAATAATCTGATCGTAAAGCGCCGTCTTGGAACGATTCAGATACTGCACAAATTCCCGGATTCCGCCTTCATAACAGAACTCTTTTTTATGCTGAGGTTCTACCCGATCATCCCGAAGAATAATGTTCAGACCTTTCGTCAGAAAAGCCATCTCACGAAGTCTCACCTTCAGCGTATCATAATCAAAAATGGTATCTTCAAAAATCTCTTTATCCGGTAAAAAGGTTACAGTGGATCCTGTTTCTTTCAGATCACATTCCCCGATAATCTGAAGCTTATTTTGAGCATGACCTCTTTCATAACGCTGAAAATAAACTTTTCCCTCTCTGCGGATTCTTACCTCCAGCCACTCGGAAAGCGCATTTACCACAGATGCGCCTACACCATGCAGACCTCCTGATACCTTGTATCCTCCGCCTCCGAATTTTCCTCCGGCATGCAGAATAGTAAACACGACTTCCACAGCCGGAATACCTGCTTTATGATTAATACCCACAGGAATACCACGGCCGTCATCTGCAACCGTTATGGAATTATCTTTGTTGATCGTCACATCGATGTTTTTACAAAAGCCTGCCAGAGCTTCATCCACAGAATTATCTACAATCTCATAGACCAGATGATGAAGTCCCCGGGAGGAGGTACTTCCAATGTACATACCAGGTCTTTTGCGGACGGCCTCCAGTCCCTCCAGGATCTGGATTTGATCTGCTCCGTATTCTGCGCTCATTTTCGTTCCTCCTATCTAGTTTTCACCGCTTACAGATCCTTCAACCACCCTGAAAATCTTATTGATCGAAAATCTGTGTCCTACAAATTCATCCAGACCGGTACAGGTAATCATAGTCTGGATATCATGAATACTGTTCAATAAATAGTTTTGCCTGTTCTGATCCAGTTCAGACAGCACATCGTCCAGAAGAAGTACAGGGGTATCCTGTATTTCCTGCTTTACCAGCTCTATCTCTGAAAGCTTCAGAGACAATGCCGCTGTCCGCTGCTGTCCCTGGGAACCGAATTTCCGGATATCAATTCCGTCTGTCATGAAAAGAAGATCGTCTCTGTGCGGTCCCACAGAGGTTGTCTTCATCCTCACGTCTTTTTCTCTGTTTCTCCTTATATGTTCGTATAATTCTTCCGAAGAAACATTTTTTTCATAATTTACCTGAAGGCTTTCCTTTCCGCCGGAAAGATTTTCATGAATCTTATGTACAATTTCACCCAGAGCTTCTATAAATCTCTCTCTTCCTTCTATGACCTTTTTTCCATACTCTGCAAGCTGCATATCCCAGACATCCAGTGTATCAAGAAGTTCCGGATGAAAAGAAAGATCTTTCAAAAGTTTATTTCTCTGGTTCAGAACCCGATGATAGGCAGAAAGATGATGAAGATAGACCTTATCAAGCTGACAAAGCTCCATATCCAGAAAACGTCTCCGTTCTGCAGGTCCCTGCTTGATAATGCCCAGATCTTCAGGTGAAAAAAATACAAAATTTGCAATTCCAAAAAGCTCGCTTGCTTTCCGGATCGGAACCCCATTGATGGCAATTCCTTTGGCTCTGTTCTTCTTCAGGTGAATATCAATCTGATATTCCATATCCCCTTTCTGAATCAGAGTCCGCAGATGAGCCTCTTCTTCTCCGAAATAAATCATATCCCGATCTCTGCTTCCTTTGTGAGAACGGGTTGTTCCGCTTAAATACACAGCCTCCAGGATATTCGTTTTTCCCTGGGCATTATCTCCGCAGAATATATTCGTCCTTTCATCAAAGGCCAGATCCAGTTCACGGTAATTTCGGAAGTTCTGGAGCTTTATGCTTTTGACAATCATACGATTTTGTAGTTTCTGCCTGCATAGCAGAACACATCATCTTTATACAGTTTACGGCCGCGGCGTTCTTCAACCTGACCGTTCACCTGTACCTTTCCGTCCAGAATCTCGTATTTAATATCTGATCCGCTGTCCAGAATGCCGGCCAGCTTCATGGCCTGGCCAAGTCTTATATATTCATCCCGGATTGAAACTTCGATATAGTCCATCTGTCCTGCTCCTTATAAATTCCTGATCCTATACAGAGGCACTGTTAAAATTAACCGGAAGAATCAGATAAATATAGGACTGCTTTTCATCCCGGATAAAACAGGGCGCCTTTGGATTTACAAGGTATAAAGTTACCATCTCGTCGTCAATAACCCGAAGGGCATCGATAAGGAATTTAGGATTAAATCCGATCAGAATATCTTTTCCATCCTTTTCAATGACAATTTCTTCATTCATGGATCCCAGACCGGAAGTCAGTTTCAGTCTCATTTCGCCATCTGTAATCTGAATAATGATCGGTTTTTTGTCATTTTCGCGAATGAGAAGAGTAGCACGATCAATACAGCTTAAAAACTCTTTCTTATTCACTTTTACTTTCGTCTCATAATCAGTGGAAAGCATCTGTTCAATGCGGAAATATTCCCCTTCGATCAGACGGGACACAACCGTTGTCTCATCAAATTCGAATACAATATGATTCTTTGTAAAATACAGATTTACCAGAGACTCCATTTCCCCGGAAAGAATCTTTGCCACTTCGTTCAGAGTTTTTCCAGGAACAATTACCTTACAGGGCTGATATTCCTCTTTAAGCTCCAGATTACGGATAGAAACTCTGTGACCATCCAGAGACACTACTTTCAGACGGTTTCCGTTGATTTCAAAGAGCTCTCCCGTCATCATCTTATTATTCTCATTATCAGAAATAGAGAAGATAGTCTGTTTAATCACTTCTCTGAGACTGAACTGCGAGATGGTTACAGGTTCAGATTTTTCAATATAAGGCAGATAAGAGAAATCCTCACCCGATTTTCCGGAAATGGTAAATCTTGCTTTTTCACAGACAATTTTCATCTGGAAATCAGAATCTGTTTCGATGGTAACATCATTATCAGGAAGTTTTCTTACAATCTCAGAAAAAATCTTTGCATCTATTGCAATAATTCCTCTGTCCAGCACATTTCCTTCAATGATTGTCTCAATACCAAGTTCCATATCATTGGCAGTCAGTTTGATTTGTCCTGAAGATGCATCGATCAGAATACATTCAAGAATAGACATGGTTGTTTTGGAAGGAACTGCCTTTAGTACAATACTCACACCTTTTGCTAAATCTGATTTTTTACAGATAAACTTCATAATGTGTATAACTCCTTTCCTCTGCCGGCGGAGGGCACAGATAAATATATAAATAATAAAATCCGTCGTATTCGTAGTAGGGGCTGTGAATATGTTGATAACCGGTCTGAGACCCTGTAAATACAGGAATTCTCACAGGGATAACTGTGTGAAAAACCCCCGGATAACCTTTGGAAAAATATCAGGCTTATCCACAGGGCAAAACGGGGATTTTAGTTTTCCCCACAGGATCAACATTCTATCCACAGAATAATGTTGATAATTGATCAGAAGCTTCCCACTCTTTTTCAGGAGGGGCTCAGTTTCTTTTTGATCGTGTTAATCAGGCGGCTGGCTGAGTCATCAGACTGTATCTCATGTTCAATCTTTTCAGCTCCATGCATAATGGTTGTGTGATCACGTCCGCCCAGAATTTCTCCTATTTTCTTATAGGTAGTTCCGTTTTCTTTGCAGAGGTACATTACAATCTGCCTTGGATAGACAATATTGGCGGTGCGTTTATTGCCGCGAATATCATCGGGACTGATATGAAAATGTTCAGCTACAACTTCTATAATCAGCTCAGGTGTAATCTTTCTGCTTTCTCCCGGAGAGATGATATCTTTGATCGCTTCTTCTGCCAGAAGCATATCAATAGGTCTCTTTTCCAGAGTAGACAGCGCTATGAGACGGTTGAAAGCCCCCTCCAGCTCTCGGATGTTTGATTTGATATTGGTTGCGATATAAGTGATGATCGTATCGTCGATCTGGTAACCTTCCAGTTCCTCTTTTTTACGCAGAATAGCCATTCTCGTTTCGAAGTCAGGAGAGGATACGTCTGCGATCAGACCGCATTCGAAACGGGTACGCAGGCGTTCTTCCAGAGTTTCAATATCCTTGGGAGGACGATCACTGGAAATAATAATCTGCTTGTTGGCGCTGTGAAGAGCGTTAAAGGTATGGAAAAACTCTTCCTGTGTACTTTCTTTTCCGATGATAAACTGTACGTCGTCGATCAGAAGCACGTCAATATTCCGGTACTTTTCGCGAAAACGAGTCATACCGGATGGATCACCGATTCGAAGAGTTTCGATCAGTTCATTTGTAAAATACTCACTGGTTACGTACAGAACCTTCATGGAAGGATTTTCTTTCAGTATGTAATTGGCAATGGCGTGCATCAGATGGGTTTTTCCCAGTCCTACGCCTCCGTGCAGAAACAGAGGATTATATACATTACCGGGTGTTTCTGCCACAGCCAGTGAAGCAGCATGAGCAAACTTGTTATTGCTTCCCACTACGAAGGTATCAAAGGTATATTTCGGATTAATATTTGATTTTTCGTAGTCAATGCTTGCAGAATTCTGTTTTCCGCTGTTGTCTGCAGGATGAATTTCCTGCGGAGTGCCTGTTTCAGCAGCTTCTTTTTCCGTAATAAATTCTACTTCATACTTTTCGCCGGTAAACTCAGCAATAGCAACGAAGATAGGTGTTTTGAACTTTGAGTTCAGATAGGTAATCATCTGTTCGCCCATGGGAACAATGATTTTTACCACATGATTTTCAGCGCTGTGTACCTTCAGAGGCAGAAGCCAGGTCTCAAAGGATACATCTGACAATTCATGCTCTTTCCGGACATGTTCCAGAATTTCGCTCCAGTTTTTTTCTATAAGGTTCATTCTAATATCTCCTCAATGCCCGTTAAAAGAGCAATTTATCCTATGGTTAATAATATACCAAATTTCAGGTGCGATCAAGTGGAAACTGATGTCCGGTTTTGGAGTTGTCCACTTTTTATCCACATTTTATCCACATCTTGTGGATAAGTTTTTATGTTCCACAAGATATAAGGGAAAGTAGAAGAAAAAGAAAAATAAGCCCAAATTGCTTGACTTTACGCTGTTTTATGAATATAATTGAAATGATGTTTTTTAGATAGGAGGTGCCTTAGACTATGAAAATGACATTTCAGCCGAAGAAAAGATCCCGGTCCAAAGTTCATGGATTCAGAGCAAGAATGAGCACGGCAGGCGGCAGAAAAGTGTTAGCAGCCAGAAGATTAAAAGGAAGAAAGAAGTTATCCGCGTAGGCCGCATATATGTGGCCTATTTTCCTATGTACCTCATTATGTGCCGTATGACGGTGTAAAATGGGAGGATACATGAAATATCCGCATTCACAGTCTTTAAAAAAAAATCGGGATTTTCAGCTTTTATATAAGGAAGGAAAATCCTGTGCCAACCGTTACCTCGTACTTTATGTCAAAGAGAACGGATTGAAGGAGAATCGTTTTGGTGTTTCTGTCAGTAAGAAGGTCGGCAACAGTGTCGTACGTCACAGAATCACCAGACTGATTCGGGAAAGTTACAGACTGCATGAAGACAGGTTCAATAGTGGTTTGGACATGGCAGTCATCGCAAGGGTTAGCGCTAAAGGAAGAAGTATGGCAGAGATTGAAAGTGCTCTGCTTCACCTTGCAAAGATTCAGGGAGTCTTCAAAAAATGAAAATCGTATTGATTAGATTGATTCAATTTTATCAGAAATATCTATCGCCGATGAAACGTACAAAATGTCCTTATTTTCCAAGCTGTTCTCAGTATGGTCTGGAAGCTGTCCAGAAATACGGGGCCTTAAAAGGGGGGCTTTTGGCCGCCTGGAGGATTTTAAGATGCAATCCGTTTTCCAGTGGTGGATATGATCCCGTACCATAAGGAAAGTTGAAGGAGGATTTTTTCATTGACAGGTTTGTTTTTGACTAAGAACGCTACGCCGATTCTGAGCCAGTTTGCTGCGGTGTTGGGCTGGATCATTAATGGTATTTTTAATTTTCTCGATTCTATCGGTATTCCGAATGTAGGACTCACAGTAGTTCTTTTTACTATCATTATTTATACACTGATGATTCCGCTTACTTACAAGCAGCAGAAGTTTTCCCGTATGTCTGTGCGGATGAATCCGGAACTGCAGGCGATTCAGAAGAAGTATAAGGGAAAACAGGATCAGGTATCTATGATGAAGATGCAGGATGAGATGAAGGCTGTCTATGCAAAGTACGGCACATCTCAGACAGGAAGCTGTCTGCCGCTTCTGATTCAGCTGCCTTTCCTTCTGGCAGTATATAGGGTGGTATATGCGATTCCGGCTTATGTGGACAAGGTAAAGGCTGCTTATATGCCTCTTGTGACTCAGCTTGTGAATAATGAAAAGGCACAGGAAGTTTTAACGGGTCTTTCCAGTGCGGCTCAGTTTAAAAAACAGCCCTTTAATGAAAATACAATCATTGATATTCTGAATAAAGCATCTACGGCAGAATGGGATACGGTTGCTTCCAGCTTTCCGGATCTGGGAAATGTGATCGATCAGACCAGAAATACTCTGGAAGGGTTTAACAGTTTCCTGGGACTGAATATTTCCAATTCTCCGTGGTTCAGCATGAAGCAGTTCTGGTCAGAGGGAGCTTATCTTCTGCTGATCGTTGCTCTTCTGATTCCTGTTCTGGCAGGTCTTACTCAGTGGATTAGTATTCGTCTGATGCCTACTGCGGCAGCAGCAGCGTCCACAGGGGACGGAAACGGCGAGGATATGATGAAATCCATGCAGATGATGAATAATTTTATGCCTCTGATGTCTGTATGGTTCTGTTTTATTCTTCCGGTCGGTGTAGGTATTTACTGGGTAATGAGTGCGGTAGTCCGTACAATCCAGCAGTTAATCATCAATAAATATCTTGCAAAGATGGATATTGATGAAGAGATTAAGAAGAATATAGAAAAGTATAACAGAAAACGTGAAAAAGATGGTCTTCCGCCTGAGCGTCTGAACAATGTAGCCAGAACAAATACGAAGACCGTTGAGACAAAGAAAACCAATAAGCGTGAGATTACTTCCGAGGAGCGTCAGAAGCAGATAAAGGATTCCACGGAATATTATAAGAACAGTGAGGCAAAACCCGGAAGCCTTGCAGCAAAAGCGAGAATGGTAGAACAGTATAACGAAAAATCGAAGAAAAAGTGATAGACGGGGGGTTTTCGTGTATATGGAAAGTATTGAGGTTTCCGCAAAAACAGTGGAAGATGCGGTTCTCGAAGCGGCAATTCGGCTTGGAACCACAAGAGATAAAGTAGATTATGAAGTAATCACTGCAGGAAGTTCCGGATTTCTGGGAATTGGAAGTAAAAAGGCTGTTATCAGGGCCAGACAGAAAACGGATGAAGAAATTGAGACTGCAGCAAAGGCGGATCAGGAACTGGGAAAGATTCTTGATCGTGTAAATGAAAAGAGTGTCAATGCATCTGCAGAGACAAAGAATGAAGCAAAGCAGGAAGCCAAGAAAGAAAAACCTGTAAAGGAACGTCCGCAGCCGGAAAAGACAAAGAAGGCGCAGGAAAAGTCTCAGGATACTGAAAAAAAAGCAGCTCCTGCCAGCGAGAAGAAAGAGGAAGCAGAGAAGCCTGCAGAAGAAGCAAAGAAGGTTTCCGCACCTGCAAAACCCATTAATACAGAAGAAGTCAGAGAGTTTCTGAATAAAGTATTCGATGCAATGAATATGAAAGTTCAGATTGAAATCGAGCAGAAGCCTGAAGATCATGAGGTTATCATTGATCTGGAAGGTGATGATATGGGTATTTTGATCGGGAAGCGCGGACAGACTCTGGACTCTCTTCAGTATCTGACAAGTCTGGTAGTAAATAAAGGCAGTGACGACTACATAAGAGTTAAGGTGGATACGGAAAATTACCGGGAACGCCGTAAAGCGACTCTGGAAAATCTGGCGAGAAATATTGCCCAGAAGGTTAAGAGAACAAGAAAGCCGGTTTCACTCGAGCCTATGAATCCTTATGAGCGCAGAGTTATTCATTCAGCACTGCAGAATGATAAATTTGTAAGCACACACAGCGAGGGAGAGGAACCTTACCGGCGTGTGGTTGTAGCATTGAAGGAAGGCGTCCGCCTGGATAATTACAACGGACGGGGAAGAAATCGTTATAATCGTAATTACAGGAAAAAGGAACGCTGATGCGTTCCTTTTTTGCCTGAAAAGAAAAGGCATAAAATATGAAAGAATTTGATACCATAGCGGCTGCAGCGACAGCCATGTCAAGCTCAGGAATTGGAATTATACGTATCAGTGGGGATGAGGCCTATTCTGTAATGCAAAAAATTTTCAGACCTCATAATCCGGAGAAAAAAATGAACGAACAGCCAGCCTATACTGTTCATTATGGGACGATCGCAGATGGAGAAGAAATTCTGGATGAAGTTCTGGTCATGCTCATGAAGGCGCCTCACAGTTATACTGCGGAAGATACAGTGGAAATTGACTGCCATGGCGGAAGGCTTGTTATGCAGAGAATTTTGGATCTGGTTTTGAGAAACGGAGCCCGTCCCGCACAGCCTGGTGAGTTTACAAAAAGGGCGTTTTTAAATGGAAGAATCGATCTTTCTCAGGCAGAAGCTGTCATGGATCTGATTCAGTCCAGAAATAAACTGGCGCTCAGATCCTCTGTATCACAGCTGCAGGGTTCAGTAAAGCAGGAAATAGAAAAACTCCGTTCTGCCATTCTTTATGAAACGGCATATCTGGAAGCCGCTTTGGATGATCCGGAGCATATAAGCCTGGATGGATATTCTGAAAAGCTTTTGAAAAAAGTACAGGATATCTGCAGTGAGACAGAACATCTTGTGAATTCTTCAGAAAACGGAAGACTTTTGAGAGAAGGAATTAAAACGGTTATTCTGGGAAAGCCAAATGCAGGTAAGTCTTCCCTTCTTAATGTACTTCTGGGAGAAGAAAGAGCTATTGTAACAGAAATAGAAGGGACAACCAGAGATGTACTGGAAGAACAGCTTCAGTTGGGAGATTTATCACTGTCTCTTCTGGATACAGCCGGAATTCGCAGTACTGAAGATGTTGTGGAACAGATTGGCGTGGAAAGAGCTCGAAAACAGGCAGAAGATGCGGATTTAATTCTTTATGTGGCGGACAGTTCCCGTCCTCTGGATGAAAGCGATGAAGAAATTTTAGAACTGCTGAAAGGGAAGAATGCCCTTGTGCTTCTAAATAAATCTGATTTAAATCCTGTCCTTACTTTTGAAATGATGCAGAGTAAGACAGAGCATAAGATACTTATGATTTCCGCAAAAGAAGAGCAGGGAATTCATGAGCTGGAAGAAGAAATTCGCTCTATGTTTTTCCATGGAGAAATTGATTTTAATGATGAAGTTCTAATTACAAATATGCGTCATAAGGCGGCGCTTCTGGAAGCAAAGAAAAGTCTTGAAATGGTAATGGAAAGTATTCAGAATGGAATGCCGGAAGATTTTTATACCATTGATTTGACGGATGCATATCTGGCTCTCGGAAGAATTGTAGGAGAAGAGATGGGAGAAGATCTGATAAATGAAATATTTGGAAAATTCTGTATGGGCAAGTAAGAGGAAATACTTCATTATATATTTCATTATCAGAGAATGACAGGAGAGATTATGAATACAGTGTATAGAGAAACCTGCCAGGCGATTGTCATTGGAGCAGGGCATGCAGGGTGTGAAGCTGCCCTTGCATGTGCAAGACTGGGGATAGAAACGATTATGTTTACAGTCAGTGTGGACAGCATCGCTTTGATGCCCTGCAATCCGAATATTGGAGGAACGTCTAAAGGACATCTGGTCAGAGAAATAGATGCCTTGGGCGGAGAAATGGGAAAAAATATAGATAAAACTTTTATCCAGTCCAAGATGCTGAATGTGTCCAAAGGGCCGGCAGTTCATTCTCTGAGAGCTCAGGCGGATAAGGCGGAATACAGCCGCAGCATGCGAAGAGTTCTGGAAAATACGGAACATCTTTCTATTGTTCAGGCAGAGGCTGCAGAAATACTGACTGAAGAGAAAAACGGAAAACAGATTGTAACAGGTGTAAGAACTGTTTCAGGAGCAGTATATGAAGCAAAGGCAGTAATTCTCTGTACAGGTACTTATCTGCGGGCTCGTTGCATTTATGGAGATGTGAGCAGTTATACAGGACCAAATGGACTGCAGGCTGCAAATTATCTTACAGACTCTCTGAAAAAACTTGGAATCTCAATGCTCCGTTTTAAGACAGGAACACCTGCCCGCATAGATAAACGTTCCATTGATTTCAGTAAGATGGAAGAGCAGTTTGGTGATGAGAAAATTGTTCCTTTTTCTTTTACTACAGATCCTGAATCTGTTCAGATTCCGCAGGTATCCTGTTGGCTGACATATACGAGTGAAAAAACACATGAGATTATAAGGAAAAATCTGGATCGATCGCCGTTGTATTCTGGTATGATAGAAGGAACAGGACCTCGTTATTGTCCTTCTATTGAGGATAAGGTTGTCAGATTTGCGGATAAAAACCGACATCAGGTTTTTATCGAACCGGAAGGACTTTATACGAATGAAATGTATGTAGGGGGAATGTCCAGTTCATTACCGGAGGATGTACAGCATGCCATGTATTCTTCTGTAGCCGGTCTGGAACATGTTCGTATTGTCCGAAATGCTTATGCTATTGAATATGATTGTATAGACGCAAGACAGCTTTATCCCAGTCTGGAATTTAAAAATATACATGGACTTTTCAGCGGCGGACAGTTTAATGGAAGTTCCGGTTATGAAGAAGCTGCGGCGCAGGGGTTAATGGCAGGAATCAATGCAGCCCGCATGATAATGGAGAAGGAACCTTTGATCCTGGATCGTTCACAGGCCTATATAGGAGTTCTGATTGATGATCTGGTTACAAAGGAAAACAGAGAACCTTATCGTATGATGACTTCCAGATCAGAATATCGTCTTCTCCTCAGACAGGATAATGCAGATTTGCGTCTGACTAAAATAGGTTATGATATTGGTCTGATTTCAGAAGAAAGATATCAGCAGCTTCTGGAGAAGGAAAAACAGATACAGGCTGAAATTAAGAGAGTGGAAAAAGTATATGTGGGAACTTCTGAAGAAGTACAGAGGTTTTTGGAGGAACATGGGAGTACTCCGCTTCATTCCGGAATTTCTCTTGAAGAACTGATAAGAAGACCGGAACTGAATTATGAGATGCTTTCTTCTGTGGATCCGGACAGACCAGAGCTGATGCGTGGCGTGGCAGAGCAGGTAAATATTCATATAAAATATGATGGCTATATTCGCCGTCAGCAGAAACAAGTGGAGCAGTTTCAAAAGCTGGAAAATAAGAAACTTCCTGAAAATCTGGATTATGATGAAGTGCCGAGTCTGAGAATAGAGGCGAGACAGAAACTGAAAGAAATAAAACCTGTCTCAGTCGGACAGGCATCCCGAATTTCCGGAGTATCGCCGGCTGATATTTCAGTATTGCTTGTATGGCTGGAGCAAAGAAAGGGAAAGAAGGATTGAATGGACAATAAGAGAAAAGTCTATATAGAAGAAGCTTTTAAAAAAGCTGATATTTTATTGAATGAAGAACAGATTTACCAGTTTGAACAATACTACGAAATGCTTATACAGAAAAATGAGGTAATGAATCTTACTGCTATTACAGAATTTGAGGATGTGGTTCAGAAGCATTTTGTAGATAGTGCAATGGTAAGAAGAGTGCTTATTCCTTCTTCAGGTGAGCATTGGCTGGATCTTGGAACAGGGGCAGGATTTCCGGGTATACCTTTAAAAATTATTTATCCGGAACTTAATATATTGCTTCTTGATTCTCTAAATAAGAGAGTGAAGTTTCTTGAGGAAGTTATTGAAAAATTGAATTTGAAAGGGATTACTGCTGTCCATGGAAGGGCAGAGGAAATGGCGAAAAAGGAAGAATATCGGGAAAAGTTTGACTGTTGTGTGTCAAGAGCTGTAGCAAATCTGGCTTCTCTTTCTGAATATTGTATTCCTTTTGTTAAAACCGGAGGATATTTTATCCCTTATAAATCTGAAAAGGCACAGGAAGAAATAGAGCAGGCAGAAAAAGCAATTCAGATACTTGGAGGAACAGTAGAAAAACAGGAAGAATTTATGCTTCCTGAAACAAATATATACAGATGCCTGATCTGTATAAGAAAACAAAAACAAACTCCGAAAAAGTATCCCAGAAAAGCAGGTACACCTACAAAAGAACCAATAAAATAATTTTTTGATTTTGTCTGTAATGTTTCACGTGAAACATTCTTTCTCTTGTGATAAAAGTTGTTTTTGTGCTATAATGTTGAAAAATGAGAGCACTTTAGAAAACAGATAGATGTTTCACGTGAAACATTGAGGAGAATTAATATGGGAAGAATTATAGCGGTAGCAAATCAAAAAGGCGGAGTAGGAAAAACAACTACAGCTATCAACCTTTCAGCAGCTTTGGCAGAGAAAGGGAAAAAAGTTCTTTTGATTGATATTGATCCGCAGGGAAATGCTACAAGCGGTGTGGGTGTAGAAAAAAATGAGGTAGAAAATACAATTTATCAATTGATTTTAGGAGAAAAATCAATTCAGGATTGTATTGAATATACGGAGTTTGAAAATCTTCATTTAATTCCATCTAATGTTGATCTGGCTGCAGCGGAGATAGAATTGATAGGTATACAGGATAAAGAATTTATTCTTCAGAAGGAAGCAGCAAAAGTCAAGGATAAATACGATTATATGATAATTGACTGCCCGCCGTCTCTTAATCTTCTTACGATCAATGCCATGACTACGGCAGACACGGTACTTGTTCCAATACAGTGTGAATATTATGCTTTGGAGGGTCTGAGTCAGCTCATTCATACGATTAATCTTGTAAAAGAAAGATTGAATCCATATCTGGATATTGAGGGTGTGGTCTTTACTATGTATGATGCAAGAACTAATCTTTCTCTTCAGGTGGTTGAAAATGTACGGGCAAATATAAAGCAAAGAGTGTACAGTACAATTATACCAAGAAATGTACGTTTGGCCGAAGCACCCAGTCATGGTTACCCGATTACTATCTATGATCCAAAATCAACGGGTGCGGAAAGTTACAGAGCGCTTGCTGAAGAAGTGATTAACAGGGAGGATTAAAAAGATGGCTGTAAAACGAGGAGGACTTGGAAAGGGATTAGACAGTCTGATCCCCGATACGATTAAGGCAACTCCGGAAAAAACCAAGGTTGTAGAAAAAGTCGTAGAAAAAGTTGTGGAAAAGCCAGTTGAAATGAAAGTAAAAATTTCTAAGGTCGGACCTAACAGAGAGCAGCCAAGAAAGCAGTTTGATGAGGATGCTTTGGTAGAGCTTGCAGATTCCATTAAACAGTTCGGTATTATTCAGCCACTGATTGTACAGGAAAAAAATGGATTCTACGAGATTATTGCCGGAGAACGCAGATGGAGAGCAGCTAAACTGGCTGGTCTTAAAGAAGTACCGGTTATTGTGAAAGACTATTCTGATCTGGAAGTAGTAGAGATTTCTTTGATCGAAAATATTCAGAGAGAAAATCTGAATCCTATAGAGGAAGCTTTGGCATACAAACGTCTTTTAAACGAATTCAATTTAAAACAGGATGAGGTAGCAGAGCGTGTATCAAAGAGCCGGACAGCAGTAACAAATTCTATGCGTCTCCTGAAGCTGGATGAGAGAGTTCAGCAGATGGTTATTGATGATATGCTGACTACCGGACATGCGAGAGCACTTCTTGGAATAGAAGATCCGGAACTTCAGTTTGCGACTGCGACAAAGGTGTTTGATGAGAAACTCAGTGTTCGGGAAGTAGAAAAACTCGTCAAGAAATTACAGCAGGAAAAGACAGAAACAGAAAAGAAAAAAGAAAATTCAATCCATGATATTATTTATACAGACCTGGAAGAAAAAATGAAAGCTGTCATGGGAACAAAGGTATCAATCCGTCAGAATGCAAAGGGAAAGGGACGAATTGAAATCGAATATTATTCCAGAGAAGATCTGGAGAGAATTATTGACATCATTACCATAAAATAATTGGTAGTCAGAGGATTGCAGGAGGAAAACAAAAGATGAGTCCAATGTTGGAATATGTATATCAGACAACAGGTATCGACACGGCATATTTTCTGATCGGAATGCTTGCGTTTATGCTGATACTTTTTATTCTGGTGATTATTACATTATGTAAACTTAAAAAGCTTCGGCGCAGATATGAACGGTTTATGATGGGAAAGGATGCGGAAAGTATGGAAGAGACTATTCTTTCCTGTATTGAAAAGAATGAACTGATCGATCAGACGAATCAGCAGCTGAGGGAAGATATAATCAAACTTCGCAAAAACCAGCGCATTACTTATCAGAAAATGGGAATGGTAAAATATAATGCGTTTCGTGAGATGAGCGGGGATTTAAGTTATGCTTTGGCTCTTCTGGATCAGGAAAATAATGGATTTATCATAAACTCTGTTTATGCAAAAGAAGGGGGCTATTCTTATATAAAAGAAATTATCGGAGGAGAAAGTTCAATTCTGCTTTCTGAGGAGGAGAAAGCCGCCCTGGAGAAAGCAAAAAGCCAGTCTTGAAAAACAGACAGGACTGGTATATGATAAAAAACAAGACAATGCCGGAAATAAAGGATTGTTTTAGCCTCCGGCGCGGATAGGAGAAAAGGAGAATAAAGATGTTAGACATTAAATTTGTCAGAGAGAACCCGGAAATTGTAAAACAGAATATCCGAAATAAATTTCAGGATCAGAAGATTGGACTGGTAGATGAGGTTATTGAGCTGGATGCACAGAAGCGCGCTGCACAGCAGGAGGCAGATGGACTGCGTGCAGACAGAAATAAGCTTTCCAAACAGATCGGAGCCTTGATGGGACAGGGAAAAAAGGAAGAGGCAGAGGAAGTGAAGAAGCAGGTGGCTTCTCAGGCAGATCGTCTGGCAGAGCTTTCTGAAAAAGAAAAAGAACTGGATGAGAAGATCCTGAAAATCATGATGACAATTCCGAATATCATCGATCCCAGTGTTCCCATTGGAAAGGATGACAGCGAAAATGTAGAAAGAGAGCGTTTTGGCGAGCCGGTTGTTCCTGATTTTGAAATTCCGTATCATACCGAGATTATGGAAAAGCTCAATGGAATTGATCTGGACAGTGCGCGAAGAGTAGCCGGAAATGGTTTCTATTATCTGATGGGAGATATTGCCAGACTTCATTCTGCAGTTCTTTCTTATGCCCGTGACTTTATGATTGATCGTGGATTTACTTACTGTGTTCCTCCTTTTATGATTCGAAGCAATGTTGTAACCGGTGTTATGAGCTTTGCAGAGATGGATGCCATGATGTACAAGATCGAGGGAGAAGATCTTTATCTGATCGGTACCAGTGAGCATTCCATGATCGGAAAATTTATTGATACGATTATTCAGAAGGATGAACTGCCCAAGACGCTGACCAGTTACTCCCCCTGTTTCCGTAAAGAAAAGGGAGCGCATGGTCTGGAAGAGCGCGGTGTATACCGTATTCATCAGTTCGAGAAGCAGGAAATGATCGTTGTCTGTGAACCGGAAGAGAGTCCCATGTGGTTTGATCGTTTATGGCAGAATACGGTAGACCTGTTCCGTTCTCTGGACATTCCTGTAAGAACTCTGGAATGCTGCTCCGGTGACCTGGCAGACTTGAAAGTAAAATCTGTGGATGTAGAGGCATGGTCTCCCCGTCAGAAGAAGTACTTTGAGGTTGGAAGCTGCTCTAATCTGGGAGACGCTCAGGCCCGCCGGTTAAAAATCCGTGTTAACGGTGAGAAGGGCAAGTACTTTGCGCATACATTAAATAATACGGTGGTTGCTCCGCCCAGAATGCTCATTGCATTTCTGGAGAATAATCTGCAGGCAGACGGAAGTGTAAAGATTCCGAAGGTACTGCAGCCGTATATGGGCGGAAAGACCGTCATCAAATAATTATTTATCCACATTTGTGGATAAGTGCGTGGAAATGTGGATAAATAGATCCTGAGGAGGTGAAGTCTGTGCATGAATACCTTCGGGCAGTTGGTTTTAGTGATGTAGAGAATAAAGAACAGCTGAACCGGCTTCTGGAAATGACGGAAGAGAGTTATCAGACAGAAAAGACAGCGGTCTCCGTAAATGGGAACGATTTTTCTGAGAGAAAAAAGGAATTTGCGCCTCGGATGGGCCTTATGCTTCGGGGAGAATATAATGAAAAGGGCGATTACCAAAGAGATTATTATTTCCCGTATTTTGCAGGAACTCAGGAAAAATTCTATGACAATATCAGTATAGAACGACATGCTGAAAAAGAATCCTATGCAGGCGTCTGTGAAGATTTGTCGATGGGTGTCACGATTATTTTCTATCTGCAGAATATAGTGGATTATCTCAGTGAGCGCCGCCTGGGTACAGCTCATCTGTCTTCGGATACAGCTACGGTCCGGTTTTCCGGACTTTCCATCGACGGACGGATTCTTCTTCCTGTGGCAAAACGCATGACAGAAGAGGAAAATTCGGAGGCGATCCTGCAGAGAACCCGACTGCTGAAAGCAGCCAGAGAGGGAGACGAGGAAGCCATCGAGAACCTTACTCTGGAGGATATGGATACTTACTCGATGATTTCCAGACGGATCGCAGATGAAGATGTATTTTCCATCGTCTCTACATACTTTATGCCATACGGTGTGGAGTGCGATCATTATAACGTTCTGGGTGAGATCCTGAAGATTGACCAGGTTGAAAACAGCCTGACAAAAGAAAAAATATATATCCTGACGATAGAAAGCCACGACCTGGTTTTTGAAGTATGCATTAACCAGAAGGATCTTCTTGGAGAACCTGAAGTCGGACGGCGTTTTAAAGGAATTGTCTGGATGCAGGGAGAAGTTGTTTTTCATAATTAATCAGCAGAGACAGAATCATGAATACGATTATTGAAATTACAGATTTTCAGGCACCGGAACTGGATGTGTATGCCCGTTTATCGGAAAATCAGCTTCTGAACAGGTGCGAACCGGATAAGGGACTGTTTATCGCAGAGAGTCCCCGGGTGATTGAGCGGGCGCTGGATGCGGGCTGTAAGCCTGTTTCATGCCTTGTTGAGCGCAGACATATTGAAGGAGAGGCAAAAGAAATCATCAGAAGATGCAGAAAAATCGGAAATGTTCCGATTTATACGGCAGATTTTGATGTACTAACCCAGATTACAGGGTTTAAGCTGACCCGCGGCATGCTCTGCGCGATGCGCAGACCCGGGCTTCCGGAAATCAGAGAAATCTGTGAACAAGCCAGTCGTATCGTAATTCTGGAAAATGTGGTAAATCCCACGAATGTAGGTGCAATTTTCCGTTCTGCAGCAGCCCTTGGCATGGATGCGGTATTATTGACACCGGATTCCAGCAATCCTCTGTACCGCAGGGCTATCCGGGTAAGTATGGGAACGGTGTTTCAGATACCATGGACTTTTTTTAAAAAAGACAGCTGGCCGGAAGAAGGCATAAAATTTTTGAAAGAACTTGGATTTCGGACGGCTGCACTGGCTCTTGAAGAAGATTCCATCGGTATTGATGATCCGTGTCTTCTTAAAGAGAAAAAGCTGGCTTTGATTCTGGGAACTGAGGGAGAAGGTCTGGCATCTTCCACGATTGCAGATTGTGATTATACAGTCCGGATTCCTATGGCTCATGGCGTGGATTCCCTGAATGTAGCCGCGGCAAGTGCTGTGGCCTTCTGGGAAGTGGGAAAAAAACAGAAACATAGCAAATAAAAATCAACAGAAAAAGACCCCGTCGATTGAATCTTGTTTTATTATCGGATTCGAATCGACGGGGTTTTATTTGGCAGAAATTATTTTCCTGATGAAAATATGTATTATTCCTTTGTCAGGCTGCCTTTCTTGGATCTGCTTCTGCTGTACAGAAGAAGCAGAACAGTTCCGATTACGCCTGCAGAAATTGCGTTGCAGACAGCAGCTACAATTCCCTGTGTAAATACATAATTTACAGGCTCGGCATATACTACGATATCCAGAACAGGAGCGACAACTACCCAGGAAATAATGTTAGCCAGAACCTGGTAAACATTAAACCGTACAATGTCTGCTTTACCAAACTCGCCTTCCTCAATCTTCATTTTCGGGTATACCAGACCTGTAATAAAGCAGGTAAGAGCACTGGCTACAACCCAGCTCCACCAGGGAGAACCATACAGGATTGCATCAGACAGACCGTGCCCGATAAAACCGATCAGCAGTCCGGCAATCGGTCCGAACAGAGCTGAAAAGAAAGCGCCCACACCGTAAGCA
Organism: uncultured Merdimonas sp.; assembly: GCA_944378225.1. Taxonomy (GTDB): domain Bacteria; phylum Bacillota; class Clostridia; order Lachnospirales; family Lachnospiraceae; genus Laedolimicola. The sequence continues at coordinate 34,626 of CALWGE010000023.1, forward strand.
GTCTTGATGTCTGTCTCCGGAATACCGGTGGGAATCTTCACGTACATAAACAGTACGATGAACAGAGCCGCGCCCAGTCCTGTGGCTACGATCGTTTTGGTATTGAAGTCAAACAGTTTCTTTTTCATTCAAATACACCTCCGCTTGTGTAAATATATATTTCTGCAGACGGATTTTCCGGATGCAGAATTAACAGCAGAACGGCTCCTCTGACAGAAGCCTGTTTTCTGCTATTAATCAGAGTAAAGCAGCCTGTCTGCCGCAGGTTCAGGCCTTAGTAAAGGTTACCGTCCATTCGGGACCATAGGAAAGCTGATATTTATCGGAAAAGCTGCCCTGAGATACAGCCATGGCTACCTTGACCAGCTCATTGTTGTAGATCATGGGAGCGCCTTTTTCTGCAAAGCCAAAACTCTTATGGAAAAGCACATCCTGTTCAAAGACAGGAGTTCCCTCATGTCTGACTACGGTATGAACCATATCGCCATAGGAGAAGCCGGCATTCTGGAAGTCTTTCAGCGGAATGTTCGTCCACAGGTTCCCGAAGTTCGGATCATTGATTTCAAAAATTCCTTCTGCTTTTCCCTCTGAAATAACGGGTTTCAGAATCGGGTGTTCTACAATTTCCTCTACCGGATATTCCGGTCCTACACCTTCAAAATCGATAATTCCGCTGGCAAGGCGGGCAGCGGTATAGCCAAAGAGATCTCTTCCGTGGAAGATGGCTACTTCTTCTGTGCCCTTTCCTCTGAGACGGTTTACGGTTTCATCAATTTCACGTACAGCTTCGATACCGATAAAGCGTTTTATATGTGTCAGAGAACCATTATCCGGAGATACTACGTAATGGCCATCCTTAGTTTTTGCAACGCAGGCTCTGCGGCTTGTTCCCACGCCCGGGTCCACAACAGATACATAAATGGTTCCTTCCGGCCAGAAGGGAAGACTCTGATACAGACGGTAGCTTGCGCTCCAGGTATCGTACTGAGGCAGCTCATGGGTGCCATCCATAATTTCAAGTTCGCGGTCCACACTCTTTACGACACCGTACATGGAGCTGACAGCACCTTCTTTGTATGTAAAATCAGTCTGAAAAACAAGAATCGGTTTCATAAAAATCTCCTTTCCTGAATTAAAATTCTATTAAATAAATGGGTTATAGAATCTGGATCCGTTTACAAAAACGGATACGCAGACAGAACCGGCCAGAATAGCGGCAGAAAACAGCATGGCAATATAGTCATTTCTGCCCAGGGGCTTTCCGGCGTACCAGGTTCTCTTTTTGTTCTTTCCAAAGCCGCGCAGATCCATGGCATTACTGATAAGTTCAATTCGATCCAGGGTAGTAAAAATCAAAGGAACAAAAATATTCATCATATTTTTTACCCGGGTGCTGAGCTTTTCCTTTTTGGACAGATCCAGACCGCGGCTCTGCTGGGCCAGGGAAATATCCTGGTAATCCCGGATCATATCCGGAAAATAACGCAGAGTCAAGGCAAGTGCATAGGAAGCCTTATAGCTTACGCCGATACGGTTCAGGGATGCGGCAAATTCGCTGGGATTGGTAGTCAGAAGAAAAATCATACCCAGCGGAATACCGGAAGCATACTTCAGAATTTTTGTAACCTGGTAAAGAAGCTGCTCCAGAGTCACTGTATACCGGCTGTTAAAGCGGAAAATTTCGTGTGTCGTTCCATAAATCTGCGTTCCGTACTGAGGGCTGAACAGATAAGTCAGCAGAAAATTAATAAGCAGGAAGACAGCTACATAGATAACCATGGTACGTACCTGCCGGAACGTAATCTCTGAAATCCGGAAAAAGCAGAAAGAAACTGCCAGTACAAAAAGAATATACCGGATGTCATAGGAAAACATTACGGAGAAGGTGAGGCATATAAAGGCCATAAGTTTTGTCAGCCCGGAGAGGTTATAGACAAAATTATCTCTGTCTATATAATCAAACAGCTTCGCTTTCATTTCGTCTTGTCCCCCTCTCATAATCAATGAAATTCTGTACAAAAGAGGACGGATCCTCAATTCCTGTTTTAAGGGCAAGTTCGTACAGAGAAGTAATCTTCAGATTTGCCTGGGCCGCAATGTCTTCGCTGGTCAGTATCTCCACAGAATCTGAGTCGCCAATCTTCTGACCGCCGGAAATAACAATTGCGTGAGGTGTATACTCCAGCATTAGGTGCATGTCATGGGTAATCATGAGAATTGTTACGCCCTGACTGTTCAGGCTCTTTAAAAACTCCATAATTTCCGTGTAATGGTGATAGTCCTGTCCTGCTGTGGGTTCATCCAGAATAAGAATCCGGGGTTCAAGAACAAGAACGGAAGCAATGGTGACACGTTTTTTCTGGCCAAAGCTCAGAGCAGATACAGGCCATTTTTTAAAGGGAGACAGTCCGCATATTTTCAGTGCTTTTTCTACCTTTGGCTCGATTTCTTCCTCAGGTACGCCGCGGATACGCAGTCCCAGGGCCACTTCGTCATAAATCATGGGCTTACAGATCATCTGATTGGGATTCTGCATAACATAACCTATTTTTTCGGAACGCTCTTTGATCGTCCATCCCGACATGTCTTCCTGACCATAGAACAAATGTCCCTGATCTTCTTTTACAAATCCGCAGATCAGCTTGGCCAGGGTGCTCTTTCCGGCTCCGTTTGTTCCTACAATACTGACCATTTCACCTTCACGTATGGAAAAACTGATGTCCTGCAGAATTTTTCTTTTCTTTGTATATTGAAAATGAATTCCGTCTGCTTTCAGAAGAACCGGCCGGTCTTCTGTTTTTTTCTGTTTTTTCTGTGCCCGGTTCCAGGCCAGAAGAGGTTCCCGGATCTGTTCTGTGTCCAGGGTCTCCAGTCTTCCTGCATGAAGTTCCGGTGTTACTTGAATTCCGGCGTATTTCAAAGCTGTAACGTACAGAGGCTCCCGGATTCCAAGACCGGGAAGAATATCGGCAGCCATCAGTTCATCCGGTGTCATATCTGCGGCAATCCGTCCGTCACTGACTACGATAATGCGGTCTACATCCCGGTAAAGCACATCCTCCAGACGATGCTCGATGATGATTACTGTTTTTTCCTGATCCCGCCATACGCGGTCAATCAGATCAATAGCTGTTTTGCCGGTGGCCGGATCCAGGTTTGCCAGGGGCTCGTCGAAGAGAAGAATATCCACATTATCGACCATGACGCCTGCAAAGGAAACACGCTGTTTCTGGCCTCCGGAAAGTTCAAAGGGAGAAGATTTCAAAAGCTGTCCCATATCCACAATATCTGTAACAGCCTGTACCGTTTTTTTCATGGTGTTCAGGTCTACACAGTCATTTTCCAGAGCAAAAGCCACATCTTCTCCCACGGTCAGTCCTACAAACTGACCGTCCGAATCCTGAAGAACTGTTCCAACCATTTTGGAAATCTGAAAAATATCCAGATCTTTTGTCTCATGACCCATGATTTTCAGACTTCCCTTTATCTCTCCTTTATAGGAAAAAGGAATCAGGCCGTTCAGACAATGTCCAAGCGTACTTTTTCCGCTTCCGCTGGGACCTACAAGCAGGATTTTTTCTCCCTTGTGGATTGTCAGGTTAATATCATGGAGAGTAGGTTCTGCCTGGCTGAAATATTGAAACTGAAAGTCCTTAAATTCTATGACTGGTGTTTTATTCTGATCACCCATGTTTAAATCCCCCGTACGGCAGTTTATTAATCTTCGTAAATCAGGCGCGGCGCTTTTCGAATGGTGATTCGCCAGTTGGTGCCGGTTCCGATATTGTATGCTCTTGCAAAGCTTCCCTGGTTAATCGCCACTGCCATACAATCCAGACTGTTTACGTAGACAAGCGGTTCTCCCACGTAGACATCGGCAAAGCTTTTTGCATAAACAAGAATATTTTTGTAAAGAGTTCTTGTCTCGTTTTCAATGCTGATTTCGACTCTTCCTCCGTGCTTTACGCCCAGCTTCAGGAACATTTCTCTGGTGATATTTGTCCAGAGGCTTCCGAAGCGTACGTCGAGTACGTCAATGGTGCCGCTTACTTTGTCGCCGTCACAGACAGGCTCCACGATAGGAAGCTCAATTACACTGTCCGGATCCACTTCAGGACCTGTCTGGTCAAAGGAAATGATACCGGAAGCAAGCCGGGCGCCTGTATAGGCGTAAATGTCTCTTCCATGGAAAGTATAGCTTTCACCCGAATTAGGCAGACGGTTTATAGTCTCATCAATAATTCTGGCTTCTTCAATACCGATGATTCGTTTTACGTGAGTAAGGGTGCCATTGTCCGGCGTGACAATATACTGTCCTGTTTTTGTCTTTACAGCGATGCTTCTTCTCGTAGAGCCTACGCCCGGGTCCACGACACTCACAAAGACAGAACCTTCCGGCCAGTAGCTTACAGTCTGAATCAGGCGATAAGAAGCCTCCCAGATATCATACTGAGGAATCTCATGTGTCAGATCTGAAATTTTCAGATCCGGATGAACTCCGTAAGCAACTCCGTACATGGCGCTGACTGCCCCGTCTGCTGTTCCGAAATCTGACTGCAGAATAAGTGGTTTCATCATTTTCATCTCAATCCTTTTCGCGCTAAGGATCCGCACTTACACGAATCCTTGCATCTTTCAAGTATAATGATTTGTCGGGATAGTGTCAAGAAATATCCAGAATAGACAGAAAAATTGCAGGGCATTGACAGGCCGGTTTTTCCGGAGCCGGTTACAGAGTCAGTTTTTCTGGGAATGATTGTTTATGGAGTATAAAACGGATCAGAAAAGCCGGAAACCCTGTACTGTAATTCAGGATCTCCGGCTTTCTGCAGTATTCACGTTCCCGAGGTGATTCGAACACCCGACCTACCGCTTAGGAGATGGCCCCAAGCGACATAAGCACTATCAAGCGAGTATAAAAAAACCAAGAGAAATCAAGGCTTTTCTCCAAGTCAGGTGTAAATCTGGTACAAGCAAAATCAAGCCAAAATAAAGGGGTTTTACCCCCTCTTGTTGGCAGGATGTTAGCAAAATCAAGGCTTAATAGCGTGTGCTTTGAGTTCGATTTCTCTCGGAGCAAACTCAAATTATGCTGCGTGAGTATCTACTTGGTCTGTCACTTATTGAGTATACTATCATACATAGTGCCCCATTACAAGAGATGTGTGGGGCAAGAAAAGTGCCTGTTTTATCTCTCAGTCGAGAGGTAAAGCAGGCGCTTTTTTTCATATCTAAAACTCAGAGTGAAACGAGGTGAAAATGATGAATACGCAAATCATCGCCATCGCCAATCAGAAAGGCGGTGTGGGCAAAACAACGACCTGTGCGAATCTGGGCATTGGGCTTGCACAGGCCGGAAGAAAAGTGCTGCTGATCGACGGAGATCCGCAAGGCAGCTTGACCATCAGCCTGGGCCACCCTCAGCCGGATAAGCTGCCCTTTACTCTCTCTGATGCTATGGGCCGTATCCTGATGGACGAACCGCTGCGCCCCGGCGAGGGTATCCTGCATCACCCGGAAGGCGTTGACCTGATGCCCGCTGACATCCAGCTTTCCGGCATGGAGGTTTCTCTGGTGAACGCTATGAGCCGAGAGACTATCCTGCGGCAATATCTGGACACGCTCAAGGG
>CALWGE010000024.1 GCA_944378225.1 uncultured Merdimonas sp.
AGACCGATTACGTGAACACCCTTTGCCTCAGCCTCCTTAAACATGGAGATGAAGTTCAGCGGGCAGAACACTACGTCAAACTGAGTAGCAGCGCTCTTTCCTTCAGAAAGAGAGCAGTGATGCAGCTTTCCAACCTTTACGTTCAGAGACTTGATCACCTTCTCAGCGGTCATCTTCATCATCAGACTTGTTCCCGCGCCGTTTGCGCAGCATACCAGAATATTCAGCATCTCTTTTTCCTCCAATACTAATTAATCTAAATGAGTTTGAAATAAAAGCGGTTTTATTCTGCCTTTTTACCCTTGAGCTCTTTGTAAGCTTCCCAGTCCTCTGTCATAAGGAAATAGCCATCCTTATCCAGTCTGTACTGAATCTGCGGAATAGCAATCAGGGCAATGATAACGATTGCCAGACCTGCGTAGCTTAAGTACTTCATCACTACTGTGAATACCGGCCATACTACCGCCCAGTCCCACATACCAAGATATCCGCCGTAAGCAGCCATTCCTACAAAGCTTGCAATGAATGCGGAACCAAATACCTGACACAGACCGGAAATGAACGGAAGTACAATCGCAGCCTTCAGACCGCCTCTGTTATTAGCATACACCGCGATGGTCGCATTGTCAAAGAAAACAGGTACGAATCCGGCGATTACCAGTACCGGGCTCTTCAGAAGAATCAGAGCGCCGATAGCAAGGAACTGTCCTACAGCACCTGCAAGGAAACCGATCGGAACCGCGTTCGGGGAACCGAAACCGTAAGATACCGCGCAGTCAACAGCCGGAATGGAGCCGGGCAGCAGCTTGCCTGCGATACCCTGGAAGGAGTTGGTCAGCTCTGTTACGAAAGTACGAACACCCAGCTGCAGAATTGCCAGATATACGGCAAAGTTCAGACAGGTTGTCAGTATGTAGAACAGGAAGCTCTGTCCTTCTTTCAGGAAGCCAGCCTCTGTCAGATAATCACGTCCCAGCAGCAGCAGAATTGCGCCGAAGAACAGAGTCATCAGAAGAGCGGTACATACCATGTTCTCGTTAAAGATAGTCATGAAGCCCGGAAGCTCAATATCCTCAATTTTCTTGGAAGCTTTTTTGCCTTTCTTTACATTGCTCTCATGCCATTTTCCGGCAATCCAGGAGAACAGGGCAACACCCATAATCTGCTGATGTCCGAGACAGAAACCTGCTCCGTCAGTCAGTTCCTGAGTCGGTTTGATGGTCAGGTTGGAACCTACTGCCCAGTACAGACCAAGTACAACTGCCATGACAATCAGAAGCGCAGTATTGTTTGTCAGAAGTCCCGGAAGAGCGAACAGAATCAGCCAGTAAGCGGTAGAAGCCTGCTGTACCTGTACGTGTCCTGTGGTGAACAGGGAGCGAAGCTTCGTAATCTTGCGGAAGCGAACCAGAAGAATATTGATGATAAACGCAAGAAGCAGAAGAATCATAACCTGTGAAAAGGATTTTCCAAACGTCTCTTCCACACCTGCGGTTACCGCGTTCTGTCCGAAATAGGGGTCGATAACCATGGCGTTCAGGTTGAAACGCTCGCCGAGACCTACCAGAACAGGACGGAAGTTGTTTACCAGTCCGCCGGAACCTACAGCCAGAATCATGTAGCCGATAACAGCCTTCAGGGTGCCTCCCAGTACATCATACCAGGGTTTCTTCAACAGTATATAACCTACCAGTACAATCAGACCGATCATCCAGGCCGGCTGCTGCAGGATATTTGTAGCAAAATATGACCATGCATTCATTAAAATATTCATACACTTTTCCTCCAGATTTCTCTCTAAAAAGTTCTCTCTAACTTCTGTAAAGGTTAGTTTTCTTTATTGTCCAGATACTTTTCCTGAAGCTTCAGAAGATCCTCCGGTCCCTGAGCCTTGAGAAGTTCTGCTACCAGCTCCTCATTCATCAGCATCTCAGAAAGCTTCATCATGTTATTCAGATGCTGCTCCGGATTACAGGATGCCAGTGTGAAAAACAGCTGCGCGTCTTTTTCCGGATCGTTCGGATCAAAGCTTACCGGCTTGTTCAGCTTCATAAAGCCGATAGCTGTCTTGTTGACTCCGTTTGCTCCTTCCTGGGAATGAGGCATCGCAACATTGGGCATGATTACAATATAAGGACCATATTTGCGAACACACTCCACGATGTCATGACCATAATTGGATTCCACAGTACCGTCTGCCTCCAGAGACTTGCAGCTCATGAGGATAGCTTCTTCCCAGTCCTTTGCCTCCTCGGCAAACAGGTAATGTTTCTTTTCCACAAATTCTCTTAACATATCTTTTCTCCTTATCGCCATCTGCCCGCGGAACACGGACAGACAGCACATTCAAGACTCGCTGATTACAGGCAGGAACGGAACGGAATGTTCTGCGGATGCTCGAAGCAGTCCTCGAATCCTCTTCTGTGATGGTAGTAGAGTTTATCCTTATCCTGCGGATATGTATACTTACCGCCTACCTGCCAGAAGAACGGATGGAACTTGTACTCGTTGCGATCCTTCTTGAAATCGTAAAGCAGCTTGATTTCCTCGCAGTCTGCCTGGAAGTTGGTCCATACATCCCAGTGAATCGGAACAACAACCTTGCACTGCAGATTTTCTGCCATACGCAGCACATCGATGGATGTCATCTTATCCTGCATACCGATGGGGTTCTCGCCAAAGGAGCCGAAGGCTACATCGATATCGTAGTCTTTTCCGTGCTTTGCAAAGTAAATGGAGAAATGTGAATCTCCGGAATGATAGATGTTTCCGCCCGGAGTCTTAACCAGGTAGTTTACAGCCTTATCGTCCATATCGGTCGGGCATACGCCTGTCAGCTCTTCTCTGTTCTCGCTGGTATCGTCTGTAGTTACGATACAGGTACGGTCAAAGCTGTCCAGAGCGACAATCTCAATGTCCTTAATCTTAATGGTATCGCCCGGCTTTACAGTAATGCATCGCTCTGCCGGAACTCCCCACTTCATCCAGGTCTCTACAGACTTCTTCGGTCCGATGAAAGGTACCGGAATCTCTTTTCCGTTTTCATCTGTGGTAGTCATGCCGCTCTTGATTACATGTGCAGCCCACTCTGCAGACATATGATCCTGATGATAATGTGTAGCCAGAACTGCGTCCACCTGCTTGAACGCGAACGGATCAATTACAAAAGGAACGTTACGAAGGTTCGGCTGCATCAGACGGCCTCCGCACATATTTGCCATCTGATGACCCGGCTTCATCTTATTGTCGCCATGGGTTCTCTTTCCGTTTCCGCACCAGAGGTCAATGGTAATGTTTGCGCCGCCGGGAGTCTTAAACCATACTCCGGTACAGCCCAGCCACCACATAGCCACATTTCCGGGAGCTACTACCTCATTCTCAATGTCTTCCACCAGCCAGGTACCCCACTCCGGGAAAGTGCTCATGATCCAGCTGTCTCTTGTGATGTCGTCAATCTTGGACATATCAGTTTCTTCCTTTCTTAAAAATAATTATCAGTTCCTTATGGCTCTTATTGTACCGAAGTTTTCCAGTCCACGCAAATGGTTTTATGATTGTTTTACTATTTTTATGTTCGTTTTATGTGTCTTTTGACAATTTCGTCCTATATCACAATCAAAACCGTTATTTTTTACCTTTATGCAAACTTATTTCCGGCATTTTGCACAGGGTGTTTTAATTTTATGATTATTTTGAACTTTTTAACTTGTTCTTTCTGTTCATCACAATGTTTATTCACAGCACCGTCATTATCAGGCATCCCGCCAGAATATAAGGTACCATGGGAATTCTGTACTTTCTGTCTGCTTTTCCGCTTATGAGAAGCCAGGCACAGGTGCACGCCGCAATGCCTGTCCCGTATAAAAAGCCAGAACAGGTCCAGGAAAAACCGCAGTGCAGTCCGCTCACCCCGAGCAGCTTAATATCTCCAGCCCCCAGGCCGCCTCTGCTGATAAAAGAAAGAAACAGAAAGACTGTCATCGTTATTCCCAGTTCCGTAAGATCTGCCAGCACCAGTTTCCCCAACCCGACAGGAGATACCCAGAACCCGGCAGCATACAGCAGGCACCTGCCTGCAAATCCAAGAAAAATCAGAACATTCGGCACAATTCTCTTCTCTGCATCTGTATAGGCGGCAGCCGTCATAATCGTAAGTATCCAGAGAATTTTAACCGTTTCTCCCGGTTCTGCGTTTTTCTGTTCCAGTCGAAAAACCGCAAAGGTCAGAACAGCACAGAGCGCTGCGCTGACTGCCAGCTCCTTTTTTGTCAATTTTTCTTTCTTATATGTATAAAAAAAAGCAAGCGCCGGCCCTACACAGGCCAGCGCTGCACATACAGCAAAACATATTTTCATGCCTTCTCCCCAAAACAGCCTTTCGGCAGCATACTCAAAGCCCTGGCTGTTTCAAAGCCTCTATCGCTGCCTGAAGCTGATTATCCTTCTCCTTCGGCACTTCCACTTCATACTTCAGACTTTCATCCAGCTCCACTTCTATATCGGGAGTTATTCCCGTCCCGTGAATATTATTTCCATTGGGCGTATAATATTTGGAAACTGTCAGTTTGACTGCCGTGCCGTCGCTTAACGGATAGATTTTCTGTACGATTCCTTTTCCATAAGTAGTTGTTCCCACCAACGTACCGATTCCGTAATCCTTAATGGCCCCCGCAAAGATTTCAGAAGCGCTGGCGCTGTTAGCATTCACCAGGACCGCCATGGGCTTATCAAAATAGTTCTCTGCATCCGAAAATTCTTCTTCACGATTTCCGTACTTATCTTCCGTATAGACAATCAGTCCTTCCGGGAGCAGCCGATCCAGGATAGCACATACACTGGACACCAGACCTCCTCCGTTATTCCGAAGGTCCACAATCAGTCCTTCCATTCCCTGCTGTTCCAGGGAGTCAAGCGCAGTCAGAAACTGTTCGGTTGTCACATCGTCAAAAGATGTAATCGCAATATATCCGATATGATCCTCCAGCATTTCCGATTCCACCGTAGGAACTTCGATAGTCCGGCGTTCCACCTCAAACTCCAGATAGTCTTCTTCTCCATCCCGGGCCACCTCCACGGTGACTGTGGTATATTCTTCGCCTTTAATCAGCGTAACCACTTTATTCAGATCTTCTCCCGTTACTTCCTGACCGGCAATCCGGTATACCACATCTCCCGGAAGAAGGCCTGCTTCTTCCGCCGGAGAGCCCTCAAAAATACGGCTGATGGTAATGACTCCCGTGGTCATATTCTGAGAAATTTCCACACCGATACCATAGTAGCTTCCATTTGTGGTATCAATCAGACTCTGATATTCTTCTTCCGTATAATAGGCTGCATAAATATCGCCCAGACCGGCTACCGCTCCCTTATACAGATAATTTTCTACCTGCTCCGTGTCGATTTCTTCGAGATAATAGGTTTCCATCAGCGCCTGAATCTCATCCAGTTTCGTCTCCACAGATTCACCGGTCAGGTTCAGCTGTCCGCTCTCTGCCTTTTGTTCATCTTCCATATCTGACAGCATATTTTTTCCGAACATAGCTGCCTCCACAAGAGCCAGAGTAATAATAAAACCTGCCGCTATCCCTTTCCAAAACTGTTTCCTGTCCTTCATACGCTGTATTCCCCGTCTTCCTGATAAGCGGGGCTGCCGCAGAATTCCCAGGCTCCGGATTTTATATATCCGAAGCTCCGTCTGCAGCAGCCCTGTCTCTTTTCTTTCAATATACTCTTTTATCTTTTGTTTCATTCCCCGGTTCCATACAATTCCAAAACCGGGGGCCCCGCTTTTCAGCCCACATAGCCCAGCGGATTTACATAAGTCCCGTTCTTAATCACGCCAAAATGAAGATGGTTTCCTGTGGAATATCCGGTGGATCCTACTGCGGCAATCGTCTCGCCCTGGGACACCGTCTGTCCCACGGATACATAGAGCGCTGAGCAATGCATATATACCGTAGACATACCATCGCCATGTGAAATTACCACATAATTTCCAGCCGAGCTGCTGTAGGTGGCCGTCGTTACGCGTCCTGATGCCGAAGCCACAATCGCCGATCCATAGGAAGCGCCGATATCAATTCCTTTATGATTGGTGGACGCCCCCGGTGTGGGCTGCGGTCTGGGACCAAAATAACTGGTAATTCGATGACTGCTGGGACAGGGCCAGATAAAACCGGACGCGCCGCCGTCACCGTCACCCTCCTGAGCGGCGGCCGCTGCAGCTGCTGCAATCTGCTGTTCAATCTGGTCCAGCTTCTTTTCCTGCTCAGCCAGATCTTTTTCATATGCATCTGCATTACTGCTCTCACTGTCAATCTGAGCCTGATAGCTGGCAATCTCTGAATTTTTGGCGCTGATCAGAGATTCTACCGTCTTTTTCTGATCACTGGCCGCATCAGCAAGAAGATTCAGTTCTTCTTCTTCTGCCTCCAGTTCCGCCTTTTTCTGCTCAACCTCTTCTTTCTGCGCAATATACGCATTCAGCATCTCTCTGTCATAACTGGTCATCTGCGACGCATACGTGGACCGGTTCAGAAAATCTGCAAAACTCTGAGAAGTCAGAAGCAGTTCCAGCATGGAAGGCATTCCGTTTTCATACAGATACTGAATCCTCATCTTCATGTCTTCATACTGCTGATCCGCCACAGCCTGCGCTTCTTCCAGTTCAAGCTTTACCTGTTCGATTTCCGCTTTTTTATTCTCAATGTCTTTGTTCAGATCACTGATTCTCTGCTCCAGTTCATTGGCTTCCTGGTCAAGCTGGGAAATATAGCTCTGCAGGCTGCTCTTATTATTCTCCAGCTTCTCAATCTTATCCTCTGCCGCTTTAATGTCTTCCTTAATATCGTCAATCTTATCCTGAGTCTCCTGTTTCTGCGCCTCCAGATCACTGGTATCCACAGTCTGAGAAGCAGACACATAGGGCAGTTTGTCTGATGTGAAAATACCGGTTAATATCAGCGCCGCCGCAAGGCAGACACTGCACAGTCTCTTTCTTTTCATATATTATCCTTTAACCGTACTCCTTACATGCACACTCCTGTGTTTTCTGCCTGTCTCATACTCTCAGATGCTTGCGGATTGTAAAGAAACTTCCGAAGAATCCGATTCCCACACCCAGGGCAAGTCCCACCGGAAGCAGAATCCGGAACATCTCATTAACCGGCAGGAACTGCAGCAGCCCTGTAAGGATATTGAACTTATCCCCCATAAAATTCACCAGTCTGGTGTACAGGAAATACAGCAGCGCCAGGGGAATCGAGGCTCCGATGATACCAATGATAACACCCTCCACAACAAACGGCGCTTTCACAAATCCATTGGTAGCTCCAATCAGCTTCATGATGGCAATCTCTTCCCTGCGTACTGCAATTCCGATGGTAACCGTATTGCTGATCAGGAAGACAGACACGCACAGCAGAAGCAGAATTACAGCAATGGAAATATATCCAACCAGCAGATTAAAGTTCGTAAGAACATCCGCCACCTGTGCTGACTCATTGATTCTGCGGATACCTTCCACAGACTGCAGCCAGGTCACCAGATCATCCTGACTCTCTACATTTTTCAGATAAATCTCATAATGCGCTTCGTTGGCCAGCGGATTGTCATCTTCAAAGCCCTCTGCCAGGTGGGGCGCCTCCTCAAAGTAAATCTCCTTGTATTCGTCCCATGCTTCTTCTGCTGACACAAAAACCACATCCGAGACCTCCGCCCGGGAGCGAATCTGTTCTCCGATATCATCTATCTGCTCCTGGCTTAAGTCCTCATTAAAGAACACCGTAACCGCTACCGACTTCTCCATCTCCCGCACCATATGCTGAAAGTTTTCTACCACACAGAAGAAAATCCCGAACAGAAAGATACACGCCGCCATGGTCGCAATGGAAGCCAGAGAAAACATTTTGTTTCTCCAGATATTTTTCAGTCCCTGCTTAATGCAGTAGGCAATTGAACTAATCCGCATGCTGTATATACCCAGCTTTACGCTCGTCACTGATGATGACGCCTTTGTGCATTGCAATGACGCGTTTTTTCATCGCATCTACAATCTCCTGGTTATGCGTTACGACCACAACAGTAGTTCCTCTCTCATTGATGGTTTCCAGAAGCCGCATAATCTCTTTGGAATTCTTCGGATCCAGATTTCCTGTAGGCTCGTCTGCCAGAAGAATATTCGGCTGATTCACCAGCGCCCGGGCAAGAGCCACTCTCTGCTGCTCTCCTCCGGAAAGTTCCTTCGGAAAGGCTTTATATTTTTCCGCCAGTCCAACCAGGGACAGCGTTCGGGGAACATTTTTTCGAATCTGCTTTGTGGGCGTAATAATTACGCGCTGGGCAAAAGCAACATTCTCATAAACATTGCGATCCTTCAGAAGACGGAAATCCTGGAACACAACGCCCAGTTTTCTTCTGTATTTCGGAATGGCTCTGGGCTTCATCTTATTCAGATTCATGCCATTGACCTTAATTGTTCCGGACGTGGGATCAAGCTCCTTCAGAAGAAGCTTGATCAACGTCGATTTGCCGGAACCGCTGTCTCCGACTATGAAGACAAACTCTCCTTTGTCAATATGCAGCGTAATGCCGTTCAACGCCTGTACGCCTGTAGCATATGACTTTTTCACATTTTCCAAATCAATCATTTTTTCTCTCCTCAGGTTCTTTTGTCCGCCTCGGGAAGGCGAAAGCCAGGTACAGTACTGAATTAATAATCTGCATGCTCCATATATTTCATATACTTCACTACCATCAGGGCAATCTTGAAAGTAATCGCGTCCTCAAACACCCGCAGATCCAGTCCTGTACTTTTCTGAAGCTTATCCAGTCGATATACAAGAGTATTTCTGTGAATATACAGCTGTCTGGAAGTCTCAGATACATTCAGGCTGTTCTCAAAAAACTTGTTGATCGTTGTCAGTGTCTCTTCGTCAAAATCATCCGGAGACTTGCCGTCAAAGATTTCCCGGATAAACATTTTGCAGAGAGGTATGGGCAGCTGATAAATCAGACGGCCGATTCCCAGGGTACTGAATCCCACAATATCTTTATCGTCAAAGAAAATCTTGCCCACATCCAGCGCCATCCGGGCTTCCTTATAAGATCGGGACACCTCTTTGATTTCTCCCACAATGGTTCCGTAAGCAATGCGGACAGGCTGTTCTCCCTCGCCGTTCAGCAAATCGCGAATAACCTTCGCTGTTTTATTCAGCTCCTGATATCCTTCATTTTCTTCCAGTTCTTTTACTACAATGATATTTTTCTCATCTACTGCCGTAACAAAATCATGGGATTTGGAGCCAAACAGAGAGCGCACGCTTTCCAGCGATCCTGTATCCTTGTCATGTCCCGTCTCCACAATCAGAACAGCCCGGCGTACCTCCGTCTGAATATGAAGCTTTTTGGCTCTGTTATAAATATCCACCAGAAGCAGATTATCCAAAAGCAGGTTCTTGATGAAATTATCTTTGTCAAACCGTTCTTTATAAGCCACCAGCAGATTCTGTACCTGAAATACCACCAGCTTGCCAATCATATAGGCATCTTCACTGCCGCCATTCAGAAGCAGAATGTACTCCAGCTGATTTTCGTCAAAGATTTTGAAAAACTGAAAGCCCTGAATCACCTGGCTGTCTGCCGGTGAATCAATGAAGGCCAGAACGGAGCCCGTATAAGAATCCGCCTCAGGGAAGGTAGACGCCAGCACCTTTCCTTCCGTGTCTATGATACAGAGATCAATTCTTGTTATTCCTTTAAGTCCGTCAATCGTGTTCTGCAGTATCTGATTTGAAATCATAAACTTTCTCCGCTCCTTCTCACTTATATAGTTTTGTGCATATCGCTGACAAACCGCCGGCTTATCTCCACCCCGTACACCGGCAATATTTACAATAAAAACACCCATTTCCCTGTCAGCAAAAAAATACCTAAGATATATATTAATGCAAAATTATAAAAAAGAAAAGAGGAAATATAATTTCTTTTATGCATTTCCTTAAATTTTTCCAACAAATACCTCTAAAATTTCCCTATACATAGTTCACAAATTTTTTCCGGTATATGTTTTTTCCTCTTTTTCCCATTCAAGGAAGCCCTTGCATTTTTTTATTTCCTGTGGTAGCGTCAAAATACAGGGATTTTTCGGCTTCAGCCCCGCAGCGACTCCGGCCTGATGAATTCTCCCTGCAGAACAAGGAGGCTCCCATGTCAGGAATCAATATAAAAATACTTTTACGAAACTATCTGCTTATCATTGCCGGTACGGCTCTGGTTGCCTTTGCCGCAGCCTCGGTGCTTGAACCGGCCAGCCTGGTCACAGGCGGTTTCACCGGTCTGGCTATCATTATCAAGCAATATTCAGAGCACCTTGTACCCGGTGGAATTCCTCTGTCTTTCACAAACCTTGCGCTGAATATTCCTTTTTTTCTTATCGCCATCCGGCTGAAAGGGTTCCGTTATCTGGTCCATACTCTTTTCGCCACTCTGATGCTGTCCTTCTGGCTTTCCGTTCTCCCTGTAGTTCCCCTGGCAGGGGACGATCTCCTGCTGGCTTCTCTTTACGGAGGCATTCTGATGGGGGTCGGCATCGGTCTTGTGTTTGCCACCGGAGCCACCACCGGCGGAACAGACATGATCGCCGCATTGATACAGCATTTCCTGCGTCATTACAGTATTTCCAATATTCTCTGGGTCATTGACACTGTCATCGTCCTGGTGGGGGTATATCTGTATGGCATCCAGATCACCCTTTACGCCATCATCGCTATTTATCTGACCTCCAAAATCTCGGACGGAATTATCGACGGACTGAAATTCTCCAAAGCCGCCTTCATCATTACGTCAAATCCAGAGCGGCTGGCCACACTTGTTATGGAGGAGCTTGGCCGCGGCGTTACCGGAATCTCCGCTACCGGTATGTATTCCGGCGATTCCAAGAACATGCTGCTCTGCGTAGTTTCCAAAAAGGAAATCGTTCGTCTGAAGGAACTGACAAAATCCTGTGATCCCAATGCCTTTGTTATTGTAACTGACGTACGGGAGGTTCTGGGCGAAGGTTTCATCGAACATTCGGGAAGCGCCGGGGTTCTTTAGACTTTCCGGCGGTATATTTTCCCCTCCGCTTTCATAGCTTATAACAATCGAAGCATACAGGAGGGGCTTTCCTTGAGCTCAAAAACCAAAATCGTCGTCCTCCGCATGAAAGAACTGATCTATACGGGAATCTTTGTAGCCCTTGGCATTCTTCTGATCCTTCTTCTGGTCTATATGTTTTCTCCAAAGGGCGGAAACTCAGACACAGCTGAAGGTTCCGGAAAGTATGTCCCCGGCGTCTACGCCTCTTCCATTATGCTGAATGGCAGCGCCGTGGACGTGGCAGTAACCGTCAGCGCCAATGAAATCGAATCCATTCAGCTTGTAAATGTCAGCGAAACCGTGACGACCATGTATCCTCTGATGGAGCCTGCCCTGGAAAGTCTGGCAGAGCAGATATGTTCCACACAGTCCCTGGAAGGGCTTACCTATGCATCCGAGAATCAGTATACCTCTCAGGTACTGCTGGACGCCGTCAGCAGGGCGCTTGACAAAGCAGGCGTACCCACGGAAGAAGAATAAAAACATAATGCCCATATCAGAAAAAATGGTAAATCAGGGACGGCTTCTGCCGTCCCTGATTCTGTTTTCCTTTATCTCCAGCCCTGTCAGAATTCAAATACTGCCACTCCGTAAGGCGCCAGCGGATACGCAATGGAATAAGGCTGCCCGTCGCACTCGCTTTTAACTGCCTTATACGCCAGGGGCTTTTCTTTTCCTGTTCCTCCAAACTCCGCCGCATCGCTGTCCAGCACAAGCTTATACTGTTTTCTTCTTGGTACGCCTACTCTGTAGTCAGGACGGGCCATCGGCGTAAAGTTGCAGACAAAGAGAAGACTTCTTCTTCCGTTTTTTGCAAAACGCATGAAGGAAAAGATACTGCGGTCTGCATCGTTGGGGTTAATCCACCGGAATCCCTCCGGATATGTATCCTGCTCGTACAGGCAGGGATGATTCCGGTACAGATGAAGCAGAGCTCTCACATAATTCTGCACCTGCTGATGACGTTCCTCACTCAGCAGATACCAGTCAAGTTCTCTGGCCTCGCTCCACTCCTGCAGCTGTGCAAACTCCTGTCCCATAAAGAGAAGTTTCTTTCCCGGATGACCGATCATAAAGGAATATGCCGTCTTCAGATTAGCAAATTTATCATCCGGATATCCCGGCATCTTATTGTACATGGAACACTTCAGATGCACCACTTCGTCATGGGACAGAACCAGAATATATTTTTCACTGTACGCGTAAGTCATCGCAAAAGTCATCAGATGATGCGCTCCCTTACGGAAATAGGGATCCAGCTTCATATATTCCAGAAAGTCGTTCATCCATCCCATATTCCATTTGAAGGAGAACCCCAGACCATCATTCTCCACCTTATCCGTTACCTTCGGCCAGGCTGTAGATTCCTCGGCAATCATCATGGTTCCCGGATTCCGGCCAAGAAGCACGGAATTCAGATGCTTAAAGAATTCCACTGCCTCCAGATTTTCATTACCGCCGTATTTATTAGGTACCCACTGTCCGGACTGTTTCCCGTAATCCAGATAAAGCATAGATGCCACCGCATCTACACGCAGTCCGTCCACATGATACTGTTCTACCCAATACAGTGCATTGGCAATGAGGAAGTTTTTGACCTCATTCATCTCATAATTGAAGATCTTGGTTCCCCAGTCCGGATGCTCCCCCTTTCTGGGATCAGGGTATTCATACAACGGCTGCCCGTCAAAGTCCGCCAGACCATGCGCGTCTCTCGGGAAATGTGCAGGAACCCAGTCCAGAATTACGCCAATCTTTTTCTTATGCAGATAATTTACCAGATACATAAAGTCCTGGGGGCTTCCGTAACGGGATGTGGGCGCATAGTAACCAGTCACCTGGTATCCCCAGGAACCATCAAAGGGATGCTCTGCAATTCCCATCAGTTCCACATGGGTATATCCCATCTCGCTGACATAATCCGCAAGGCTGCGGGCCAGTTCCCGGTAATTATAGAAACCGTCCTCGTCCGGACCGTGAGGATGCTTCTTCCAGGAGCCCGGATGCACCTCATAAATGGACATGGGCTCTTCTGTCATGGTCTTTCCGCGGCGGTTCACCATCCAGTTTTCATCTGTCCAGCGGAAACCAGTAATGTCTGCCACGCGTGAGGCTGTGCCAGGACGCATCTCTGCAGAAAACGCAAAAGGATCGGCTTTATAAAGCTTCCTGTGATCCTGCGTCTCGATCAGGTATTTGTAAAGGACTCCCGGCTTAATGCCTGGAATAAAGCATTCCCAGATTCCCAGAGGTTCCAGCCTCTCCATCGGTCTGCTATCCTCATCCCAGCCGTCAAAATCGCCGATTACATGCACATCCAGAGCATGCGGAGCCCATACGGCGAAATACACGCCCTTTACTCCATCCACTGTCATCGGATGCGCTCCCAGCTTTTGAAAGATATCATAGTGTGTTCCCTGACCAAACAGATACTGATCCAGGTCTCCCACAAAACCTTCCGGCCGCTGCCTTCTTCCCTTTCCTTTTGTCCCTTTGCCTGTTCTCGTGCTCCTGCTTCTCTCCTCTTTCATACTCTCACCCCTGTTTTACTGTAAAGACGGCGCTTCCATAAGCGGGCATCTCCCATATGATCCTGCCGTTCTCTATTTTAATCTCCTTTTTCGTGAAGATTTCCTCTGCCACTGCTCCAGAAACCGGGCAGGGTATCTCAAAACGAGCTTCCCGGTCATCATTATTCACAGCTACGACCACCGCTTCCCCATCCAGAATTCTTCCAAAGGCATACTGGCGGTTCGTAAGCATCAGTTCGCGGTAGGCTCCGTCTGTCAGCGCCTTTTCCCGGCTGCGCACTCCGGCCAGCGTACGCAGAATTTCCATAAGTTCCGGCACCGGCGGATTTGCCTCCAGCTCAGAAAGGGTGAGGGCCGGGCGGAGATGTTCATCTCCGCCCCATTCCTTCTTTCCTTCCACGCCATACTCACTTCCGTAATATACAGAAGGAATTCCCGGCAATGTATAGAGAAGTGTATAGACGGAACGCAGGAATGCTTTTTCATTCAATGTATTCACAATTCGGTTTACATCATGATTATCCACAAAACTGTACAGACGGCAGCCCCGGTAAATACCGCCGTTCGCGTCAAACTGGCGCCGGATGGTATGCGCGATTTCAAAATAGTTGTGATCATTATGTCCGGAATAAAGTCCTTTCCACAGCTCATAATTTGTCACAGAGTGGAGAATATCCGGCTTCACCCAGCGGGCATAATCTCCGTGAATCACCTCGCCCATCAGCCAGAAGTCTTCTTTCTTTTCTTCCGTCGCCCTGCGAAGTTCCTTCATAAAATCAAAGTTCAGGCAATCCGCACAGTCCAGACGGATTCCGTCGATATCAAATTCTTCTATCCAGAAGCGGACCACATCCAGAAGATAATTCCTCACCTCGGGATTTTCAAGATTCAGATTCGCCAGTTCATAGCAGTTTCTCCAGGCCCGGTACCAGAACCCGTCATTATAGGGACTGTTTCCTCCGAAATTCACATCCTGATACCAGTAGCGATACGGTGAATTTTCTCTGTTTTTCTGCAGATCCTGAAACGCGAAAAACTCACGGCCCGTATGATTGAACACGCCGTCCACCACAACCCGGATTCCGTTCTCGTGACATTTTTCTGTGAAATGCCGGAAATCTTCATTATCCCCCAGACGCCCGTCCACTTTTTTATAGTCCTTTGTATCGTACCCATGCGTGGTGGATTCAAACAAGGGTCCGATATAGACAGCCGTGATACCGAGGTCCTTCATATGATCAACCCACGGATCCAGTTCACGCATTCTGTGAACCGTCTCCTCTCCTTCATCCTGTCTGCACCTGGGAGCCCCCGTCAGTCCCAGTGGATAAATATGATAAAAAATGGCTTCATCGTACCATTTTGACATAATTGCAGTTCCTCCTCCGATTTATTCTCACAACCCGGCAGAATACGTTCAGGAATAAATGCCATGCATAAACTGATGCACCAGTGCTTCTATCTCGTCTCCCGAAATATCGATGCATTCTCTCCCGCCTGTCTCATATTTCATAACGAGGTACAGAATCACCAGACCGATAAATCCCAGGGAAAACTGTCTCTGCCGTCCATGCATGTTCCCCAGTTCAGATGCTGCCGCATGGAAAATGCTTTCCACATCCTTCTGCAGACGAAGCATCATAGGCCGAACCGCCCGATAGGATTCATTGTCCCTCGCTGAATAAAACAGAGCCACGAGCAGCACGGCGAATTTCGGATCTCTTCCCGCAAAATCTGACACAGCTCCTACGGCTGTGCAGAGCGTTTCCTTCAGGTCTCCGCGATAGACGCAGGCCTGTCGCAGATCTTTCAGAAACGGCTCCCCCCTGCTCTCCAGAAGCTGTTCCAGAAGACCGTATTTACTTTTAAAATAGTAATAAAGTGTCGGTTTGGTTACACCTGATTTTTCTGCAATCTCCTGAACCCCCACCGCGTCATAGCCTCTGGCGTAAAAAAGATCCAGCGCAGTCTCCAGAATTCGTTCTCTGTTATCCACGGGCATCCTTCCTTCTGTCCTGACAATAGCTGTGCTTTGTTCTGATTTCATTCTATACCGAACGGTATAAACTGTCAAGGTGTCTTTTGTTTGACATTTCATTATTGTGCACCTATAATGTATCTGTATTCAGAAGAATTGCACAAAAATCGCTGCCTGGAGAGGAATTTTCTATGATTTTAACCGTCACACTGAATCCCTGTATTGACAAAACCATATATCTTGACATACTGGAAACCGGAGGTTATAACCGCGTAAAAAGCACGCGGATTGATGTGGCCGGAAAGGGTCTGAATGTAAGCACGGTTCTCAACCATCTGGGGGAAGATACCCTCTGCATGGGACTGAATTTCAGAAATAACGGAACCCTGCTGGAACGCACTGTGAACAACCGCGGACTCAAGCATCATTTCGTCTATGCCGACGGTTCCATAAGAACCAATATAAAGCTTTTTGAACAGGCCTCTCATACCATGACAGAGATCAACGAAGCCGGTCCCTGTGTTTCATCCTCTGTCATTGATCGCCTGGTAGACGAGATTGACGCCCGCCTGGAACATACGCACATTCTTGTTCTGAGCGGAAGCATCCCTCCCGGAGTGCCCGCCGACATCTACCAGCGCCTGATTCGCATGGCACACAGAAAAGATGTAAAAACTGTTCTGGATACTGCAGGCGAACCCTTTGCTCTTGGTCTGCGCGAAAAGCCGTTTCTGATTAAGCCCAATGGCGTGGAGTTTGAGCAGACTTTCCGGCAGGAATTGAAAAGCGGAAAAACACCCCTGGAAATTGCCCGCAGCGTCATAGACAGCGGCGTCTCCTACCTGTGCATTTCTCTGGGAGAAGACGGGGCCCTTCTTCTGGACCGGGAACACACTTACCGCGCAAAGGCTCTCCCTGTAGAAGCCAAAGGACTGACAGGCGCCGGAGACTCCATGGTTGCAGGCATGTGCTATGCACTTCGGAAACACCTTGGTTCAGAAGATATGCTTCGCTGGGCCATGGCCTGTGCCGCAGGTTCTGTCCGTCAGGAAGGTACTCTTCTGGCTGGAGAAAGCGATGTACAGGAATTGCTTCCAGCCGTAAATATTGAAGTAATCACCTGAAAATTTTTCTGTTGATAAGACAAAAGGTATGGGAAAACGTCTTCGTTTTCTCATACCTTTTATTTCTGCAGTTTCGCACAGCTGCAGGTTACAGTGCTGTTTTATTCAGAGCCCGCTCCCGGCTGGCAATGACACGCGGGAAAAACCAGAAAAACAAAAGCGTTGTCACTGTCGCTGCCACAACGTCTGCCACCGGCTCTGAAAAAAAGGCCGCTTCTGCTGAAATCAACGCCGGGAACAGCAGAAGTCCCGCAAAATAGACAGATTTACGGAACGCAGAACAGAACAAAGCAAGCTTCACCTGTCCCAGAGCCGTCGTTTCATCCACCAGAGGATACTGAACTGCCAGCGGTATAATCATAATCGTAAATATCTTGATATATTTTACGGACCGTTCCAGAATTGACGCATCCTTCGTAAACAATGACACATACAGAGGGGAAACCGTATAAGTCATCACCATCATAAAAGCGCAGAACCCTACACAGAGACCGACGATACAGCGAAGCGCCTTTCTGATACGGGCTCCGTCTCCCATTCCATAATTAAAACTGATAACCGGCTGGCTTCCCAGCGTAATTCCTCCCATAGGCATGGTAATCAGCAGAAGATAACTCTGTACAATCGTTGCGCAGGTTACAAGAACATCTCCCTCACCAGGTCCTCCATACCGCTGAAGCACGGTATTCAGCACAATCAGAAGCACGCTGTCGCTGGCAATAATCAGAAAGGGAGATAATCCAAAGACTGCAATCCGTTTTACAGCCTTCCACTGGAATCCGCCCCATCCAAGACGTACCGGCATCCGCCTGCTTCGCAGAGCCAGCAGAACAAAGGAACAGGATGCGATCTGAGAAATCACAGTGGCGGCTGCTGCGCCGGCCACGCCCATGTGAAATCCGAAAATAAACAGGGGATCAAGCACTATATTCAGCGCTGCGCCCAGTACTACCGTTGCCATTCCCAGTCCGGAATAGCCCTGGGCAATCAGAAAGCTGTTCATACCGCCTGCCATCAGCGCAAAGAAGGTGCCTGCGGTATAGATAGTCATATATGTATCCGCGTAAGCAAAGGTAGCCTGGCTTGCTCCAAACCACATAAGCAGATGTTCTTTTGAAAAAAGAAATACTGCCGTCAGAATTACAGACAAGACCAGCAGCATCAGAAATCCATTGTTCAGGATTCTGCGGGCCTCTTCTTTATTGCCTTCCCCCATCCGCATCGCCATAATTGGGGAGCCTCCCATTCCTACCAGAGACCCAAAAGAAGACAGAAGCGTCACGATAGGCGCGCAGACTCCTACTCCTGCCAGCGCCAGACTTCCTACTCCCGCACCGATATACATGCGATCCACAATGGAATACAGCACGTTTACCAGCTGCGCCAGCATTGTGGGAATCGCCAGCCGAAGCACCAGTGGAAAGACAGGATCTTTCCCCAGATCATTTGTATGTTTCATATCATTACAGGCCGCTGTACAACAGCGGCCTTGAACTCCTTTTATTATTCAAAATCTTTTTCCAGAAGAATCAGGTTGCCGGACTCATCCAGACGGCTCTTTTTCATTCTTCCGAACATTCCCTTCTTGCCCCGTTTTCCGATAGCTTCGTCTACCATCTCTTTCACCTCAGCCACATTCACCAGATGATCACTCGTCTGGCTGTTTCCTATACGGTTATAAAGAGCCAGTACAGCCATCTCATCCAGAACACAGTCCTTCTCACGGGCATAAGATTCTCCAAAGGCTACAAGTTCTTTGTTTGTAAACACCGGGATCTCTATCGTCCGTGTAAATTTGGCCCCAAGGCTTTCACAGCGGACAAACAGTTTGCGGATCTCTTCCTTTTCATCCTCCAGAATTACCAGAAGTCCTCCTGTATTCCGTGTCATGGCATGAGAAAGTTTTACCGCTGTCTGTGTCTTCATATTTCCTGCCTTTTCAATCAGAAGAGCACCGCCTCCAAGCTTTGAGATAACTTCGGAAACATCTTTTCCGTTAAGACTTTCCGCCGGAACCTTTGCCATCTTGGCGCCTTTGACCCTGCGCTGTTTCTGAAGGGCCTTTACGATATCCGCCGCCAGTGTGGATTTTCCGTTTCCCCTCTCGCCTGTAATTACAATATTTCCTACCAGTGAATCCTCACGGGATTCTTTTCTCATCCGATCTTCTTCCAGCAGTTCAGCCAGCTGTCTGTTCATACCGCGTACCGAGGTAAAGTACGCGAAGAGCTTCTTCTGTTCCTCGGAAAGCTGTCCCGGCGGCAGAGTAGAAATGGTCTCCTCCAGAGATTTTTCCAGTTTTTCCAGCATGGGAGACGCCGGCTGCGTCTGTTCTTTCTGACCGGAAACTGCCTTCCCGACCACTCTGCTGTCCCGCTCTTTCTGAACCGGCATTTCTATTATGGAAGGCTTTTTCTTTTCCTGTATTTCCTTTGACGGAGCTTCCAGAATCTCCAGAATCTCCTGCGGTCTGACGCCGGTTTCCGACATCTCCAGGATTTCCAGAATCTCCTGCGGTTCTCGTTTCACCGCTGTACTCTGTCTGTTTTCTGTCTCAGGCTGCTTCTCTTCCGGTTTCACTGCAACAGCCACATTTTTCACAATAGGCTCCAGCTCTACACGAACCGGATACCTTCCCTCTATCTCTTCAATCAGCCGTTGAATTTCTTCCGGCACAGTAGTTTTTATCTCTGCTTTCAAATCCGGAAGCTGTCCCGTCGCACGCAGATACTCTCTCTCTTTACGGCGTTCTTCATCTCTCACAGCCGCCTGCGCAATCGCTGCCTCTGTCGCGCGCTTTTTGACCTCCCAGTCGCTGAGAATATCTTCAATGCTGAGCTGTCCTGTAATCTGCCGATCCAGCACATTCTCTTCCATGTCAAACGTCAGCTGTCCCGTCTCATTCTGTCCGATAAATCTGGGAAGCTGTGCCGTGTCAGAAAAAACGCCTGACTTTCCGGAACCTGAAAGCGGCTGTTCCGCCTTCTGCTCTTTCTGGTCTTTCTGCTCTTTTTTTTCTTCCTGCTGTTCTTTCTCTTCGGCCGGTACAGAATCCTCCGGTTTCTGCTCTTCCTCTTTTTGGTCTTCCTCTTTCTGAATCAGATCCTGCAGACCTTCTGCCAGAGCTGCCTGAAGATTCGTGGTGTTGAACCGATCCACATTGACCGGACGTACCTGAATCTCCTCATCTGCAGTTCCGGTTCCTTTCACCATGCAGCGGTATTTCTCCTCCTGAGATGCTGTCAGCGGCTGAATCCGCATCTTCAGCTCCATGGCTTTCATGACAAATTCACCTTCGCTGAACCACAGGATCAGATCGTCACATTCTTCCACACATTTGGAGTTCATGCCTGCCTTGTAATAGAGCTCCGCCAGCTCATAGGCCCACTCCTCCTGATACTCTCTGCTCTTATATTCCTCAAGTATGGCAATCTGATCTTCAATGGAAGATCCGCGCCCTTTATAGATCTCATATTTCAGTACATAACGTCCCAGATCATGGGGAGCAACTCTGACAAATTCCTTATAAAGTTCTACCGCTTCATCAAAATCCTTCATCTTCAAAGCTGTCTGTACCATTTTATAAATGATCATCCGGCCGATCGGAGCATTGTCATAAGCAATATTCAGAATGTCATAGCAGTCTTCATACCGTTCTGTTTTATCATAAGCCTCTGCTACCTGCAGCAGAAGTCCCACATTCCTGACCTTACGCCAGTCAATGGAATCCGCAATCTTTGCAGCAGTCTTATAGTCCTTTTTTTTCATCAGCTTTCCCAGCTGTTCCGTCTTTATCTGAAATTCATATTTATCCAATGATTCACACCTCGGTTATCCTGTAGAACCCCATATTTTGCTGTATTTCCGGTTGCCCCGACAAAATATGCTATAGTCAGAATTAGTGTATCACAGGGCACTTTCCTTGTCAAAAAAAATTGCGGAATTCTTAAAACAGGAAGAGGCAGAAATCCGGTTCTTTTTCCGCCGGTTTCTGCCTCTCTTCCTGTTTATATAAACCATATTATTTATCCAGAATTTTTGTAGCTGCCACAGCCAGTGAACCATCTCCGATATGACAGGATACGCTTAAGGAAAGCGAGTCCACAAAACCTACCTGATATCCGGGGAAGGCCGCCTCTACTTCTGCCTTAAAATCCAATGCCTCTTCATAATTATTTGTATGGGCAATATCCAGATGTACGCAGTGCGCATCCACTCCTCCGAACCTGTTCTCCATATCATTCTGAATGGCAGAAATCATGGTCTGCCGCGCCTGGCGCATAGTTCTCGCTTTTGAAAAAGAATCCAGCCGTTCGCCCTGTATGGTTAATACCGGCTTTAAGCGGAGCATTGTGCCGATAGCTGCCACAGCCGGCGTGATTCGTCCGCCCTTCTTAAGATATTTCAGTGTGGCCACTGTAATATAAATACTGGAATCCAGCTTCGTCTTTTCGAGAATATCCCGAATCTCCCCTGCGTTCTTTCCTTCCTTTGCAAGCTGAATCGCATCCTCCACAGCTCTTCTCTGGGTAATGGAAATACGGTGGTTGTTTACTACCTGAACTCTTCCGTCAAAATCTCCGGCCAGAGCAATCGCTGTCTGACAGGAACCGGACAGTCCGCTGGACATGGGAATATGAAGTACCTCATCATATTCCTTAAGAAGCCCCTCCCAAAGATTCATTACTGATTCCGGGGACGGCTGGGATGTGGAAATATCCGCATCCTTTTTCAGATATTCATAAAACTCTTCCTGAGTCAGACTGATTCCCTCAAAATATTCCTTTCCATCGATCGTAAAAGGCATGGGCAGAACTGAAATTCCCATTCCTTCAGCCAGCTCCTGGGAAATTCCGCTGTTGCTGTCTGTTACAATCGCTACCTTGCTCACAAAAACCTCTCCTTCCGTATCTTTACTGCGGTTAATGGCCTTCCGCGGCCCTGCTGCAGATCTCTTCCTGTTTCTCCTTCGGACCGTCGAGGCTTAGTATATCAGCTAAAGGAAGAAAAGGCAAGCCTTTCTATTTCTTCATCTTCGGCTGAAACAGAAGGCTGGCCAGGTATCCAAAGACCAGCGCTGCGCAGATTCCCGCCGCGCTTGCTGTGAAGCCTCCCTTGAAAATGCCCAGAAACCCTTCTGTCTCCACTGCCTCTTTTACTCCATTCCAGAGTGTATTTCCAAAACCAAGAAGCGGAACAGACGCGCCTGCTCCGGCAAATTCCTGAAAAGGTCCGTATATCCCCAGCGCGCCCAGAACAGCGCCGCTGCAGACCAGAAGCACCATAATCCGTCCCGGCATCATTTTTGTCTTTTCCATCAGAATCTGTACCAGAGCACAGATAAGACCTCCCAGTACAAATGCTTTTACATAATCCATTTCTGTCATCTCCTTCTGCCTTTCTCAGCAGTGCTCCAGCACAACGGCATGAGCGATTCCCGGTACGCTCTGTCCTTCATTGTAGCTGACTGTTGAAAGCAGCGCTCCTGTAGGTACAAAAAGAACACGCTTCCATTCGCCGGTCTCCAGTTTCGGCAGAATATAAGCCGCCAGAGTCACCGCTGAGCAGGCGCAGCCGCTGCCTCCTGCATGAGTATCCTGCGTTTCCGGATCAAAAATCAGCATGCCGCAGTCCAGATGTCTGCCTTCCAGTTCGACTCCCCGCTTGCCGGCAAGCTCCAGAAGAAGCGTCTGTCCCACACTCCCCAGATCCCCGGTAATAATATAATCATAATCTGAAGGTTTCCGGTCAAAGTCCTCCAGATGGGCGCAGATTGTATCACAGGCCGCCGGCGCCATACAGGCCCCCATGTTCATGGAATCCTTCAGCCCGTAGTCCACAACTCTTCCCGGTGTGGCCCCTGTCATACGTGTCTTCCCACCTGTATGCGCCAGCACAAAAGCTCCGCTTCCCGTGACCGTCCAGGTAGAAGAAAGCGGACGCTGCCCTCCGTACGCCAGCGGAAACCGGAACTGCTTCTCCGCACTTCCAAAATGACTGGATGTGAGAGCAAGAACAGCATCCGAATATCCGCCCTGAACTGTCATTGCAGCCAGCATCAGAGCCTCTCCAATCGTAGAGCATGCTCCGTACAGACCAAACAGCGGCAGCTTCAGATCCATCACGCCAAAAGAAGTGGCAATCAGCTGACCAAGAAGATCTCCCGAAAAGAGATAACGTACCGGCGGAACGCCCGGTCCTGCCTTTTCCATAGCCAGCCTGGCTGCCTGCTTCTGAAAGGCGCTTTCCGCCTCTTCCCAGGAGGCCTGTCCTGCCATAGGGTCCTCCTCAATCCTGTCAAACAATTTCCCAAGGGGCCCCTCCCCTTCTTTCTTTCCTACAATTGATGCTCTGCTTACAATATGGGGCGCTTCCCTGAAGCGAATACTCTGTTTTCCGATAATCGTTTCTGCGTTCACTTTTCCTGCCATCCTTTCCGCAGATACTTCTGCCGTTATTTTTCCCCGACACCATAAATTTATGCCCGGTTATTATTTTATGAGCGCGACAGGAAAAGTATTCCTTTTTTCAAAAGAAAAGACGTCTCCCGGCCGAGACGTCTCTTCTGCACAAATATATTTTTACTCTGTTTTCAGTCATCTACCACAGGCACACTCTCTTCATCCCAGGCATCCAGATCATGAATATACTTCCGGGTCTCTTTTGCAATGACGTTGGACAGCAGAAGCACAGCAATGAGATTCGGAATAGCCATCAGAGCGTTCAGAATATCTGCAATGTCCCAGACAATGTCAAGCGCTACTACCGGAGCAATAGCTGCAACCAGAACATACAGAGCCCGGTAGGGAATGAGCCCTTTCTTTCCTGCAAAGTATTCCACAGCCCGTTCTCCGTAATAGGCCCAGCCAAGCACTGTGGAAAATGCAAAGCAGATAATGCCGAGCGTCAGCACGGCAGGTCCGAAATACGGAATCTGCCCGAAAGCAAGTGTGGTCAGAATTCCTCCGTCTGTAATATCCCCCATGTTAATAGATGGATTTTTCATAATCGTAGTTACCAGCACAAGACCTGTCATGAGACATACGACTACCGTATCCCAGAATGTTCCCGTGGAAGATACGAGAGCCTGGCGTACAGGATTTCTCGTCTGAGCAGCCGCAGCGGCAATCGGCGCGGAGCCCATACCGGATTCATTGGAAAACAGACCTCTGGCTGTTCCATAACGCATAGCTGTCATAATTCCCGTACCTACAAGGCCGCCTGCTGCCGCACCCGGCTGAAAAGCCAGACGTACAATCGTCTGAACAGCCGGAATAATAAAATCGTAATTGATGCAAAGAATAATCACACAGCCTACCACATAAAAGACTGCCATGAAAGGAACCAGTTTTTCACAGACATTGGCGATGGAACGAATTCCTCCAAAGATAACCACAGCCGTCAGCGCAGCCACAATCAGGCCTACGGCCCAGCCCTTGATTCCCACATTTTCCTGTACTATGCTTGCGATGGCATTGACCTGGGTAGCACAGCCGATTCCGAAAGAAGCCACTCCGGCGAAAACTGCAAACAGCATTCCCATAACCGCGCCAAAACCTTTCCATTTCAGACCTCTGGAGAGGGCATACATGGCTCCGCCCTGCATACGGCCATCCTTCTTCTTAACTCTGTATTTTACGGCAATCAGAGATTCCGCGTATTTTGTAGCAATTCCAAACACGCCGGAAAGCCAACACCAGAGCACTGCGCCCGGACCGCCCAGCGCCACGGCCGTGCCCACGCCTACAATATTTCCCGTTCCGATCGTAGCCGCCAGCGCCGTTGTCAGCGCGCCGAAATTGGAAACCTCTCCTTCCGCTTCCGGATCTCTGGTTACGGACAGTCTGATCCCCTTCGTTATGGATTTCCACTGAATAAATCCTGTTCTGAAGGTCATGAAAATATGCGTGCCCAGAAGCAGGACAATCAGCCACCAGCCCCAGACTGCGTCATCTATGGCCGTGATCACATTTCCGATTGTTTCCATCATATGTACTCCCTCTCTTTCTTTTCCCGTTTTATGCACAAAAGGAGCACCGGCAAACTGTCGGCGCTCCTTTGCACGTTACCTTGTTATAAGTTTAATGCAGTACACTATAAAATGCAATCTTTTTCTTTTATACAATCCCTGTAACTTTAAGAACCCAATAAACCAGTCCCAGCAGCCAGCTGGCTACGGTGCCGTACAGAATAACCGGACCTGCAATCGTAAAAATCTTGCACCCTATACCGAAAACCTGGCCTTCTTTCTGGTACTCAATAGCCGGAGCAGCCACGCTGTTGGCAAAACCTGTGATAGGGACCAGCGCCCCTGCTCCGCCCCATCTGGCAATCAGCGGAAAGACATTGAATCCTGTCAGAAGAACGCTGACCAGGACCAGAAGAACTGAACACCAGGTTCCGGCCGCATCCTTTTCCAGCCCCAGACTTTCTGCACAGTTCAGAATTCCCTGGCCTGCACAGCAGATAAGACCGCCTGTCAGAAAAGCACGGAGCATCTGGATTCCCAGACTGTGTACCGGCGTGGCTTCTTTTACCAGTTCACTGTACTCCACTTTTTCCTGATCCGTGACCTCGTTCATTTTCTTTTCATTCTCTTCTGTCATTCTTTCTTCCTGTGCCATTTTTCTTTCTGCCTCCTGCGCCTAAAACCGGAAATAATAAAAAATCAGTGCCCCTGCAGTCCGCCCTGCAGCCATGCTGAGGATCACAAGTTCCATCCCCCGCCGCACATCCAGACGGCGGGCGAAAATCGGAAGAATATTGATAATCTCCGTCAGAGCCATAGCCCAGGCTCCCACAAAGATTCCTGAAAAAATGCCGAAAATACCTGCGCCCGTTTTTCCAAAAGGCAGAGGGAAAGCACAGATACTCATCAGATTTCCCAGAATTCCTCCCAGCGCCACTGCGTCCTCATACCACAGAATGTAACGGGCCGTATGGGTACGATCCGCAAACTCTGCCACCAGCCCCAAAGCAATAATCAGGGCAAACAGGCCGCCTGCCACAGCCAGACCGCTGCACAGACCGGTTACAGCCATCAGGAATTCTTTCCACCAGATCATACTTTTCAAGACTCCTCTTTCTCTTTTTCTTCCCCGCTCTTCTCACGTCCCGATCCTTTTCTGCCTGCCGTCTGTATGAGGGTCGTGTTCACATCATCTTCATAAAGCCGCATCTCCACTTCAATCGGCGTAGGTTCGTTGGACAGCCGTCTGCCTCCAATATGATTAAAGAAAGCGATAATGCCCACGGACAGCCCCAGAGAATAAGTAAGTTCCAGAATTGTAAATCCGTCAGATTCCCTGCCTGTCACGAGAGTATAAAAACTGTCGAACAGCGTCACTGTGGAGACATCATTATTAAACGCCATAATAGAAAAAGCTGACCCAAAGAAACAGATCAGACAAATCAGAGAGACTTTGACAAACGTAAGCGCCGGGTTTTCCTGCCGCTTGGTGGAGTATTCCACTACAAAATCCTCTTCCCCCAGATTCTGAATCTCCAGCTCGGGAAAAACCTCCTGCACCCGCTCAATTACATCCACGATAGAAAGAACGGTACGGGCCGCGCAGGTACGCTTTCCCGTACGTGCATGATCGAACGTATATAATTTCTCCGTTTTCAGTCTGTTTACAACCTTCGGAGCTGCGCAGGTCATCCGGACAGCCTCGCCAAGCAGCAGGGTTCTGTTGTAAGTCCGGATATTTTTCTCAGCCTTCAGATACAAAATCTCCTTCATGCTTCTTCCCTTTCTTTATCCTGATAAAGCTCCTGCTCAGGCAGCATATGCCAGACCAGTGTCCCTTCTGTAATCTTTTTTTCCTCTTCCCGTCCGGAAATATACCAGATAACTCCAAAAAGGACGGCCGCTGCCAGAACTGCGGAAATCAGCAATACGCGGTATTTTGAATGATTCATCACGCTTCCTCCTTCTGTTTCCAGTATGCTCCGGATATGCAGGAATTATGCGCCGCTCCGCTGAACGCCGTATATTCTGTGCTTTACAACCTGCTTTTCAGTGCCAGAAGAATCTTTTTTTCCAGTCTGGAAACCTGTACCTGCGACATTCCCAGTTCCTCTGCCACCTGTGTCTGCGTCCTGTCATGAAAAAAGCGCAGCACGATTAAACGACGTTCTTTTGGGTCCAGAGACGCCAGAAGTTCTTCCAGAAACATCCTTCTCAGGAGTTCCTCCTGCTCATCCCTGTCCTGCTCCACCCGTTCCATCAAGCTTGTCCCTTCCCTGTCCCCCTGGGAAACCACCTTCTGGAGAGATTCCACCTCCGCGCAGCTGTCCATGGCCTGTACCAGTTCTGCCGGTTCCACCTGCAGCCGTGCCGCCAGTTCCTCAACCCGCGGCTCCTCTCCTCTTTCCATCAGAAGCTGCTCCCGCAGGCCGGCCGCCCTGACTGCCAGTTCCTTCAGTGAACGACTGACCTTAATCATGCTGTCATCCCGGAGAAAACGCCGTATCTCTCCAGCTATCATTGGAACCGCATACGTGGAAAAGCGGACGCCAAAACTCAGGTCGAACCGGTCTACGGCTTTTACCAGTCCTACGGCTCCGATCTGAAAAAGGTCCTCTGCCTCTACTCCTCTGCCCAGAAACCGTTTCACCACATGATGAATCAGTCCCAGGTTTTCTTCTATCAGTATATCCCGGGCTCCTTTATCTCCTTCCTGTGACTGCCGAATGAGCTCCTCCGTCCGATCCATAGATTACGCCTCCCGGCGTCCAATCCGCTTTTTCATAAAAACCGAGGTCCCCTTTCCGGGCTGTGACTCTACGCGCACCTCATCCATAAAGGCCTCCATAAACAGGAAACCCATTCCGGAACGTTCCAGCTCCGGCCTGGTGGTATACAAGGGTTCCATGGCTTTCTCCACATCAGCAATCCCTACTCCCTGATCTTCCACGCTGATCATCAGCCAGTCATCCTCAATCTCTCCGGTTATAGTGATTTTATGTACTTCTCCGTGATATCCGTGTATCACTGCATTTGTCACCGCCTCTGACACGGCTGTCTTCACATCCGCCACCTCCTCCATACTGGGATTCATCTGAGTCATAAAAGCGGCTACCGTTACCCTCGCAAATGCTTCATTGGCTGAAACGCTGTCAAACTCCAGGCGCATCTGATTTTTCATACTCTCTCTCCTCTCTTCATCCTCTCTACAGGAATCATCTTCATCACACCAGACAACAGAAGAATTCTCTCCACTCTGCTTTGCACTTCTACAGCCCGCACGGTTCCTCCCAGAGCCTGCATCATCTTATATCTGCCCATCAGCATCCCGATTCCGGAACTGTCGCAAAACAGCGTTTCGGAAAAATCAAAAACCACTTCCCGAACCTCTCGTTTCTTTATCAGCGCATCTGCCTGTGCGGAAATCTGTGCCGCGCTGTGGTGATCCAGTTCTTCCGGAACCCGGATTCGGAGAATCCCATTTTCCAGCCTCATGTTTTCTTTCATATTTTCCATTCCTCCTCTATATGCCTGCAGCAGACCCATGACAGCAGAAAAGGGACATACCTTTCGGTATGTCCCTTGCTTCAGGGTTTCTCTGCTGTTTTTTCTGTACTCTTCTTCTACTGCGCCTGTTCCTGCGCCTCATCCTGCTGTGTTTCCGTCTCCTCCTGCGCAGTCAGCGGTTCCAGCCGCGCTATGGCGTTGTTCGAATAAGTTGCCCGCTGGGTTCCCGGATAGGCTTCCGCAAATATCCGGAACATTTCGAGCGCCTCTGCGTTCTGTCCCAGGTTTTCATAAGACCGGGCCAGATAATAGAGAGCGTAGCCGTCGCTGTAGCGTTCATCATAATCCACTACCCGTTTCAGATTTTCGACAGCCTCTTCGTAATTCCTGCTCTCATAGGCTGCGGATCCGGCATCAAAAAGCGCCTGTATCTCATCTGCATGTACGCTGCCGTAAATCTGATTGTAAATACTTTTCGCATTATCCGAAAGCTGTTCCGGATCCACCTGATCCAGCGCTTCCGCAGCGCCTTCTGAATCCTGTGCCTGGAAACTTGTATAAGCGTCTATCAGAAGCTCATAGCTGTTTCCGCCTTCACCTTCCTCCGCTTCTCCTGCCTCTTCATCTCCCTGCAGAGCCGCCAGCTGATTCTGCAGCTCACTGATTTCTGCCTGCCGGGCCGCCAGCTGATCGCTGTATTCCCGTATCTGCTCAGCTGTCTGGCTGCGTACTGACTGTACCTTGGCGGGAACTGCCAGAAACCACATCAGGGCTACGCCCACCACCAGACCTATAAAAATATTGAGAAGCACATTTACGCCCGTATTATCCTTATAGGATGCAGGCATGATAATCGTTTCGTTTCCACTTGTATACGAAATAATATCCGGATTCTTTGATTCCTTCTCCGGTTTCTGGCTCCGCGCCTGGGATTTTCCCGTAATCTCTTCCAGCTCCGCCTGGTAGTAAAGGGAAACATTATCTGTCTTATCGATGGCCAGAGCTCTGCGCAGTTCCCGTCCTGCCCGGTCATATTCTTCTGTTTTAATATACAGCAGGGCAAGCAGCTGATGAGCCTTCACCAGTTTGGGATTCAGGGAGAGCACTTTTTTCAGCTGAATAATCGCCAGATCTTCGCTTCCCTGTTGGCAGTAAAGCAGGGACTGGTTATACTTTTTAATAGTCTGATTAATAGTGTCCAGTCTTGCCGGATTTGCCTGAATCGCGCGAATGTATTCATCTGCAATATTTTTGTCCGGTTCCAGGTTTTTACTGATAATCCACTCCGTCAGCGCCGAAACAACGTCGCCTACCTCAAAGCAGATCAGTCCCAGCAGATTCCTGGCCTGTATATTGTTTTTATTCAGTTCCAGACTGCAGCGCAGGTCTTTCACGGCTCCGGACAGGTTCCGTGCCTTCGCCTTTTCCAGTCCCATGTTATAATAGGTATTGGACAGCCGGATGAGTTTATTATAAATCGTAATCTCTGTTCCGCAGGAGCTGCAGTAGCCGGGATCATTCAGCACCGCTCCACATTTTACACAACGCATAGATTCCTCCTCTGAAAAACCATGAAAGCTTTTTGTTTCCCGGACCTCATATCATCTAATAACGGCTGCCGCCTTTCATTTCCTTCAGCATCTCATCCAGAAGATCCGCCATGTCCTTCGGCTTGTTCTTATACACATTTTCCTCTACCTGCTCTACTTCCAGGCTGGGATGAAATTTCTTCAGTTCTTCCTCAAAATCAATCATCTGCGGACCTCCTTGTCTCTAAAATACTCTTTATACTTCCTACCAGATACAGGGAACCGACACAGAACAGAATTCCGTCTCCCTTTTCTCTGAGCGCTTCGTCAAATGCTTCTTCCACATCAGGAACAGCCGTGACCTCTTTCTGGCCGAATTCCCGGAACAACGCTTCCGGCACCTTCACATCCACACTGCGGTAGCCGCCCACCTCAGTTACAATCACACGTTCCAGCCTGAGCTCCCGGCAGATCGTCTCAATCATATGGCGATAATCCTTATCTCCTACTGCCGCGAACAGCAGGGTCACCGTCTCATCCGCCTCCAGCCTTCTGGCCGTCTTCACGAATTCCTCTACGCCGGCCTCATTATGCGCGCCATCAATGATAACGCCCGGCAGTACTGTCTCCATTCTGCCCTGCCAGCGCATATCCCGAATACCTCTCTGTATCACTTCATCCGTAAAAATACCTGCACGGTCTGAAACACGGACAGCGGTTACCGCCTCCGCGGCATTTTTCACCTGATATTCAGCCACACTGGAAATTGACAGCCGGATATCATCATAATACCCAGAATCAATGGAAAAATCAATATGTTTCTTTGTTGTTTTGGAAATTTTATACATTTTTCCAGATACAGGATATGCGGGAGCCTGCATTTCCTCCGCTTTTCTGCGAATGACTTCCGCGGATTCCGGACAGGTCGCATCATAAATCACCGGTACGCCTTTCTTAATGATCCCTGCCTTCTCTCCGGCAATGGCTGCCACCGTATCTCCAAGATACTCTGTGTGATCCAGACTGATGGAAGTAATTACCGTCGCCAGCGGATGCTGCACAGAATTCGTGGCATCCAGCCTGCCGCCCAGACCGGTCTCAAGAACCAGATATTCCACTTCTGCCTTCTCAAAGATTTTCATGCCAATGAGAAACAGCAGTTCAAAATACGTAGGATGAGGATATCCCTCTTCCTTCATGGCCTCCACACAGTCCATAACTGTATGAAAGGCCTCCAGAAACTGTCCGTCGCTGACATCCTTCTCGTCAATCACAAAACGTTCGTTGATCTTCACCAGATGCGGAGAGGTAAAAAGTCCCGTCCGCTTTCCCGCGGCTTTCAGCATGGATGCCAGGAAAGAGCAGACAGAGCCCTTTCCGTTCGTTCCTGCCACATGAAAGATTTTCATCTTTTCCTGCGGATTCCCAAGCCTTTTCAAAAACGCCCGGGTATGATCAAGAGAATTTTTCTTTGTGAATTTCGGTGTCTCATCAATATAGGCTACCGCTTCCTGATACGTCATTCTGTCTCGCCTGCTCCTTCTTCTGTACCTGTCTCTTCTATATTTTCTGTGCCTTCTGTATTTTCTGTTTCGTCCGTATTTTCATAATGAAAACTGTACGTATTTCCTTCACTGAGCACGCGCTTTGCCCTACCCGGCGCCACCTGCTTCACAGCAATCAGCGCGTCATCTTCCAGTACAGTCTTTTTCAGCTGGAGTACGTGATCGTTGATAAATTTCGTAGTCTGATACTCACCGTCCACATAAACCTTAGTCGCAGTGGTAAAGTTCTGGCCGAATACATAGGTCATCTTTTCCAGAGCCACCACATTGCGTACTGACGGCTGGTTGATTCCCATCTGCATATCCACAGGTTCAAAAGGCGTCTCTCCGTCCATATCATAGGCGTACCGCTCTCCATAAAGCAGATCATACTGGAGAAGCTCCATATCCGGCAGATACCATTTCGTCTTCCGGCGCGCCTGGTGATACTGCATCATGGTTCCTACATGAATATCCACCTTGTCCAGCACCTCTGCCGCAATCTGGTAGGAACACAGGGTCTGATCCACCTTTTCCAGTCCGATATTATCTACGATCACATAGCTGGTATCAAACAGGTACCGGTTACTCACATCCTCCACGGTAAGTCCCAGAGTCGGAAGATGATCTCCGTACATTACCAGCACATAATCCTCGCCGTATGCGTCCAGCGTATCGATAAGATCCGCTATGAACTGATCCATCTCATGAAGCTGATTTACGTAGTATTCCCACTGATAGTTTTTCTCTTCTGTTTCTGCTCCTGTAACTTTAATGGCAGGATCCTCAAGCACAGGCTCTGTGGGGTATTCGCCGTGTCCCTGTACAGAAATCGTATAGATAAAGTCCTGACGCGCCGTGGAATTCAGGCAGTCCATAATATGCTCTATCAGGATCTCATCCTTCAGCCATCCGTTTTCTGTGGTGTTCGACACGTCCATGTATTCCTTGGAAGTATAAGTGTCAAATCCCAGATTGCTGAACACATCGGCACGGCTGTAAAAGGTTGCTTTATTATTATGAATCGCGTGAGTCGCATAACCTGCTTCCCGAAGATCGTAGGCCACGCTCTCACAGGTCGTCTCTTTCAGAATTGTCTTATAGGGATACTCTCCCGGTCCGAAATACCGGAGATTCATGCCTGTAATACACTCAAACTCCGTATTAGCCGTACCTGCTCCTACAGACGGAACTTTAAAGGCTCCCGAAGAGTACTCTTCCATCAGTCTGCGGAAATTCGGGATCGGATCTTCAGAAAACTCCAGGAATTCGACAGTAGTAGGATCAAAAAAGGTTTCCAGCTGCAGCATAATGATATTAGGCTTCTCAGAATCGTTGTCCTCATCCGCAAGCGTCTCTTCATCCCGCTGGACAATAGCCTGAATCGCCTCCTCAGAATACTCATAAGGCTCATCCATACCCGTGGCCAGCAGACTGCAGAAAAAGCAGTAGGGAAGGCCATAGTCCTGATAGGCAAAGGCAATATTTCCAAAATACGTGGAAAGCACTCTCTGCTCCAGGCACACTCTGGTAGCTCCGGCAAACAATCCGATAACTGCCGCCAGCGCCGCAAGATTCAGCGGATAACGCAGCTTTCCCTTATACTTCGGGGCGTATTTCCACAGAAGTACAAGAACCGCAGCTCCGAGGACGATACTTCCCACCTTCTGTATCAGCTGGAGCGGAGACATATAATTTCCCACAATGTCCAGCGCGTCTGTAATCAGATGCATATCCTGCCCTGTAAAAGGCGTTACACGGGTTGAAAGAATCGTTCCGTTAATAATACCCAGTACCAGCCAGAAAAAGGTCAGCAGAAGACGCATGAAAATCCTGCGCCGTACCAGATATACTACCATGAAACTCATAAATATCATAAGGCTGTTATAAGCGAAAGCGGCCGTACTCTCTGTCATAAAGTTCCACGCTTCCAGGACAGAATGACGAGACACTGCTTCCATAATAAAATAAATTATCCAGGACAGCACCGCATGCAGCAAAAGAGAAAACCGGTTCGCTATAGCGATCGGTTTTGCCAGTACCCTGCTGCACTTCTCGTTGTTTTCTTTAAAAAAGGTTCTCAAAGAGGAACCTATACCCCCCAGCCATTTTCTTAACTTTTTCATAATCCTCACTTTTCTTTTTCAGAGCGGGCTTTCGGGGAAGGCCCAGTCCTTCCCGTATTCCCGTCTCTGCCGTAAATCCTGTTACTGCTTTGTAAGAGCTGCCAGATGCTCTTTCACCTGGGCCATCATCTGGGAATATTTTGCAAGCTTTTCTTTTTCCTCATCCACCTTGCTCTGAGGCGCCTTGCTCATGAATTTTTCATTGTTCAGCATGCCGTTTACACGGGCAAGTTCTTTCATAAGACGCTCTTCTTCTTTCTTAAGGCGTTCCACTTCTTTTTCAAGGTCTACCAGCTCTGCAAAAGGCATGTAGACAGCAGCCTCAGGAATCAGCGCCGATACGGCGTCTTCCCCGATTCCTGTCTTATCTGTCTGCACGGTTACCTGGCTTGCATATGCCAGGGTGGCAAAGAACCTGCTGCTGCCTTCAAAGATTCCGCGCACTCTCTCGTTTTCAGAAACCACGAACACCTGAGCCTTCTTGCTCGGCGGTACATTCATGGAAGAACGAACATTCCGGATTGCGCGCACTGCCTCTTTGATCAGTTCTACGCCGGCTTCCTCCTCAGCAAAGTTCCACTCTTCCTTATATTCCGGCCAGGAAGAGATCATGATAGATTCTTCTCCTGTCAGATTGCGGAAAATTTCTTCTGTAATAAACGGCATATAAGGATGCAGAAGCTTCAGAGCATTGGTCAGTACTGTCTTCAGTGTCCAGAGAGCAGCCGCCTTGGTCTCGTCCTCCTCGCTGTAGAGACGAGGCTTCACCATTTCGATATACCAGTCGCAGAACTCCTCCCAGATAAAGTCGTACAGCTTCTGTACGGCAATTCCCAGTTCAAACTTGTCCATATTGACTGTTACATCCTGAGCCAGGGCGTTTACCTTGGACAGAATCCACTTATCGGCTCCGGTCAGTTCTGCCGGATTCAGGTCCGCCGGAACCTCTGCCTTCTCAATGTTCATCATGATGAAACGGGATGCGTTCCAGATCTTGTTGGCAAAGTTACGGCTGGCCTCCACACGCTCCATATAGAAACGCATGTCATTGCCCGGCGCATTTCCTGTAACGAGTGTGAAGCGCAGAGCGTCCGCGCCATACTGCTCAATAATCTCCAGCGGATCGATACCGTTGCCCAGGGACTTGCTCATCTTCCGGCCCAGAGAGTCGCGTACCAGACCGTGAATCAGCACATGATGGAAGGGACACTTTCCAGTCTGCTCGTAGCCGGAGAATACCATACGGATTACCCAGAAGAATATAATATCGTATCCTGTTACCAGTACGTCTGTAGGATAGAAGTAATCCAGATCTTCAGTCTTGTCCGGCCATCCCAGCGTGGAGAAAGGCCAGAGCGCAGAGGAAAACCAGGTGTCCAGAGTATCCGGATCCTGTGTGAAATGCGTGCCGCCGCACTTGGGACATACCTTCGGCATCTCCTTGTCCACTACGATTTCTCCGCAGTCATCGCAGTAGTAAGCCGGAATCCGGTGTCCCCACCAGAGCTGTCTGGAAATGCACCAGTCGCGGATATTTTCCAGCCAGTGAAGATACGTCTTGTCAAAACGCTCCGGCACAAAGGTCAGATCTCCGTTCTTCACCGCCTCGATAGCCGGTTTCGCCATCTCTTCCATCTTTACA
>CALWGE010000025.1 GCA_944378225.1 uncultured Merdimonas sp.
AAATCGCAAACCTAAATATAAACGCTGAAGATAATTTAGCATACGCTGCCTAATGGCAGCTGTCGGCCTTAGGGCACCTGCACCTTAAGTATCCGGCATCGACTATGCAGGAAACGACATGCGTTAAGCTTTGCGCGCATGGGCGTATTATGAAGCTACTGAAGCTGTCAGGATGTCCGTTTTCGGGCAGCGGAGGGAATGTCAAATAACTGACTATGATAGTAGAAGAACAGGGAACAGGCTTTCGGACAGGGGTTCGATTCCCCTCAGCTCCATATTGTGAATGAAAGAAGAGTCTGCCTTTACGGCAGGCGCTTTTTTTATTCATAATAAGAAAACTTTTCTGAAAAGTGCTCCGGAACTCTATCCTAAAATCAGAAAATACGTTATAATAGCAGCAGCATAGGGACGCAACCGTTTTTTGCATTCAGGAACGGAAGAATATATCATATTAAAAAAGGATTACAGAATGAAAATCACGTATATTGCTCACAGCTGTTTTCTGATAGAACTGGAATACACAGCGCTGCTTTTTGACTATTATCAGGGAGAGATACCAGATATCGCCAGAGACAAAAAACTCTTTGTCTTTGCAAGTCACCGGCATCCGGATCATTTTAATCCGGAGATTTTCCGGTTGGCAAAAGAGAGGGAGAACGTATTTTATATATTGTCTTATGACATCTGGAAGAGCCGTGTTCCTGAAGAACAGAGAGATCAGACAGTGCATCTGAAACCAAATACGGACTGGGAAGCACAAGGCGTGTCTGTACATACCCTGCGTTCCACAGATGAGGGAGTGGCTTTTGTAGTAAAGGCAGAGGGCAGAACTTTCTATCATGCGGGTGACCTGAATGACTGGCGCTGGGAGGGAGAGCCTGATGACTGGAACCGGCGGATGGAAGAAAACTTCCGGAGGTTTCTGGAACCTCTGCGGGGCATCAAACTGGATGCGGCCTTTGTTCCTCTTGACCCCAGACAGGAAAACGGGTATGCTTTGGGAATGGATTATTTTCTCTCCCTGACAGGAGAAGACAGCCGCAGAAAAATCTATCCTATGCACTGCTGGGATAATTATGGTATTATTGAACGCTGGTTTGCAGAGCATCCCGACAGTCCGGACCGGGAGTGCATTGTACAGATTACCGGCAGGGGAGACAGTTTTATTCAATAAGCCGAAATTTCGGAATGGAAAAGAACAGGAGGAAAAAGATTACATGAAATTTCAGTTTGCTCATTATAATTACAACGTTATGGACTTGGATAAATCCATTGACTTTTACAGAGAGGCTCTTGGACTTGAACCAGTGCGGAGAAAAGAAGCAGGAGACGGAAGCTTTGTGCTTGTTTATCTGGGAGACGGAAAGACAGGGTTTCAGCTGGAACTGACCTGGCTGAGAGATTGGGAAAAGGACAGGTACGATCTGGGAGATAATGAGATTCACCTGGCATTTACAACAGATGATATGGAAGAGGCCCATAAAAAGCATGAGGAGATGGGATGTATCTGCTATGAGAATCCTCAGATGGGAATCTATTTTATTGAAGATCCGGATGGCTACTGGATTGAGATTATTCCGGAATGATTCTGGCTGTTTCCTCTCTGTGAGACACAGGAAAGAACGCTGGAATTCAGGAGATGTGAAGTTATGAAATTAAAGAATATTCTGATAGTTGTAAAAGATGTGGAAAAGTCAAGGCAGTTTTATCATGATCTGTTTGGACTCGACATGATACTGGACAATGATGGAAATATGATTCTGACGGAAGGTCTTGTACTTCAGGATGAAAAAATCTGGAAGAACTTTCTGGAAAAAGACGTCATTCCGAAGAATAATTCCTGCGAATTGTATTTTGAAGAGCCGGATATAGAAGCTTTCATTGAAAAACTGGAAAATATGTATCCTTCCGTTCAGTATGTGAACCGGCTGATGGTGCATAGCTGGGGACAAAAGGCAGTCCGTTTTTACGATTTGGACGGAAATCTGATTGAAGTGGGAACGCCTGTGTAGAAGATGGGCACTTTGCTTGAAGGCGGGAAGCCGTGAAACGGCTCCCCGCCTGTTTTATATTGACAATAGTGTGTGACATACAGTATATTGAAAACAGGAGGAAAGTATATGGGAGATGAGAAGGATTTGCTGGCCGGGTTGGTTCTGGAACTCCGGAGAGGAACTCTCGTATTGAGCGTACTGAGTCAGATGGCGGAGGAAAAGTATGGCTATGCACTGGTACAGAGTCTGGAAAAGAAGGGCGTGGAGATTGATCCGAATACGCTGTATCCATTGCTGCGGAGGCTGGAGAAACAGGGACTCCTGGAGAGCCGCTGGGATACAGGGGGTTCCAAGCCCCGGAAGTATTACCGGAGAACTGCCGTGGGAACGGAAATTTACCTGGAGCTCAAAAAACAGTGGAGACAGATGGCAGGAGGAATGGATGCACTGATGGAGGAGGATGAAGGATGACAGACAGAGAGCAGGAGATGATGGAGCGATATATTTATCAGGTAACGCGCCGGCTGCCGGGAGATCAAAGGAAAGAGACAGCTTTGGAGCTTCAGGAACTGATTGGCGATATGATGGAAGAAAAGGAAATGTCTGTGGAGGAGGTACTGACGAAACTGGGAGACCCTGCTCTTCTGGCGGAGAGATATCAGGATATCACACACTGCCTGATTGGACCGGAGTATTATGATATCTATCTCTGGTTTGTTAAGGTGGTACTTCTGTGCAGCGCGATTCCTGTTTTGATTGCGGAGATTGCAGATATTATCAGGGGCGAAGGCGCAGCGTATGAATTTGCAGGACAGGCAAACACTGTTGTCTCTGTGATTTATGGTATTGTGAGTGTTGTACCGGAAGTGCTTACGGCCGGGCTTACCGCCTTTGGGGCAGTCACTCTGGTGTTTGTAATTATGGAGCGTCAGAAGGTGAAGCTGGAAAAAAAGCAGGAGAGAGCGTGGCAGGTCAGCGATCTGGGAGAACCTGCAAAAAGAAAGAGAACAGGCTGGACACCGGGAGAATTGACGCCGGTTCCTGACCCAAAAGCACGCATAAGCCGCGGTGACTGCATTGTGGAAATAGTGTTCACTGTGATCTTCTGTGTTCTGCTGATTTTTGCGCCTCATTTTTTTTCAGCTGTCTGCAGAGAAGGAGAAAAGGTGGTATTCATTCCCATATTTAATCTGGAGCAGTGGAAGGTGGTTCTGCCTCTGTTTGTCTTATGCCTGTTTGTGGGGCTTGCGGATAATGTGGTTCGTCTGGCAGTGGGGATATATGGGAAAGCCGTGCTGATCAGCAGCCTGATATGCAATGGAATTTCTCTGGTGCTGGCTGTGATTCTTCTGAAGGTGCTGCCCTTCTGGAATCCTGATTTTGGAAAGGAACTGGCCGGGTATGCAGGCAGGAAAGAAGAGGCACTGCGTTTTCTGACCCGTTGGGATGGCAGCACTGCCTCCGATATACTGCTGGCGGTGATACTGTTTGCCATACTTCTGGATGTCGGAACAGTCGTTTATAAAACACTGCGCTACGGAAAGCTGTGACAGTACCGTGTGATGAAGGAGATTACCGTGATTGAAATTTATTATGTAGAAGATGATGAAGCGATTGCCGGTTCTGTGTGTGAGTATCTGAGACAGCAGGACTGTGTGGTTGTGGTGTTTGAGACGATTTTTGATGCAAAACGGGCTCTTCGGAGTCATATTCCGGATC
The DNA here is from genome assembly GCA_944378225.1 of uncultured Merdimonas sp. Lineage (GTDB taxonomy): Bacteria > Bacillota > Clostridia > Lachnospirales > Lachnospiraceae > Laedolimicola. The sequence continues at coordinate 3,714 of CALWGE010000025.1, forward strand.
TGGTTCTGATAGACTGGAATTTGCCCGATGGAGAAGGCTGTGATTTATGTGCCTGGATCCGCGCGGGACTGGAAGAACTGCCGGTTATTCTTCTGACAGTGCGAGGGGAAGCTGGTGATATTGTTGCCGGATTTCAGAAGGGCGCAGATGATTATGTGGTAAAACCTTTTGAGCTTACGGTACTTTACTCCCGGATTCTTGCGCTTTTGCGGAGAACCGGCAGATCCCGGGAGTCGAAGCTGACCTGCGGTGATCTGATGCTGGACAGAGAAAAGCTTACGGTGTATCTTGGGCGGAAGGAGATAAAACTGAGCCAGCCGGAGTACAGGCTTTTATTACTGCTTATGGAAAATAAAGGAAGAACTGTCACAAGAGAACAACTGCTGGAACAGATCTGGGACAGCAGCGGAAATTATGTGAATGACAATACGCTGACTGTAGCTATGAAACGGTTAAGAGAAAAGCTGCATCAACCCTCCTGTCTGAAGACGATACGGAGCTTTGGCTATCGTATGGAGGACACGTTATGAATGAAAAGACAAAACAGGCTGTCACGATTCTGGCTCCTGCAGGGATTCTCTGTCTGTGTCTGATCTGTACAGCAGTATTATATCTTCGAATGTATCAGGAGACAGCTTACAGACATGTTTCTGCGTTTTTTGAAATTGCTGCACAGCAGGATCCGGGATCAGAACAGCAGCTTCTGAAAGCTTTGAAGGAATATGGCACTGTAACAGAGCAGGAAATCAGAGACGGGAATTATCTGGCGGTATACGGATACGGTCCAGGTGATTTCTGCAGAGGGAGTTCGGGGTGTATTCTTTTACTTTTTTCAGGATTTTTTCTGATTATTGCAGGTACTTTTGCTTTCACGGTCTGGAGGCTGTACAGACAGAAGCGGAGAAGAATTTTGGAGCTGACAGAGTATCTGGAGGAAATTAATACAGGGACAGGAGAGATACAGCTTAAGAGCCGGGAAGATGATTTTTCACAGCTGCAGGACGAAATCTATAAAACGGTTACCATGCTTCGCCAGACCAGGGAAACGGCATTGGCATCAAAGAGAAGATTTGCGGAAAATCTGGAAAATATAGCCCATCAGCTGAAAACACCCATTACTGCAGCTTCTCTTTCTGTGCAGCTGATGAAAAAGACGGCCGTTCATGGGGAGCCTGCCTGGGAGTATGCAGATCAGATTGAAAGACAGCTGAAGCGACTGAACTGTCTGGAGGAATCGCTGCTGACACTTTCCAGGATTGATGCAGGAACGCTCCCTCTGAAATATGAGAAGGTGGATGTTTACACAGTTTTGAGCCTTGCGGAAGAAAACATTCATGATTTGCTGCAGAAGGCAGGAATTTCCATTGCGATACCGGAGAAAGGCTGTGTGGAATTTTACGGTGATCTGGAATGGACTATGGAGGCTGTCATAAATCTTATGAAAAACTGCATGGAGCATTCTGCGTCTGGCGGGCAGATTTACTGTGATTATTCAGAAAATCCTCTGTATACTGAAATTCTCATCTGGGATGAGGGCGCAGGATTTGAACCGGCGGATATACCACACCTTTTTGAACGGTTTTATCGGGGCGCAAATGCCTCTTCCAACGGAATTGGAATTGGTCTGGCGCTTGCCCGCTCAGTGCTTGAACTTCAGAGGGGAACACTTACTGCCCGTAATCTCAAAACAGGCGGGGCCTGCTTTGAGATTCGGATCTACAGTCACTGAGATGTCACTTTGTCCTGATATACTGTATTCAGGCAGGTCAGTTCGAGGGTGTCTGGCTGTCTGAAAAACAGATTTTAAAGGAAAAGGAGAATGTGGCATGGAAATTCTGAAGTGCGAAGGAGTCCGGAAAGTATATGGCTCTGGAAATAATCAGGTAGTTGCTTTGGACAGGATTGATTTAACGGTGGAAAAGGGGGAGTTTACAGCCATAGTCGGAGCGTCCGGCTCGGGAAAATCCACACTGCTTCATATTCTGGGAAGTGTGGATAAGCCTACGTCCGGGAGGGTTATGGTAGAAGGAACTGATCTGTGCACACTGACTGCTGCTCAGGCAGCAGTTTTCCGGCGCAGAAAGGTAGGGCTGGTGTATCAGTTTTATAATCTGATTCCCACACTGACTGTCCGGAAGAATATTCTTATGCCCTTGATGCTGGATAAGAGAAAGCCTAACCGGAAGTATTTTGAGCAGGTAGTCAATTCTATGGGAATTGGAGACAAGCTGGATTTTCTCCCTTATCAGTTATCAGGCGGCCAGCAGCAGCGGGCTGCTCTTGCACGTTCACTGATTTACCGCCCGGCGCTTCTTCTGGCTGATGAACCCACCGGAAACCTTGACCGGAAGAATGGAAAGGAAATTGTGGATATGCTCAGACTGTCAAACCGCAGTCTGAATCAGACGATTATTCTGATTACTCATGACGAAAGAATTGCTTTGGAGGCAGATAGAATCATCACCCTGGAGGATGGGAAAATTATCTGCGATCAGAAGAGGAGGTAAGCGGCATGTGGGAAGCATATTCGAAAGAGTTTATCAGAAAAAACCGGGCGACCGTCTTATCTGTACTTGCCGCCGCTTTTATTTCTTCCCTGTTTCTGGCTTTGTTGTGTTGTCTTTTCTATAATTTCTGGAATTATGAAATTGAATCACTGGTTCTGGAGGAAGGAGACTGGCAGGGACGTATTTCCGGAGTGCCTGAGGAAAGCAGGGTTTCTGAAATCGAGAATTTTGCCAATGTAAAAGCAGCTGCAGTTAATCAGAACTTGTCTGGCCCAGATGACTTTGTGATTGACATCTGGTTTCAGGACATGAGGACTGTCTATCAGGATATGCCTCAGATAGCAGAACACCTGGAAATTCCTGAAAGTGCTGTGTCATATCATGAAGTGCTTTTATCAAAATATTTTATTCATGATCCACGGGATACAGACCCGCCTTTGCTGCTGGGATTTTATGCGGCAGTGCTGGTGCTGGTATCCATATCCCTGATACTGATTATTCACAATACGTTTGCTCTGTCTATGAATGCCCGGATTCGACAGCTGGGCATTCTTTCCAGCATCGGCGCGACGCCCGGGCAGATTAAGTTCTGCCTTTTCCGGGAAGCGGCGGTTCTCTGCGTTCTGCCTGTTTTGTTCGGAATACTGGCCGGAACTGCACTGAGTTTTGCTGCAATCCAGCTTGTCAACAGGCTTGCAGCCGGAATTCCCGGCAGACATGAAGCAGCTTTTACCTGTCATCCGGTGGTATGGCTGATTTCGCTCCTGGCAGCTTTTCTGACAGTGCTGTTTTCTGCATGGCTGCCGGCATGGAAACTGAGCAGGCTGGGACCTCTTGATGCCATTCAAAATACCGGAGAGCTGCGGCTGAAAAGGAAGAAGAAAGCGGGTATTCTTTCACTGCTGTTCGGAGCCGAGGGAGAGCTTGCAGCCAATGCATTAAAAGCTCAGAAAAAGGCACTGCGCACTTCGTCTTTGTCACTGACACTTTCTTTTTTAGGCTTTACTCTGATGCTGTGCTTTTTCACTCTTTCTGAGATCAGCACAAATCATACTTATTTTGAACGCTATCAGAATGTATGGGATGTTTACGTTACTGTGAAGAATACCGGTATAGAAGAGTTAATGGAGACTGTGGATTTTTCGAAACTGGAGAACACAGACTGTGCCGTTTACCAGAAAGCAGAAGCATTCTGTTCTGTTCCGGAAGACAGTATCAGTAAGGAACTGAAAATGCCGGGCACAGAGGAGACTGTGGCTGAAAATCTGGTCAGAAACAGTGAGGGCTTTTATTCTGTCCCTGCTCCTGTGATTATTCTGGATGACAGCAGTTTTGCCGCATATTGCAGGAGTATAGGAGCGGAAACGGGAAAAACAGGGAGTATTATCCTGAACCGGGTTTGGGACAGCGTGAACAGTAATTTCAGATATAAGGACTATATACCGTTCCTCTCAGAAGATCAGGAAACTATCGTGCTGCAGAATGCAGAGCAGACAGGAGCTGTCGAAATACCTGTCCTCGCTTATACACAGGAACCACCCGTTTTAAAAGAGGAATATGAGAACTATGCCCTGGTTCAGTTCGTGTCTCTTTCTGCGTGGAAACAGATGGAAAGTGTGATCGGAAATGCAGGGACGGACACATATCTGCGCATTTTATCTGAAGACGGCAGGGAGCTGTCGGACCTGCAGAGAATAGAAACACAGATCTCCGCAATGCTGGGCTGCAGGTATGAATACGAGATGGAGAACCGTGTTCAGGAAAAAGCAGATAATGATGAAATGATGAAAGGATATAAGATGATTGTGGGAGCACTGTGCGTGCTGCTTGCCCTGATCGGAATTGCAAATGTATTTTCCAACACTCTGAGTTTTATACGGCAAAGGAAAAGAGAGTTTGCAAGATATCTGTCCATCGGCATGACACCGGCAGGCATGCGGAAAATGTTTTGTATAGAAGCTCTTGTGATTGCGGGTCGTCCGGTAGCGCTTACTCTTTTGCTTACTGCCCTGACAGCAGGGTATATGATAAAAGCCAGTTATCTGGATCCGAAAGAGTTCCTGGCGGCGGCTCCCGTTGTTCCGATTACAGTATTTATTCTGGCTATTTTCGGCTGTGTGACGCTGGCATATTATCTGGGTGCAAAAAAGATTATGAAATGCAGTCTGACTGAAGTACTGCGCAGTGACTGGATGATATAGGGACGTATCCTTTTCAAAATTACGGGTTGCTTTCTCAAATAATATTTAGTATTATGATAAAGGACCTGGCAGGTGGTGAATTTTGCCTGACCTGAGAGGGAGACCAGGAGGAAGAAATCATGCAGGAAATGATAAAAGTTGCGCTGGACGCGATGGGCGGCGACAATGCTCCGGATGAAATCATTAAGGGAGCAGTGGAGGCTGTCAGTCTACGGGAAGACATTAAAGTATTTCTTGTGGGAAAAGAAGAACTGATAAGGGAAAAATTGAAGGCTTATTCTTACCGGGATGAGCAGATTGAGGTTGTGAATGCAACTGAGATTATTGAGATGGCTGAGCCGCCGGTAGCAGCCATCCGGAAGAAAAAGGATTCGTCTATCGTTGTGGGAATGAAACTTGTGAAAAACGGGCAGGCGGATGCTTTTGTGTCCGCGGGAAGCTCAGGGGCTGTGCTTGTGGGCGGACAGCTTCTGGTAGGAAGAATTAAGGGGATCGAAAGACCTCCTCTGGCACCTTTGATTCCGACGGAAAAGGGAGTATCCCTTTTGGTGGACTGCGGTGCGAACGTGGATGCAAGACCTGCGCATCTGGTGCAGTTTGCAAAGATGGGCTCTATATACATGGAGCATGTAATGGGAGTAAAAAACCCTAAAGTAGCTATTGTAAATATCGGTGCTGAGGAAGAAAAAGGAAATGCTCTTGTGAAAGAGACCTTCCCGCTTCTTAAGGAATGCAGCGATATCAATTTCACCGGCAGTATCGAAGCAAGGGAAATTCCTCACGGACAGGCGGATGTAATTGTCTGTGAAGCATTTGCCGGAAATATTATTCTGAAGCTTTATGAAGGCCTTGCGGCAGTCCTGATCAGTAAGATCAAAGAGGGCATGCTGAGTACACTCCGCAGCAAGATCGGAGCACTTCTTGTGAAACCTGCTCTGAAGCAGACACTGAAGTCCTTTGATGTATCTGAGTACGGCGGAGCTCCGCTCCTGGGTCTTAATGGTCTGGTGGTCAAGACTCACGGAAGTTCGAAAGCGAAGGAAATACGAAATTCCATTATCCAGTGCGTCACATTTAAAGAGCAGCGGATTAATGATAAAATCAGAGAGAATATTTTAAGAGAGGAAGGATAAGAAAATGGAATTTGAAAAGCTGAAAGGGATTATTGCCGACGTTCTGAACGTTGATGAAAATGAGATTACGATGAATACTACATTTGTGGATGATCTGGGTGCTGATTCCCTGGACGTATTCCAGATTATTATGGGTATTGAGGAAGAATTTGATATCGAGATCGATCAGGAAGAGGCTGAAAAGATCGTATCTGTGGGAGATGCCGTAGACGAAATTAAAAAGGCGATGAATAATTAAGTCGCAGAAGATGAAATCAAAAGGCTGCAGCGGAGGTAGAAGAAGGAGAGCCGGATTCTATATCTGCGGCAGCTTTTTATAAGGTAAGGGAAAAGCATATGAAACTGGAAGAACTGGAAAAAAAGCTTGGGTATCATTTTCAAAACCGGAGACTGCTGGAACAGGCGCTCTGCCACAGCTCCTATGCCAATGAGCGCCATATGGACAGGCTTTTGAACAATGAGAGACTGGAGTTTCTGGGCGATGCGGTGCTGGAACTGGCTACCAGTGAATATCTGTATCTGAATTATCCCCAGATGCCGGAGGGAGAGGCAACGCGTACCAGAGCAAGTATTGTCTGCGAGCAGACGCTGGCTCTCTGCGCCAGAGAACTGGGACTTGGAGAATGGCTGAGACTGGGAAAAGGTGAAGAGCAGACGGGAGGCCGAGAGAGAGATTCCATTACCTCAGACGCTATGGAAGCGCTTTTGGGAGCTGTTTATCTGGACGGTGGTTTTGCTAGTGCGAAAGAATTTGTGCATCGTTTTATCCTGAATGATATTGAACACAAAAAACTCTTTTTTGATAGCAAGACTATCCTTCAGGAAATGATTCAGAGTGAGACAGAGAAACCTCTTCACTACGAGCTTGTGAAGGAGGAGGGACCGGATCATAATAAGAGGTTTACGGTTCATGCCCTTCTGGAAAATGAAATCCTGGGGACAGGCAGCGGACGTACAAAAAAGGCGGCGGAACAGGAAGCTGCGTACCATGCGATTTTAAAAAGACGGAAAAACGGATAAGGTCGTGAGACATGTATTTAAAAAGTATTGAGGTGCAGGGCTTTAAGTCTTTTGCAAATAAAATTGTATTTGAATTTCATAACGGAATTACCGGCATCGTAGGCCCTAACGGAAGCGGAAAGAGTAATGTGGCCGATGCTGTGCGCTGGGTGCTGGGTGAGCAGCGTGTAAAACAGCTGCGCGGCGGCAGTATGCAGGATGTTATTTTTGCAGGAACAGAAAACCGCAGGCCTCTGAGCTATGCCTATGTGGCCATTACCCTGGATAATTCCGATCATCAGCTGGCTATAGATTATGAGGAAGTTACGGTATCCAGGCGTCTTTATCGTTCCGGAGAAAGTGAATATCTGATTAACGGTACTGTATGCCGGCTGAAGGATGTCAATGAGCTGTTTTATGACACCGGAATTGGTAAGGAAGGTTATTCCATTATCGGACAGGGACAGATCGACAGAATCCTGAGCAGCCGTCCGGAAGAATCCCGGGAACTTTTTGATGAAGCTACAGGAATCGTAAAATTCAAGCGCCGGAAAAATACGGCGCAGAAAAAGCTGGAAGAAGAAAAGCAGAATCTTGTCCGAATCAATGACATCCTGGCTGAGCTGGAAAAGCAGCTGGGACCGCTGGAAAAACAGTCAGAGACAGCAAGACAGTATCTGAAGAAAAAAGAAGCATTAAAACATTGCGATGTGAATATGTTTCTTCTGGAAACAGAACGCCTGCAGAAACAACTTTCTGAGCTGACGGAAAAAGCAGGAACAGCGCAGGCAAATCTGGATGAAACCAGCCTGGAATATGAGAAAATCAAACGGGAGCATTCCCGGATTGAGGAAGAACTGGAAGAACTGAACGCCAGCCTGGATGCGGCAAGGGAAGCATCTTCGCAGAATGAGCTGAGCCGGCAGCAGATGGAGAATCAGATAGAGCTCCTGAAAGAGCAGATTAAGTCTGTACGTTCCGGTGAGGAACAGAAGCAGGGACGTCTGGCCGCTATCGGGGAGGATATTCTGGAGCGGCGTGAAACAAGAAAGCGATTTACAGAAGAGCAGAAACAGCTGGATGGCCAGCTTAAGGAAGTATCCGCTGCATCGAGAAAAGCAGGGGAGCAGTTAAGGAAGATACGTTCTCAGATAGACGGACTGAATCAGAAAGCTGAGCAGGGAAAGAATGCCATTATTGGCCTGCTGAATGAAAGAGCGTCTACCAAAGGAAAACTGCAGAGATATGACGCCATGCAGGAGCAGGCGCAGATCCGCAGAAGTGAACTGACTCAGAAACTTCTGGAAGCAAAGACGAATGAGGAGCTGCACACAGAGTCCTTTGAGAAATACCGGAAAGAGCTCCAGGAAGTAAGTTCCCGGATACTGGAACTGACCGCTTCCCAGAGAGAAAAAGAAGAAGAGGCCGAAGGATTTCGCCGGCAGCTGGGTAAGCTGAACGAGGAGCTTGAAATCGGGCAGAGCGCTTTCCACAGGGAGTCTTCCAGACTTGAATCGCTGCGGAATATGGCAGAACGGTATGATGGCTACGGCAGCAGCATCCGCAAGGTGATGGAGCAGAAAGAAAAGAATCCCGGGATTCTTGGCGTGGTAGCAGATTTGATCCGTGTCGATCAAAAATATGAGACTGCTGTGGAGACAGCTCTGGGAGGCAATATTCAGAATATTGTTACCGACAGCGAAGAGACGGCCAAGGAAATGATTGCATTTCTGAAACAGAACCGGTTCGGACGAGCTACTTTTCTGCCTTTGACCAGCGTGGGAAATAAAGATAATTTCCCAAAGAAAGAGGCGCTGCAGGAAAAAGGAGCGGTAGGGTTGGCCAGTTCTCTTGTGGAGGCAGATGAAAAATATGCGGGTATCATCAGTTATCTTCTGGGTCGGGTACTGGTGGCAGAGAAGATAGAGGATGCTATCCGGATTGCCAGAAAATTCAAATATTCCCTGCATATTGTGACTCTGGAAGGCGAGTACTTAAGTCCTGGCGGTTCCATGACAGGCGGTGCTTTCCGCAATTCCAGCAATCTGTTGGGGCGTCGCCGGGAACTGGAGCAGCTGGAGGAGAATGTGCGTCGTCTGGATCAGGATATGAAGGAAGCCAGACAGCGGATTGAAGAGCTGAAGGAAAAGCGGCGTGAAAGCCGGAGAAAAGCAGAAGAACTGAATGCCCGCCTGCAGGAGCAGTTCCTTCTGCAGAATACGGCAAAAATGAACGCAGATCAGGCGGAAGAACGTCTGAAAGAAATTGAAAAGAGTAATGAAAGCCTGAAAACAGAGCTTGCGCAGATTGAGGAACAGTTCCGGGATATTCAGAAGAGCCGGGAAAGTATAGCTGCAGAGCTGACAGAATCAGAGCAGCAGGAAAAGGAGACTGAAATCCGGATTACAGAAGCCCGGACCGAGCTGGAAGGACTGAAGGAGCAGGAAGCAGACTGCATACGCAGGGCTGAAGAGGTTCATCTGGAGGTGGCGAATCTTACTCAGAAAGCAGAGTTTGCGGCAGAAAATGTATCCCGTCTGGATCGGGAACTGGATCGTCTCCGTTCTGAGGAGGAAGAACTGAAAGCAGGTGTGCTGGAAGGCGGACGGGATGTTAAGGCAAAGGAAGAAGGAATTCTTGCCCTGACAGGACAGATCGGACAGCTGGCCGGAAGAAGCGAGGAACTGGAACGGAGGACGGCGGAGCTTTCCGGAAAGAAAGAGGCGCTGCTTGGAGGACAGAAGGAATTTTTTGCCAGAAGAGAAGAACTTTCTGAGCGGAAGAATCTTCTGGATCGGGAAGTTTTCCGCCTGAACAGCCAGAGAGAAAAGCTGGAAGAGGCAGCTGACGCGCAGGCTTCATATATGTGGGAAGAGTATGAGCTTACCTATAATATGGCTCTGCCGCTGCGGGACGGAGAGTACACGGAACCGGCGGCGCTGAAGCGTCAGATTGCAGCCCTGAAGGATGAGATCCGGAAACTGGGCGATGTTAACGTAAACGCCATTGAAGATTATAAAAATATTTCTGAGCGTTATGAATTCATGAACACGCAGAGAAATGATCTGGTAAAGGCGGAAGAGACACTGCTTGGAATTATCAAGGAACTGGATATCGGCATGCGCCGGCAGTTTGAGGAGCAGTTTGCCAAGATTCGGGTGGAATTTGATAAGGCGTTCCGGGAACTTTTCGGAGGAGGAAAAGGAACGCTGGAACTGGAAGAAGAAGGAGATGTGCTGGAGGCAGGCGTCCGGATTATTGCACAGCCGCCCGGAAAGAAGCTCCAGAATATGATGCAGCTTTCGGGAGGAGAGAAAGCCCTTACAGCGATTTCCCTTCTGTTTGCAATACAGAATCTGAAGCCCTCTCCCTTCTGTCTGCTGGATGAGATTGAGGCTGCTCTGGATGATTCCAATGTAGGACGTTTTGCGAAATATCTGCACAAGTTGACAAATAATACACAGTTTATTATTATTACACATAGGAAAGGAACCATGGAAGCAGCTGACCGTCTGTATGGAATCACTATGCAGGAAAAGGGTGTGTCTGCCCTTGTTTCCGTAAACCTGATTGAAGAAGACCTAGATGAATAAAAGATTCTGGCAGATTTTTGTGAACTGCCGGTTCTTATGACAGGGGGAAAGAGTAGATGCCGGAAGAAAAGAAAGGTTTTTTCAGCCGACTGGTATCAGGTCTTGCCAAGACGCGGGCCAATATCGCAGCCGGAATTGACAATATTTTCAGCGGCTATTCAGCCATTGATGATGATTTTTATGAAGAGATAGAAGAAACCCTGATTATGGGGGATATTGGGATCAATGCCACAAACGCGATTCTGGAAGATCTGAAGCAGAAGGTTAAAGAGCAGAAGATTAAAGATCCGGTCGAGTGCAAGCAGCTTCTGATGGACAGTATCCGGGCGCAGATGCAGGTGGGAGAGATAGCTTATCGCTTTGAACAGGAGAAATCAGTGGTCCTGGTCATCGGCGTGAATGGCGTCGGAAAGACTACTTCCGTAGGAAAGCTGGCCGGAAAACTGAAGGATCAGGGGAAAAAGGTGATTCTGGCAGCGGCAGATACTTTCCGTGCGGCAGCCGGTGAACAGCTGACAGAATGGGCTCACCGTGCAGGAGTGGATATTATCAGCGGCTGTGAGGGCGCGGATCCGGCTTCTGTAGTATATGATGCCGTATGTGCGGCAAAGGCACGGAACGCAGATGTTCTGCTTTGTGATACGGCAGGCCGTCTCCATAACAAGAAAAACCTGATGGAAGAATTGCGGAAAATCAACCGGATTATTGATCGGGAATTTCCGGATGCGTTTCGTGAGACGCTGGTGGTTCTGGATGGAACCACAGGTCAGAATGCTCTGGAACAGGCCCGCCAGTTCCGGGAAGTGGTGGATATTACAGGTATTATCCTGACCAAGCTGGACGGTACTGCCAAGGGCGGAATTGCCGTAGCTATCGAATCAGAGCTTGGAATTCCGGTTAAGTATATCGGCGTAGGAGAAAGTATTGAAGACCTGCAGAAATTTGATGCAGATCAGTTTGTGAACGCATTATTTCACCAGGAGAAGTAAAGGAGAGACGAGAGCATGCTTACATTAGAGAAATTTGAAGAAGCTTCCGAGGTGGTAAAAAGAGCTGCCATCGAGACAAAGTTACTGTACAGTCAGTATTTCAGTGAACAGACAGGCAACAAGGTCTATCTGAAACCTGAAAATATGCAGGTGACGGGTGCATACAAGATTCGAGGCGCTTATTATAAGATCAGCACGCTGACAGATGAAGAGCGTTCAAAGGGACTGATTACAGCTTCTGCAGGCAATCACGCCCAGGGGGTGGCTTATGCAGCCAAGGCCTATGGTGTCAAAGCAGTTATTGTTATGCCGACTACCACTCCTCTGATGAAGGTAGAGCGTACCAAAAGCTATGGAGCAGAGGTAGTGCTGCACGGAAACGTCTATGATGAAGCATGCGAACATGCTTACAAGCTGGCGGAGGAGTATGGCTATACCTTTATTCACCCCTTCGATGATCTGGCAGTTGCCACCGGACAGGGAACCATTGCCATGGAGATTGTAAAAGAACTGCCCCTTGTGGATTACATACTTGTACCCATAGGAGGAGGCGGTCTGTGTACAGGCGTTTCCACACTGGCAAAGATGCTGAATCCGAATATCAGGGTAATCGGAGTAGAACCGGCAGGAGCCAACTGCATGCAGGTATCCCTGAAAAACGGAAAAGTAACTACTTTGCCGAGTGTCAGCACAATCGCGGACGGTACTGCAGTCAAAACTCCTGGGGAAAAAATCTTCCCCTATATTCAGAAGAATCTGGACGACATCATCACTGTCACGGATGATGAGCTGATAGTGGCTTTCCTGGATGTGGTGGAAAATCACAAAATGGTAGTGGAAAATTCAGGACTTTTGACGGTGGCAGCTTTAAATCATATGAATGTAAAGGGCAAAAAGATTGTCTCTATTTTAAGCGGCGGAAATATGGATATTATTACCATGTCTTCTGTGGTACAGTTTGGTCTGATTCAGAGAGATCGTATTTTCACGGTATCCACCATCCTGCCGGACAAGCCCGGTCAGCTGGTTCAGGTGGCGCAGCTTATTGCTGAGGAGCAGGGAAATGTCATCAAGCTGGATCACAACCAGTTCATCAGTACGAACCGTCAGGAAGGCGTGGAGCTTCGTATTACTATCGAGGCCTTTGGAACCGAGCACAAGAACCGTATCGTGAAGCGTCTGGAAGAAGGCGGCTTCCAGCCCAGGCTCGTAAAGATCATGATGTAATGAGATGCAGTCAGGGATTACAAAGACGGGTACATACAACCGCAGAAAATAGAAAAATATTTTCTTGCGCTTGTCATAAAAATATTGTAAAATGAAAAAAGTGCATAAGGGAGTAGTTGACGTCTTTTGACGTGACAGAATCAACACATTGGCAAATGCCTGGTTTTGTATGAAATAACGAGACTTATCCGCAGAAATTATTCTGCGGACAGGTCTCTTTTTTTATCTGTTTACTCCGCCGGTTCAGAAACCGGTATGCTCTTATGCTTACGAGGAAGAGAGGAGAAAATCATGAGTTTCATTGAACTTTTTATTCTGGCAGTCGGGTTGTCCATGGATGCATTTGCAGTATCTGTATGTAAGGGATTGAGTGTACGGAAAGCAGAGGTAAAGGAGTGTTGCCTCGCCGGTCTGTATTTTGGAGGATTTCAGGCTCTGATGCCTGTAATCGGCTATTTCCTGGGCGTGCAGTTTCGGGAATATATCACAGGTATTGACCATTGGATTGCTTTTGTTCTGCTTGGACTGATAGGGATCAGTATGATTCGGGAGGCAGGCGAGCGGGAAGATGAAAGCGGTGAGGTCTGTCCCACAGAAGGGAATCCCTTTGCTGTCAGGGAAATGCTGGTTCTGGCAGTTGCCACAAGCATTGATGCTTTGGCTGTGGGTATTACGCTGGCTTTTCTGAACGTAAACCTGCTGGCTTCTGTATGTTTTATCGGTGTGACAACTTTTGTTCTTTCTGCAGCAGGAGTACGCATTGGCAACATTTTTGGAATACGGTATAAGGCAAAGGCAGGACTGGCCGGCGGCATCATTTTGATTTGCATGGGATTGAAAATTCTGCTGGAACATTTGGGAATTCTGGGATAAATTACGGAATTTTTGATAAAACGCTGGCAAAGAGATAAATAATATAGAAGAAAGAATAAGATTCCGGCGACAGGTTGTCTGTCTCCGGAATCTGTGCTACAATAATTAACTGCAGGCGGCAGCGTTTGAGAATGCTGAAAAACCTGCCCGAAAATTCGGGCAGGTTTTCTGAAAATTTCTGTATAATCTGTATGTGCGGCACCATGCTGCCGGACAGAAGAAAGAAACTCAGTCAATGATGTAGGGAGCAAGGATTTCAAGAATAGCGTCCATTTCATCATTTGCATGAATATTCAGATCGATGGGTTTAGACAGGTCCAGGCTGAAAATGCCCATGATAGATTTGGCATCTATCACATATCTGCCGGATACCAGATCGAAATCTACGTCAAACCTCGTAATCGCATTTACAAAGGATTTTACCTTCTCTATGGAATTCAGAGATATCTTCACTGTTTTCATATTGTGCAACCTCCTGTTAGCATACTGTAAACTTAGTTTGATCTTAATACCCGGTCAGATAAAAGTCAATGCTAAAATCTCAAATTTGTAAAAAACGGAAACCGGAAAGGAAATCAGCGATGAAAAAAGTTGCTTTACATAATCTTGGATGCAAGGTAAACGCCTATGAAACAGAAGCAATGCAGCAGATGCTGGAAGAGGCGGGATATGAAATAGTATCTTTTGATGAAAAAGCAGATATTTATATTGTAAATACCTGTACAGTTACAAATATCGCAGATCGCAAATCCAGACAGATGCTTCACAGGGCCAAGAAACAGAATCCGGAAGCGCTGGTAGTGGCTGCCGGCTGCTATGTTCAGGCCGCAGAAGCACAGCTCAGGGAAGACAGCGCCGTTGACCTTTTGATAGGAAATAATCGCAAGAAAGATTTACTGTCTGTTCTTCGCTCTTATGAGGAGGGGGTCCAGGAAAATGCGATCATCGATATTAATCATACAAAAGAATATGAGGCTTTGACCGTGACACAGACAGCGGAGCATACGAGAGCGTATGTAAAAGTACAGGACGGGTGCAACCAGTTCTGCAGTTACTGCATTATTCCATACGCCAGGGGACGGGTGAGAAGCCGATCAGTTGCTGATGTATGTGAGGAGATCACGTCTCTTGCCCGGGCCGGATATCAGGAAGTAGTTCTGACGGGAATTCATCTCAGTTCCTATGGTCTCGATCTGGAAGGGGAGAATCTTCTTTCACTCATTCAGGCGGTAGATCAGATTGACGGAATTCGCAGGATTCGTCTGGGCTCTCTGGAGCCGAGAATTGTGACAGAGGAGTTTGCACGGACTCTTGGAAGCATGGAAAAATTCTGTCCGCATTTTCATCTGTCTCTGCAGAGCGGATGTGATGCAACACTGCACAGAATGAACCGCCGTTATACGGCAGAAGAGTATGAGAAGGCATGCTGTCTGCTTCGCCAGACCTTTGACAGACCGGCGCTGACGACAGATGTAATTGTAGGTTTCCCGGGGGAAACGGAAGAAGAATTTGATGAGACAGTGAAATTTCTCAGAAAAATTCATCTGTTTGAGACACATGTATTTAAATATTCACGCCGGAAAGGTACCCGCGCGGCTGTAATGGATCATCAGATTCCGGAGCGGGTAAAGACACAGAGAAGCCAGGTCCTGCTGGAACTTGATCGGGAGCATTCTGCAGCCTATATTTTAGAGCAGAAGGGGCGGCAGACAGAAATACTGATTGAAGAAAAGATGATCCTTGACGGAAAAGAGTATCAGGTAGGTCATACAAAGGAATATATTCGTACAGCTGTCCGTTCAGATCAGGACCTGACGAACAAGATTGTTACAGCCCGTATGGAAGGACTTCTGGGAGACAGACTTTGTCTGGCGGAGCTGGCGTAAGACTTTCCGGAGAGAAGAAGGGGCTGACAGGGGAATCCTGCGGCAGCAAATTTGACTTGTATTTTCAGATATTTTAGAGTACAATAGTTCGTAGTGGTGTTCAGGAGCGTGAAAATATGAGCAGAATTGATAGCACACAGAACTTCAGGGTAGTGTCTGAGTCTGAGAACCGCGTGGAGGAAATTCTTCAGCAGGTATATCGGGCCATGACAGAAAAGGGTTACAATCCGGTAAATCAGATCGTGGGTTATATCATGTCCGGAGATCCGACCTATATTACCAGTCATAATAATGCCCGCAGCCTGATTATGAAGGTGGAGCGCGATGAGCTGGTGGAAGAACTTCTGAAGGTCTATATTTCGGCAAAGCTTTGAGACAGAAAGCTGCCGGATAAAATAGAAAATCAGGAGTGGCAGGCATGAGAATTCTTGGTCTGGATTATGGTTCCAGAACAGTGGGCGTGGCAGTCAGCGATCCTTTGGGGATGACTGCCCAGCCTTTGGAAATCATTCGAAGAAAAGAAGAAAATAAGTTGAGACGTACGCTTGCGCGTATCGCAGAGCTGAAAGAAGAGTATGGGGCAGAAATGTTTGTGCTTGGTCTGCCGAAAAATATGAACAGTACTCTGGGAGAGCGGGCCGGGAAATCTCTGGAATTTAAGGAGATGCTGGAAAAGAGGACCGGTCTGCCTGTTGTTATGTGGGATGAAAGACTGACGACAGTGGCGGCAAACCGCGCTATGATGGAAGGCGGAGTACGCCGTGAAAATCGCGGGGAGTATGTGGACGCTCTGGCAGCAGCGCTGATTCTGCAGGGATATCTGGACAGTCTTGGTATGAAAAAGGCTTCAGAAGAAGAAAATGAGGAGCAGAAGAATGGATAAAATTTCATTTACCCTGGAGGAGACGGGAGAAGAAATTCTGTTTTATGTATTGGAAGAGACGCGTTTGAACGGCACGGATTATATTCTGGTGACGGATTCACAGGATGAAGACGGAGAAGCGCTTATTTTAAAAGATTTGTCTTCTGATGGAGACAGCGAGGCCCTTTATGAGATCGTGGAAGACGATCAGGAGCTTCAGGGCGTTATGGAGATTTTTGAGCAGCTTCTGGAGGATACGGATATTACCCTGGAGTAACAGGCAAAGCAGGTGAATATCATTGGAGATGGACAAAGAAGGTTTTAAAAGGCTGCTGAAGCAAAAAGGCCTGAAAATGACCAGACAGCGTCTGATTGTGCTGGAGGTGCTGACGGAGAATCCGGGGCAGCATCTGACAGCGGAAGAAATTTACGAGAGAATAAAAGCAGCAAATCCGGATATCGGATTGGCTACTGTTTATAGAACGGTTCAGCTTCTGTCAGAGCTTGAACTGATTGATCGGATTAATCTGGATGATGGTTTCGCGCGCTATGAGATCAGAGATGCGGAAGAAAAGCGCCATCATCACAGACATCATCATTTAATCTGTCTGAAATGCGGCAGGATATCCGCATTTCAGGAGGATATGCTGGAAGCGCTGGAGACGGGGGTTTGGGAGGCGCTGGGTTTTCGAGTGACTGATCATGAGGTGAAACTCTACGGATACTGTCGTAACTGTTCGGAACAAGAAAAAAGACAGAATCAGGAGGAACTAACTTGAGAAATATTAACAATTCAAAATTGCGGATCATTCCTCTGGGTGGACTGGAGCAGATCGGAATGAACATTACTGCCTTCGAATTTGAAGACAGTATTGTTGTAGTTGACTGCGGCCTTTCATTCCCCGAGGATGATATGTTGGGCATCGATCTTGTGATCCCGGATATCACCTATCTGAAAGAGAACATTGAGAAGGTGAAGGGGTTCATTATTACGCATGGACATGAGGATCATATCGGTGCGCTTCCGTATGTGCTGAAAGAGATTAATGTACCGATTTATGCCACCAAGCTGACAATCGGTCTGATTGAGAACAAGCTGAGAGAGCATGAGCTTCTGAACCGGGTTAAGAGAAAAGTGATTCAACACGGCCAGTCCATTAATCTGGGAGCATTCCGCATTGAGTTTATTAAGACCAATCACAGTATCGTCGATGCGTCTGCGCTGGCAATTTACTGTCCTGCAGGTATTGTAGTGCACACAGGAGACTTTAAGGTGGATTATACGCCGGTATTCGGCGATGCCATTGATCTTCAGCGCTTTGGCGAAATTGGGAAAAAGGGTGTACTGGCTTTGATGTGCGACAGTACAAACGCCGAACGGCCAGGATTTACCATGTCAGAACGTACCGTGGGAAAGGTATTTGACAATATTATGTCTGAGCACCGTAATTCCCGTATTATTATCGCAACCTTTGCATCCAATGTAGACCGTGTCCAGCAGATCATCAATTCTGCTTATAAGTATGGCAGAAAAGTAGTCATTGAAGGACGCAGTATGGTGAATGTGATTTCCACGGCTGCGGAGCTGGGATATCTGACAGTCCCCGATAAGACGCTGATTGATATTGAACAGATGAAAAATTATCCGGATGACCAGGTGGTACTGATTACTACCGGAAGTCAGGGAGAATCCATGGCGGCTTTATCCAGAATGGCGGCCAATATTCACAAGAAAGTACAGATTAAACCGGGAGATACGGTTATTTTCAGTTCAAAGGCTATTCCCGGAAACGAAAAGGCTGTTTCCAGGGTGATTAATGAACTTTCCATGAAGGGTGCGGACGTAATTTTCCAGGATGCACATGTATCCGGTCATGCCTGCCAGGAAGAAATCAAACTGATCTATTCTCTGGTGCATCCGAAATATGCAATTCCGGTACACGGAGAGTACCGCCATCTGAAAGCACAGGCGGATCTGGCTCACAGTCTTGGAATAGAGAAAGAGAATATTTTCATTCTTTCTTCCGGTGACGTTCTGGAGTTGGGCGCAGACAGCGCAAAGGTTGTGGACCATGTACACACCGGTGGAATTCTGGTAGACGGACTCGGTGTGGGAGATGTGGGGAATATCGTATTGAGAGACCGTCAGCATCTTGCTGAAGACGGCATTATGATAGTTGTCATGACGCTGGAGAAGCACAGCAATCAGCTTCTGGCCGGACCGGATATCGTATCAAGAGGTTTTGTCTATGTAAGAGAATCTGAAGACCTGATGGAAGAGGCCAGATCTGTAGTGGAAGATGCTGTGATGGATTGTCTGGACAGAGGTGTGTCAGACTGGGGGAAATTAAAAAATGTAACCCGTGATGCTCTTCGTGACTTGATTTGGAAGAGAACGAAACGTGATCCCATGATTCTGCCTATCATCATGGAAGTATAGAGGACAGAAGATGAATACAAAGAAAGCAGCTTTAACAGTCATATCCATAGCATTGAAGATCGTTATTTTTGCCGCTCTGGTGGTGGTGATTTTTCGTGTGGGAACTATTGCCTATGAATATGGTCACGCCGTATTTGAAGAGGAGGCACTGGATGAAGCACCGGGCAGGACGATTCCTGTGACAGTGCCGGAGAGTGCTTCCACCATGGATATTGCCAAACTGATGGAAGAAGAGGGGCTGGTGGAAGACTGGAAGCTATTCTATCTTCAGATTCTTTGTTCCAAGTACGCAAAAACGATGCAGCCCGGAGAGTATACTCTTTCCACGGCTATGAAGCCCAGAGAGTTGATGGCGGTTATGTCCGGAGAAGAAGTGGAGCTGCCATGGGAGCAGCAAGAGGAATCCTAAGTGATTGCAGGAGAAAGAACGACAGCTTATATCAATTCACTTGATACAGGCAATACAGAATTATTGAATCAGATAGAAAAAGAAGCAAAAGAAGCCTGTGTGCCGATCATACGCCAGGGCATGCAGAGCTTTTTGAAAACACTGCTTGCAGCCAAAAAGCCGGCAAGAATCCTGGAGGTAGGAACAGCCGTGGGCTTTTCTGCGCTTCTGATGTGTGAATACAGTCCCGTAAATATGCATCTTACGACAATTGAGAAGTATGAAAAGCGGATACCTGTAGCAAAGGAAAATTTTCGTCGTGCAGGCAGAGAAGAGCAGATCACTCTGCTGGAAGGAGACGCCGCAGAGATTTTGAAAAATCTGACGGGGACCTTTGACTTCATTTTTATGGATGCAGCCAAGGGTCAGTACATTCATTTTCTCCCGGATGTGCTGCGGCTGCTGGAACCGGGAGGATATCTCGTGTCCGATAATGTGCTTCAGGATGGAGATATTATGGAATCGAGATTTGCAGTGGAGAGGCGGAACAGGACGATTCACAGCCGGATGAGGGAATATCTGTATACATTAACCCATCATCCGGAACTGGTGACATCGGTCATTCCTTTGGGCGATGGAGTTACTCTCAGTGTAAAGAAGGAAAAGGAGAACATATGACAGAAGCAGCAGAAAAATCCTTCGGACGGGATTCCCGTCAGGGAAAGGCCCCGGAACTTCTGATACCGGCCAGCAGTCTGGAGGTTCTGAAGACAGCCGTAGCTTTTGGAGCGAACGCGGTTTACATTGGCGGTGAAGCCTATGGGCTCAGAGCCAAGGCAAAAAATTTTTCACCGGAAGACATGCGGGAAGGAATCGCTTTTGCACATGCTCACGGTGTGCGTGTTCATGTCACGGCAAATATTCTGGCACATGACCGGGACCTGGACGGAATCCGGGAATATCTGGAGGAACTGCGCGATATGAAACCGGATGCGCTTATCATTGCTGATCCGGGTGTTTTTACATTGGCGAAGGAGATTTGTCCGGAGATAGAGCGTCATATCAGCACGCAGGCGAACAATACGAACTGGATGACCTGGCGTTTCTGGCATCAGCAGGGGGCAAAACGTGTGGTTTCTGCCCGGGAGCTTTCTCTTGAGGAACTTCGTGAAATCCGGAAACAGATTCCGGATGATATGGAGATAGAGACCTTTGTGCATGGCGCGATGTGTATTTCCTATTCCGGCCGCTGTCTGCTGAGCAATTATTTCACCGGAAGAGACGCAAATCAGGGCGCCTGTACCCATCCCTGCCGCTGGAAATACGCGGTAATGGAAGAATCCAGGCCCGGCGAGTATCTTCCTGTTTATGAAAATGAACGGGGGACCTTTATTTTCAACTCCAAAGATCTCTGTATGATAGAGCATATTCCGGAGCTTCTGGAGGTTGGTATAGACAGCTTCAAGATTGAAGGACGGATGAAGACGGCCCTGTATGTGGCCACAGTAGCCCGGACCTACCGGAAAGCGATTGATGACTGTCTGGAATCAGAGAAACTGTACCGCGGCAATATGGCATGGTATAAAGAGCAGATTGCGGCCTGCACCTACCGGGAGTTCACCACAGGCTTTTTCTTTGGAAGACCGGACGAGAGTGCGCAGATTTATGACAGCAATACGTACCGGAAGGGATATACGTATCTGGGAATGGTCAACGGTGCGGCGGAAGACGGAGGCATTCTGACAGAACAGCGCAATAAATTTTCTGTCGGAGAGAAGATAGAAATCATGAAGCCTGACGGCAGCAATCCGGAAGCAGTGGTTCTGGAAATCCGGGATGAAGACGGAAACCTTATGGAAAGCGCTCCTCATCCGCAGCAGAAGCTTCAGGTGAAGCTTTCGGAGCAGGCAGATCTTTATGACATTCTTCGTAGAAAAGAGCAGGAAAACTGACAAACAGCATGTATGATTCGCGTTATAAAAGAATAGAAATTTAGGAAAGGCACTTCTTTGGCGGAGTTATCATAAGATAATATAAATCCACCAAAGAGGTGCCTTTTTGAAAACTTTTCCGCAGCCATTGCCGGCGAAAGAGGAGCAGTATTACCTGCAGAGACTCAAAGAGGGCGACGCTCATGCACGTGATATCCTGGTGGAGCATAATCTCCGGCTTGTGGCCCATATTGTTAAAAAGTACCAGAGCCCGGAAGAAGAGATGGAGGATCTGATTTCCATAGGAACGATAGGACTTATCAAGGCCATTACCACTTTTAACAGTGAAAAAGGGCCCCGTCTGGCGACGTATGCGGCCCGTTGTGTGGAGAATGAGCTTCTGATGTATTTTCGGGCAAAGAAAAAGACAGCCCGGGAGACATCCTGCTATGAGCCCATCGGCACAGATAAGGAAGGAAATGAGATTCATCTGCTGGATATCATGGAAAGTGGTGAGCGGGATGCGTTCTCACAGATAAGCCTGAAAGCGGACAGTAAAAGGCTGTATGAACTGCTGGGCGAAGTCCTGACCCCACGGGAACGTAAGGTTCTGATTATGCGGTACGGACTTTACAATGGAAGAGAGTATACGCAGCGGGAGATCGCCGGAGAACTTGGAATTTCCCGCTCTTATATCAGCAGAATTGAGAAAAACGCATTGATGAAGCTTAGGCAGTACTTCTGAAACGGAACGCCAGAAATCTGGGAAAGGACTTTCTCCTGCTCGCTGTTCGGATTATATTGTAACAGTGAGAGAACGGAAAAGTCCAAAACCAGGTTTCAGGCATTTGCCGGTTGGTAAGAGGATAAAAGCATGTGTGCAATCTGCTGAATTTTACAAATAAAAGGAGAATCGCGTGACTTTTCAAAAAAGGCGCGGTAAGATAATAATATCCCGTATCACATTCTGAGGATACGGAAGGTTCAGCCGGCGTTCGCCGGGCAATTTCCTTATATATGAACAGACAGAAGATAACGAGACAGACAGGATAGAGAAAGGAAGGATACTGATTGTTCAGTAAAGTGTGGTCTGCAGGAATCGGCGGAGTGGATGCTTACCCGGTTCGTGTGGAAGCAGATGTCAGTGACGGATTGCCGCAGTTTCTGCTGGTGGGATATCTGGCGTCTGAGGTGAAGGAAGCAGGAGACAGGGTACGGACAGCCCTGAAAAATGTAGGTTGTCCGCTTCCTGCAAAGAGGATTACTGTGAATCTTGCTCCGGCCAGTGTGAGGAAGGCGGGAACCCGTTTCGATCTGGCGGTGGCAGCTGCTGTACTGGCCTCTATTCAGAAAATCCCGGCAGAAAATCTGGAGGGTCTGATGATAGCAGGAGAGCTCAGCCTGAGCGGACAGGTACTGGGAATTCCGGGAGTACTGGCCCTGACAGAGGCGGCTGGTGAAGCAGGTGTAAAGAGATGTATTGTTCCCGCGGTAAATGCCCGGGAAGGCGCTTTAATTCAGAAAACAGAAGTGATAGGGGTATCGGATCTGGCAGAACTGATAGAATTGCTCCGTCATCCGGAAAAAGGGATACCGGCAACGGCAGATACCGGGGAGCTGCTGGAAAGGCATGCTTCGGAGGAAAAGGAAGACTTTTCACAGATTCGCGGACAGAAAGCCATACGACGGGCTGCGGAGATTGCCGCAGCCGGGATGCATAACCTTCTGATGATAGGGCCTCCGGGTTCAGGCAAGACAATGATTGCAAGAAGAATTCCCGGAATTCTGCCGGGAATGACGTTGGAAGAGAGCCTGAAGATTACAAAAATATACAGTGTAGCAGGTTTGTTGACCCCTGAATCCCCTCTTCTTACCAGGCGTCCTTTTCGGGCGCCTCATCATACAACGACGGCAGAGGCTTTGGCAGGAGGTGGCCGACTTCCGCTGCCTGGTGAAATTTCCCTGAGTACCGGCGGAATTCTTTTTCTGGATGAACTGCCGGAATTTCGTCGTTCAGCATTGGAGATTTTAAGGCAGCCACTGGAGGAGCATCGGATCTGTATTTCCAGGACGGCAGGTACTTATGTATTTCCGGCGGATTTTATGCTGGTGGCAGCTATGAATCCATGTTCCTGTGGCTGTTATCCGGATCGAAATCACTGCAGCTGTTCTCCGCGCGAGATAGCCAGATATCTGGGGCGTTTAAGCCAGCCTCTTCTGGATCGGATTGATCTCTGTATACAGGTACCCAAACTTTCCTATGAGGAATTGCAGAAAGGAAAAGAGAATGAAAACTCGGCTGCGATACGAAAGAGGGTAGAGGAAGCTCATCGTATTCAGAAAGAACGGTTTGGGGGAGAAAATGCGTGCTTTAATTCCCGCCTGGGGATTCGGGATACAGAATATTTCTGTCGCCTGGGGATAGCGGAGAAAAAGCTTTTAAAACAGGCGTTTGAGAAGCTGTCGCTGAGTGCCAGGGCATATCACCGGCTGCTGCGCGTATCCAGAACCA
The DNA here is from genome assembly GCA_944378225.1 of uncultured Merdimonas sp. Lineage (GTDB taxonomy): Bacteria > Bacillota > Clostridia > Lachnospirales > Lachnospiraceae > Laedolimicola. Next base: position 27,255 of record CALWGE010000025.1, read on the forward strand.
TAGCAGATCTGGCCGGAGAAGAAAGAGTTCTGGAAGAACATATTCTGGAAGCTCTGGGATATCGGCCCCTGGAACGGAGTGAATGGCTGAGAGGGGTATGAGAAATGGAAAAACAAAGCAGAGAAGGAATGGAAGAATACTGGCACTGGTTCTGTGCATCTCTTTTTTCGGAACCGTCGCTGGAGAAAAAGCTTCTGAAACGGTTTGGGACACCTATGGCTGTATTTCATGCCGCGGAAGAGGAGATACGAATGGTTTCACCTCGAAATGAGAAAAAACTTTCGGCATTCTGCGCAGGAAGAAAAAGATGGAATTTTTCTCAAGAGAGGGAACGGCTGGCCAGGTTGGGGATTCGTTTTGTGAGCATGGAACAAGAAGAATACCCTTCCCGTCTGAAAGGGCTTACAGATGCGCCCTGTGGTCTCTTTTTCCGTGGAACGCTGCCTTCGGATGACAGACCGGCAGTGGCTATTGTGGGTGCCAGAAACTGCAGTGCCTATGGAAACAGCGTTTCTTATTGGTTTGCCAAAGAGCTGGCAGGGCAGGGGGTACAGATTATCAGCGGTATGGCCCGTGGGATAGATGGAACCAGCCACAGAGGGGCGCTTGCTGCGGGCGGAGAAACCTATGCGGTTCTGGCAGGCGGAGTCGACAGATGTTATCCGGAGGAAAACAGAGATATCTATATGGAGATGGAAAAGAAAGGCGGACTGATTTCTGAGAGTCCTCCCGGCATTCGTCCGCTCACATTTCTGTTCCCGTTGCGAAATCGTATTCTGAGCGGTCTTGCAGACGCAGTTCTTATAATAGAAGCAAAAGAAAAAAGCGGCTCGCTTATTACAGCTGATTGCGCGCTGGAACAGGGGCGTGATGTTTATGCCGTTCCCGGACCTCTGGGAGAAGCTTTAAGCGAGGGATGCCATAATCTTATCCGACAGGGAGCGGGACTGGCGGTATCACCGGAAAAGCTGATGGAAGATTTGATGATTTTACCGGGAATTAACATGAAAAATGTGCAAAAGAATAAAATTACTCTTGAAAGGTCTGAATATTTAGTGTATAGTTGTCTACGTTTACAGGCCCAGAATCTGGGGGAAATCTGCGAGGCGACACAGCTTTCGCCTCAGGATGCCCTGCGTATTCTGGCCAAACTGCAGCTGAAGGGATATGCAAAAGAGGTATCCAGAAATTACTATGCAGCTGCAAAGAAACTGTAGGAAATATATTTCAGAGAAAGAGGAAGGATAAATGGCAAAAAATCTGGTTATCGTAGAGTCTCCGGCTAAGGTGAAAACCATCAAGAAGTTCCTGGGAGCCAACTACGAGGTACTGGCCTCCCAGGGTCATGTACGTGATTTGCCGAAAAGCCAGCTGGGGTTTGACGCAGAACATGGTTATGAGCCTAAATATATCACAATCCGCGGAAAGGGAGAGATTCTTGCCAAGCTTCGGAAAGAGGCGAAGAAGGCTGATAAAATTTATCTGGCTACTGACCCTGACCGCGAGGGAGAAGCGATTTCCTGGCATCTGTCTCAGGCGCTGAATCTGGAAGGGAAAAAGGTATACCGGATTACCTTTAATGAGATTACAAAAACGGCAGTCAGAGAGTCGCTGAAACATGCAAGAGCAATTGACATGAACCTGGTAAATGCCCAGCAGGCCCGCCGAATGCTGGATCGCATGGTGGGATACAGGATCAGTCCGATTCTGTGGGCAAAGGTGAAGAGAGGACTGAGTGCAGGACGGGTGCAGTCAGTAGCTTTACGTCTGATTGCTGACAGGGAAGAAGAGATAAATGCTTTTGTTCCGGAAGAATACTGGACTCTGGATGCGGATTTTCTGGCGGAGGGCGGGAAAAAACCGCTGCAGGCGCATTTTTATGGAACAAAATCCAAAAAAATGACGCTGGGTTCCAAAGAAGAACTGGATCAGGTGCTTGCATCTCTGGAAAATGCGGCCTTCCAAATCAGTGAAGTAAAAAAAGGAGAAAGAGTGAAGAAAGCGCCGCTTCCATTCACTACAAGTACCCTTCAGCAGGAAGCGTCAAAGACACTGAACTTTTCCACGCAGAAAACCATGAGTGTTGCACAGCAGCTTTATGAAGGAATTGATATTAAGGGAAATGGCACGGTCGGTGTTATCACATATCTGCGTACGGATTCCACCCGTGTGTCAGAGGAGGCAGAAAAAGCAGCCAGATCGTATATCAGTTCTGTTTATGGAGATTCTTATGTATCTGCAGGGCAGTCAGGAAAAGCTTCCACAAAAAAGATTCAGGACGCCCATGAAGCAATCCGCCCCACTGATTTGGCCCGGACGCCGGCGGCTCTGAAGGATTCGCTCACACGGGAGCAGTTCCGTCTCTATCAGCTGATCTGGAAACGTTTTGCAGCCAGTCAGATGGCAGATGCAGTCTATGAGACCTCTTCGGTTAAAATTGACGGCGGGGACTATCGTTTTACGATGTCTGCATCCAGAGTGTCTTTTGATGGTTTCCTGTCTGTGTATGCACAGGAAGAAGAAAAAGAAGGAGACAGCCGGATTCTGAAGGGACTCAGTACAGATACGGTCCTGTCGTTCCAGAAATTTGAGAGCAAACAGCATTTTACCCAGCCGCCCGCACACTATACGGAAGCAGCTCTTGTAAAAACTCTGGAGGAACTGGGAATCGGCCGGCCAAGTACTTATGCGCCTACGATAACAACGATTCTTGCGCGCCGGTATGTGGTAAAAGAGAATAAGAATCTTTATCTGACAGAGCTGGGTGAGGTAGTCAATAATATGATGAAGCAGGCCTTCCCAAGTATCGTGGAAACAGATTTTACGGCCAATATGGAGGGACTTCTGGACCGGGTGGAAGAGGGAACTGTGGACTGGAAGACTGTAGTGGAAAATTTTTATCCCGATCTGGAGGCGGCAGTGGAGGCGGCCGAACAGGAACTTCAGGAAGTAAAGGTAGAGGATGAAGTCACGGATGTGATCTGCGATCAGTGCGGCCGTCACATGGTAATCAAATATGGTCCCCATGGTCGTTTCCTGGCCTGCCCCGGCTTCCCGGAATGCCGCAACACAAAGCCGTATCTGGAAAAAATAGGCGTAGCCTGTCCGAAATGCGGGAAAGATGTGGTTCTGCGCAGAACAAAAAAGGGCCGTAAATATTATGGCTGCGAGAATAATCCGGAGTGTGATTTCATGTCCTGGCAGAAGCCTTCCGAAGAGAAATGTCCGACATGCGGAAGCTACATGGTAGAGAAGGGAAATAAACTGGTCTGTGCCAATCAAACCTGCGGCTATGTAAAAAGTAAGAAAGAAGAGACAGAAGAAAGCAGAAATTAAAAAAGCTGCTGATTTGTCAGAATTTTTTGAAAAAGGTGATTGTAAAATTTGAAAGTATGTGTTAAAGTTTTACTATAATAAAATCGCCTTTTTGAAATGTTTTCTTTGTATTAGAGAAAACAGAGGGAGAGAGATTCCTAGAATGTACAACGGAGGGAATACAGTGAGTGTACAATTATTAGACAAAACAAGGAAGATCAATAAGCTGCTGCATAACAACAGCTCCAGCAAAGTGGTATTTAACGACATCTGTGTGGTATTGACGGAAATTTTGAATTCAAATATTCTGGTAATCAGCCGGAAAGGAAAGATTTTGGGCGCCAGCCGCTGCGAAGGTGTCGAGGTAATACAGGAGCTGATTACAGATAAGGTGGGCGAGCATATTGATGAGGCTCTGAATGAGCGTCTCTTAAGTATTCTTTCCACAAAAGAAAATGTAAATCTGCAGACTCTGGGTTTTGTTTCTGGAAATATCAGTGATTACCAGGCGATTATCACACCGATCGATATTGCCGGAGAAAGACTGGGTACGCTTTTCCTGTACAAATACAAAGAGCAGTATGACATTGATGATATTATTTTGAGTGAATACGGAACCACGGTAGTGGGACTGGAGATGATGCGTTCTGTAAATGAGGAAAATGAGGAGGAGAAACGTAAGGTTCAGATTGTGAAATCTGCTATCAGTACGCTGTCCTTTTCCGAATTGGAAGCCATTACCCATATTTTTGATGAACTGAAGGGTACAGAAGGCGTTCTGGTAGCCAGCCGTATCGCGGACAGTGTGGGAATTACCCGCTCTGTGATCGTGAACGCTCTGCGCAAATTTGAAAGCGCCGGTGTCATTGAATCACGCTCTTCGGGAATGAAGGGAACCTATATCAAGGTTGTAAATGATGTGGTGTTTGACGAGCTGGCGAAGCTGAAAAAAGCATAGTTGTATATGTGCCACAGCTGTTTATATTCATAAGAAAGAAATCTGTTTTGAAGGACATGCATTCTCAAAAGGATGCATGTCTTTTTAAATATAAAAAAAGAATAAATTCCGAAAAATCTGTTGACAAATAAATGGGTTAGCATTAATATAATATCCGTAGGTTAGCACTCGATATAAGTGAGTGCTAATAATATAAGGACAGTAATGGATCCAAGGAGGAATAGAAATGAAATTAGTACCATTAGGAGACAGAGTTGTACTGAAGCAGTTTGAGGCAGAGGAGACCACAGCGTCTGGTATCATCCTGGCAAGCAAGGCACAGGAGAAGCCGCAGCAGGCAGAAGTTATCGCGGTAGGACCTGGCGGAATGGTAGACGGAAAAGAAGTTACGATGCATGTAAAGGCCGGTGACAGAGTAATCTATTCCAAGTATGCCGGAAATGAAGTAAAGATGGGCGATGAGGAATATATCATCGTAAAACAGAACGATATCCTTGCGATTGTAGAATAATTCAAAGAAAGAATAAGACTGGAGGAAACTTAAAATGGCAAAGGAAATTAAGTATGGCGTAGATGCTAGAGCCGCATTAGAGGCCGGTGTGGATAAACTGGCGAATACAGTAAGAGTAACTCTTGGACCGAAAGGAAGAAACGTAGTTCTTGATAAGCAGTATGGCGCTCCCCTTATCACCAATGACGGTGTAACCATCGCGAAAGAGGTAGAGCTTGAGGATGCTTTTGAGAACATGGGAGCTCAGCTGGTAAAGGAAGTAGCTACCAAGACCAATGACGTTGCAGGTGATGGAACCACCACAGCTACAGTTCTGGCACAGGCAATGATTCATGAAGGAATGAAGAATCTGGCTGCAGGAGCTAACCCGATCGTTCTCAGAAAGGGTATGAAGAAGGCTACTGATGCAGCTGTGGAATCTATTAAGAACATGAGCAGCAAGGTAACCGGAAAGCATCAGATTGCCAGAGTTGCTGCTGTATCTTCCGGAGATGAGGAAGTAGGTAACATGGTAGCAGACGCTATGGAAAAGGTTTCCAACGACGGCGTTATTACCATTGAAGAATCAAAATCCATGAAGACAGAGCTGGATCTGGTAGAAGGTATGCAGTTTGATCGCGGATACATTTCTGCTTACATGGCTACAGACATGGAGAAGATGGAAGCAAATCTGGATAATCCGTACATCCTGATTACAGATAAGAAGATTTCCAATACTCAGGAGATTCTTCCGCTGCTGGAGCAGATCGTTCAGTGCGGCAGAAAGCTGCTGATCATTGCCGAGGATATCGAGGGCGAGGCTCTGACAACTCTGGTTATGAACAAGCTGCGCGGAACCTTCGTAGTAGTAGGTGTAAAGGCTCCGGGCTACGGCGACAGAAGAAAAGAGATGCTGCGTGACATCGCTGTTCTGACAGGCGGACAGGTGATTTCTGAGGAGCTTGGACTTGAGCTTAAGGATGCTACACTTGAGATGCTGGGAACTGCAAAATCTGTAAAGGTTCAGAAGGAGAACACCATCATCGCTGAGGGCGCAGGATCCAAGGAAGAGATCGACAAGAGAATCGCTCAGATTCGTGCTCAGATCGAGGAGACCACCTCTGATTTCGACCGCGAGAAGCTGCAGGAGAGACTTGCCAAACTGGCAGGCGGCGTAGCAGTTATCCGTGTAGGCGCAGCTACTGAAACTGAGATGAAGGAAGCAAAGCTTCGTATGGAGGATGCTCTGAATGCAACAAGAGCAGCTGTAGAGGAAGGCATCATTGCAGGCGGCGGATCTGCTTATATCCATGCTACAAAGGAAGTGGCTAAGCTGCTTGATACCACAGACGGCGATGAAAAGACTGGTGTAAAGGTAATCCTGAAGGCTCTGGAGGCTCCGCTGTTCCACATCGCAGCCAACGCAGGTCTGGAAGGTTCTGTTATCATCAACAAGGTAAAGGAGAGCGAGCCGGGAATCGGCTTCGATGCTCTGCATGAAGAGTATGTGGATATGGTAAAGGAAGGTATCCTGGATCCGGCAAAGGTTACCAGAAGTGCCCTGCAGAATGCTACCAGTGTGGCATCTACATTCCTGACCACAGAGAGCTGTGTTGCGAATATTAAAGAGCCCGCACCCGCAATGCCCGCAGGCGGCGGAATGGGCGGAATGATGTAAAACCGCAAAACAGATAGAAAGAACTATTCTTGCATCTTTTCCTCGGCAGTGTTATAATACACTCAATTGCACAGTGAAACGGGGAGCTGGCGGAAAGCCGGCTGAGATTTGAAATGATACCGTTCATGACCCGAAGAACCTGATGCGGATAATGCCGCCGTAGGAAATCAAGAAGATTTTTAGGAGACACCGTAAGGTGTCTCCTTTTTTCTTTGTGTATGAAGACGCCTGGCTGTGTAAAACAGAAAGCCTGGACTGTGTGAGCACTTTTTTGAGAGAGGAGGAAAACGTTATTCCGCAGATAAATGCGGCGGACAGAGGGGGAGCGCCCTGTGTTCTGTATGACAGCGATGGGAAGCCGTGTTCCGGCGTGAGAGGAGACCAGTAAGTCTCGACCGCTTTCTATGGGCTTTGATTAAAAGTCCTGGCAGGTGTATCTGCTGTAGCAGCAGACATACAGCTGTACATAAAAGGGAAGCGCTGCTGTCACAGACGTTTCCTGAAGATCAAAGGAGTGGATATTATGAATAGGAACGAAAGAAACGCAACAAAGAAAATGGTATTGACGGCACTCTTTGCATGTCTGGCTTATGTATTGAATACATTTGTCTACTTTCCTGCTATGGCGCCTTTTCAGCACTTTGTGGATGTACTGGCTGCGGTTTTTGTGGGGCCGTGGTACGGATTCCTGGCAGCGCTTCTCTGCGGCTGTATGCGGATGATGTCCGGACGTACGATTCAGGCGGTGACAGGAGCCGTCTTTGGGCCAATTCTGGGCGGGTTGCTCTATCGGAAGACAAAAAATATATACCTTGTTTTTGCAGGAGAAGTCATAGGAACAGGATTTTTTGGAGCAATGGCTTCTTATCCTCTGATGCGGCTTTTTTATGGACTGGATGTCCAGTCGCCCTTTTATTACATTCCGTTCTATATACCGGCGGCTGCAGTGGGCGGCGCCATGGGCGTGGCCGTGGTGCTCATTCTCCGGAAAACAAGGGTATTCGGACGAATGCAGAAAGAGCTGAATTGAGGGGGAAAAGATGAAAAAATTTACGGAAATACTGCGAATTGTAAAAGAAAAGGAACCTCTGGTACAGTGCATTACCAACTTTGTAACAGTTAATGACTGTGCAAATATTATTCTGGC
>CALWGE010000026.1 GCA_944378225.1 uncultured Merdimonas sp.
GTATGACCTTTATTATCGGAAGTTTTCTGGCAGCAGTCGGAAGTATGCTCTATTTTACGAATTATACGGGTGTTACGCCGACGGCAGGAGCCATGCCCGGCCTTAAGGCGTTTGTGGCAGCCGTGTTTGGCGGTATCGGTTCTATACCGGGAGCTGTAATCGGAGCATTTATCATCGGTATCTGTGAAAATATCATTAAGGGTCTGGGATGGACCACTTTTTCAGACGCGTTTACCTTTGCCCTGCTGATAGTTATTCTTATTGCGAAGCCCACAGGACTTTTCGGTGAGAAAGCGATTGATAAGGTGTAAGGAGGCGGCGAAAGATGAAAAAACAGACAACTATTATATGGAACGTGTGCCTGATTGCGGCACTGTTTCTGCTTTTGTTTATTCTGGAGCAGACCGTTCCTTCCGGCTCCATGCTTTTCATGGTTCTGAAAAAAGGCGCTATTTACGCTCTGGTGGCGGTATCTATGAATCTTCTGAATGGATTTACAGGGCTGTTTTCACTGGGACAGGCAGGCTTCATGCTTCTCGGGGCCTATACATATGCTATTTTGACTATTCCACCGGAGTCCAGGGCAAGCGTATACCAGTATTTTGACGGCGGTATCGTTCAGTTCGCGATTCCCGTGCCGTTAGCTTTGATTGCGGGTGGTATCGTGGCAGCCGTGTTTGCTTTTCTGATCGGTCTTCCGGTACTGAGGCTGAAAAGTGATTATCTGGCTATTGCCACTCTGGGATTTGCAGAAATTATCCGTGCAGTTTTCCAGTGGGATAAACTGGGGCCTCTGACGAATGGTTCCAATCTGCTGAGAAATTTTCCGACATTCCAGTCAGTACTCTATCCCTTTGTTGTGGCAGGAATCTGTATCGGACTGATTGTGCTCCTCATTAATTCCACTTACGGACGCGCTTTTAAGGCGATTCGGGATGATGAAATCGCTGCTGAGGCTATGGGAATTAATCTGGCTCATCATAAGCAGCTGGCATTTGTGATCAGTTCCTTTTTTGCAGGTATTTCCGGTGGTCTGCTGGCTATGTATCAGACGACCATTCAGGCGTCCATGTTTAAGTCGGCCATGACCTATGAGATTCTTCTGATTGTGGTAATCGGAGGTATTGGATCCATTACGGGAAGCTGCCTTGGTTCTTTCCTGTTTATTGCCTGTTCGGAATGGTGGCTGCGTTTTCTGGATAACTCCAACCTTTATATCGGGGATTTTCATTTGACCTTTATGCGCCCCGGATTCCGTAAGGTTGTATTTTCACTGATTATCATGGCAATTGTTCTTTTCTACCGCAAGGGGCTCATGGGAGATCGGGAGTTTTCGGTGGAAGCCGTCCGGAAATTTTTACGGAAGCGGTTTAAGAAAGGACAGACTGCGGAAGGAGGCGCTTCCAAATGAGCAAGGAAAATGTCTTAAAAGTTGAAAATGTAACGATGCAGTTTGGGGGAGTCATTGCTGTAGATAATCTGAATCTGGAGGTTAATAAAGGAGAGATCATCTCTCTGATCGGACCTAACGGAGCGGGCAAGACTACCGCGTTTAATGTTATTACAGGCGTATATGCACCCACCAATGGAGCTGTTTACTATAAAGGAAATAAAATCATTCAGAATCATCCCCAGGGTAAAATGAAAAAGCTTTACCGTGGTGAGAATCCGGTCACTTATACGGGACACAGAGCACTGGCGCCTACACCGGATAAAATCACTGCCATGGGAATTGCACGTACTTTCCAGAATATCCGTCTGTTTAAGAGTCAGACGGTTTTTGAAAATATTCTGATTGCAAAACATCTGCGGCGTACCAGTAATGTATTCACGGCAACTTTCCGGCTGAATGCCAGAGAAGAAGCAAGGATGCGCCAGGAAGCAGAAGAACTTCTGGAAATCGTGGGACTTACTGATGTGAGAGACGAACTGGCTACAGCACTTCCTTATGGAAAGCAGCGTCATCTGGAGATTGCCAGGGCGCTGGCAACGCAGCCGGAGCTGCTGCTCCTGGATGAGCCGGCGGCAGGCATGAATCCACAGGAGACTCTGGAGCTGACACAGTTTATCGGACGTATCCGGGATGAATTCGGGCTGACCATTTTTATGATAGAGCATCATATGGATCTGGTTATGGAGATTTCGGATCGCATTTATGTGCTGGATTTCGGAAAATCCATTGCGGAGGGAAATCCGGAGGAAATTCGCAGCAATCCCCGGGTAATCGAGGCTTATCTGGGAGGTGCGCAGGATGAGTGAAAATATACTGGAAATTAAAGAACTGAATGTATCTTATGGTGGAATCAAGGCGGTGAAGGATATCAGTTTCCGTGTTCCCAGAGGACAGGTTGTGACGCTGATTGGAGCTAACGGAGCCGGAAAAAGTTCAACTCTGCGTTCTATAGTGGGCCTTGTAAAGCCGGAGAGTGGGAGCATTCAGTTTGAGGGGCAGGAGCTCGCAGGTCTTCCTGCGGATCAGATTGTATCAAAAGGGATTACGCTTGTACCGGAAGGACGCAGAGTCTTTCCGGATATGACAGTACTGGAAAATCTGAAAATCGGCGCTTATATGAGAAAGGATCCGATAGAGGAAGATTTGAAATGGGTATATGATCTGTTCCCACGGCTGAAGGAACGTTCCTGGCAGCTGGCAGGAACCCTTTCAGGAGGCGAGCAGCAGATGCTGGCCATTGGCCGGGCTCTCATGTCAAAGCCGGCTCTGATTATGATGGATGAGCCTTCCCTTGGCCTTGCGCCGCTGATTGTTCAGGGTGTATTTGATATTATCCGGGAGATTAATCAGCAGGGGGTAACCATTCTTCTGGTAGAGCAGAATGCCAACATGGCGCTGAAAGCTGCAAATCTGGGATATGTTATGGAGACAGGGCGAATTACACTGACAGGTACAGGAGAAGAACTTCTGGAAAATGAGGAAGTGCGGGCGGCATATCTGGGAAAAGCGAAGAAATAAAAAATAATAGATTTACTTTTGCGGGAAAAGCATGTATACTTAAAGTCGTTTGATTGAATTTATACAGGTACGGCAACGTTTGGCGCTGTCGTACCCAATAGCCAATGGAGGGATAACAGGTTATGGTAAAAGCAGTTGTAGGAGCAAACTGGGGTGACGAGGGAAAAGGAAAGATCACGGATATGCTTGCCCAGGAGTCCGATATTATTGTCCGTTTTCAGGGCGGTGCCAACGCAGGCCACACCATCGTAAATAATTACGGAAAATTCGCGCTGCATACACTGCCGTCCGGTGTGTTCTATGATCACACCACCAGCATTATCGGAAACGGCGTGGCGCTGAATATTCCGGTTCTGTTCCGGGAGATTCAGAGCATTGTGGATCAGGGCGTTCCGATGCCGAAGATTCTTGTGTCAGACCGGGCGCAGATCGTGATGTCTTATCATATCCTGTTTGATCAGTGCGAGGAGGAGCGTCTGGGCGGTAAGTCCTTTGGCTCCACCAAGTCGGGCATCGCTCCCTTTTATTCAGATAAATATGCGAAGATTGGTTTTCAGGTAAGCGAGCTCTTTGCAGATGAAAGCTATCTGCGGGAAAAAATTGCGAATGTCTGCATTCAGAAAAATACTCTGCTGGAGAACCTTTATCATAAGCCGGCTCTGGATCAGGATAAGCTGTATGAAGAGCTGATGGGATATAAGGAGATGGTTGCTCCTTATGTATGTGATGTATCTAAGTATCTCTGGGATGCCATTCATGAAGGGAAAAATATTCTGCTGGAGGGTCAGCTTGGCTCCATGAAGGATCCGGATCACGGTATCTACCCGATGGTAACGTCTTCGTCTACCCTGGCAGCTTACGGCGCTATCGGCGCCGGAATTCCGCCTTATGAGATTAAACAGATTATCACTGTCTGCAAGGCATATTCCAGCGCTGTAGGAGCAGGAGCTTTCGTAAGCGAGATCTTCGGTGAAGAGGCAGATGAGTTGAGACGCAGAGGCGGAGACGGCGGAGAGTACGGAGCAACCACAGGACGTCCCAGAAGAATGGGATGGTTTGACTGTGTGGCTTCCAAATATGGCTGCCGGCTTCAGGGTGCCACAGACGTAGCTTTCACGGTTCTGGATGTTCTCGGATATCTGGACGAGATTCCGGTCTGTGTAGGTTACGAAATTGACGGTCAGGTGACGACAGATTTCCCGACCACTTATCTTCTTGAAAAGGCGAAACCGGTTTATGAGATTCTTCCGGGCTGGAAGTGTGATATTCGCGGTATTAAGAAGTACGAGGATCTGCCGGAGAACTGCCGGAAGTATATTGAATTTGTGGAGAAACATATTGAATGCCCGATTACCATGGTATCCAACGGACCGGGCCGCGATGATATCATCTACAGAAAATAAGCAGGCTGAAGCATGAAAAATACAGTGATTTTTGATATTGGAAGAGTGCTGGCCGGTTTTGGATGGGAAGAATACCTTCGCGGTATTGTACCGGAGGAGACTGCCTATCGTGCTGTAGAGCAGGCAGTATTCTTAAGTCCTGACTGGGAAGAACATGACAAGGGGCTCCTGACAGAAGAAGAAGAGATTCAGGATTTTGTCTCTAATGCACCGGAGTATGAGGCAGAGATTCGGAAAACCTATGAGAATCTCGGCGCCTGTATCCAGAAGTGGGATTTTTCAGTTCCCTGGGTGCAGGAACTGAAACAAAAAGGAATTCGTGTTTTTGCGCTTTCCAACTGGCCAAAACATATTTACGATCAGCGGGAGGATAAACTGGATTTTCTGGAATTCATGGACGGTTATATTCTTTCCTATCGTGAACATCTGATTAAGCCGGATCCGGCAGCGTTCCGTCTTCTGATGGACAGATATCAGATTCTTCCGGAAGAGTCCGTTTTCATTGATGACAGACCGGAAAATATCAAAGCTGCAGAGAATCTTGGAATTCATGGAATTCTTTTCCATTCCCGGGAACAGGCCCAGGAAGAGCTGCGTAAGCTGGGGATCGGAGAAGAAAAGTAATAGTATAACAGCAATACATAAAAACAAAGGGCAGTACAGAGCAAAAGAGGTTCTGTACTGCTTTTTTTCTTGACATACCTAGATTAACAAGGTATTCTTGATACATAGAGAATCCAGGTATAAGCGTGGATACTGGAAAGAAAGGAGGAATGAAGATGGATAAGAAGATGATGGCGGCCAGCACGTCTCTGCTTCTTCTGAAGCTGCTGGAGGAAGAAGATATGTACGGATATCAGATGATTCGGGAACTGGAGGAGAGAAGTGAGCATGTATTTTCCATGAAGGAGGGAACCATGTATCCGGTGCTGCACGCTCTGGAGGAAGAAGGGGCGGTAGAAAGCTATGAAAAGGCGGCGGACACGGGACGGATCCGGAAATATTACCATCTGACCGGGAAGGGGCAGAGGCTGCTGAAAAAAAAGCAGGATGAATGGGAAACCTATGAAAAGGCTGTGCGTGCCGTTCTGGGAGGAGGTGCGGCGCTTGCTTACTGAATCGTGTGAACGGCATGAAGAGGTGGAGAATTTTCTGCGAGATGTGGATGACCAGATTTCCTGCAAGATAGGACTTTCCGAAGTAAACGAAGAGCTTCGGGGGCATATTGAGGATAAGGCCGAGCTTTATATGGAATACGGTCTGGAGGAAAAGGAAGCTTACCGGCGTTCCATCCGGGACATGGGTGCGGCAGATGTGGTGGGACTGGAACTGAACAGGCAGCACCGACTGCGTACTGCCACGCCTCTTCTTGTCCTGGTTCTGGCACTGTGTGTTCTGGGGCTTGCCGGAGAGGTACTGCGAAACGGGCTGGAATTCAGCCTTTTTGGGGCGATTTGGGCAGTCCGGGATTACTTTTATTATGTCTGGGGACTTCTGGTGCTCTTTCTGGTAACCAGGTTTGGCTACCCGATCCTGCTGAAGCATACAAAAGCAGTTTGCGTGACATTTCTGTCTGTTCTTCTGTTTCTTGGAATTCTTTACTTTTTTCAAGAAATGATACTGGATTGGGCAGCAGGAAGTGACACAACGGACATAAGTCTGGCAATTTATCCGGAACCTGAGAAATTAATATGGCACCTGTGTGGTTCTGGGGTGTATGCGGCAGTCTTGCAGCTTGCAGTTCCTGTGGGGGCGGTGATTCTTTACAGAAGAAGAGCTCATTTTGTAAAGGCGCTTGTCTTTCTCTTCTGTTATCAGGCGGCAGGAATTGTACTGGCGAAGGGAACCTTTTTTGGTGAAAGAACCTTTCTGCCGCTGCTGATTCTGCTTTTCGGGTGTCTGGGAACAGTCTGTTATCTGCTGGTAAAGGGCTGGACCAATGCTCCGAAGATTCCGGGAACTGCGGCAGCTCTGACAGGCCTTTTCGTATTGCTTCTGTGCTGGGCAGTGCCCCAGTGGGGAAGAGTAAAGGAAAATCTGCAGCTGTTTCTGTATCCCGAGACTCAGGCGTCAGTCACAAGCGCATGGGATGATTCCTATAACAATGTGCTGATTCGTGAGCTACTGGGCAGAATAAGACCCTTCGGAGAAATTCAGCTGTCAGAAGAAGAGCTTATCCGGTACGGCACATCCCAATGGTATTATGAAGATGGAGAGGGAAACTGGGGAGGAACTAATTCAGATGAAGATGAAAAGGACTTTGAGGAGTATGTGGAATACAGGATGCAGTGGCTGCAGAACCCAGAGCTTCGTCAGATTCTGCCCCAATATTATATGGAAAACTATCGGATTTCCTGGTGGGCCCTCCGGTACGGCTGGGTGCCGGCCCTGGCGCTGACAATTTTGATTCTGGCACTTCCTGCCGCCGCTCTGTGGACGGCTTTCCGGATCCGCAGCCGTCTGGGACAGCTGACTGCTTTCTCCTGCAGTCTGGTGTTCTGCCTTCAGACAGTGTTTTATCTGACAGAAAATCTGGGCTTTCAGTTTGGAGACTTTGTGAATCTGCCTTTTGTATCGGAGGGAAAGATTAGCATGACAGTAAGCGCAGTTCTGGCAGGACTGATTCTTTCTGTCTACCGGTATGATGTGGTGTTGAGTGAAAAAACAGTTATTTCTTCAGATTTCGGTAGATCAGCAGATAGGCGTAAAAGAATACCGGTATAATCACGGTACATACCAGAGAGGCTTTCAGCCAGTTCTTCGCCTCTGTGGGATCCACAAAAGCCAGAATCAGCGTGGTCAGATACAGACCGATGAGAATGATTACGCCCAGCAGGGCGATGATTCTTTTTATCTTTCGGGACATAGAAATTTTCCTTCCTTTGAAACGAAACTGCAGTCAGATTATGACTACGCAGTTTGAGGGTAGCATATTTTCCTGAAAAAGTATAGAAGTTTTGAAAATTTCTGTATAAAGGGCAGGATTCTGTCTATACTAGGATTAGACAAAAGAGAAACGAATTACTTATATCCTCCCCTTTAGTAAATCCCCGCCGGAACGAACGGCGGGGATTTTTGTGTACACAGAGAAAACGTAAAGAGGATTGCGGAAGTCGGCAGCCGGAGTTATACTTTTATTTATAATGAGATTGAATGGAGCGGATGCTGTGAGCCTGTACGCAATCGGAGATCTTCATCTGGCCTTTTCTGTGGATAAGCCTATGGATCTGTTCGGCCGGGGATGGAAGAATCATGAGAAGAAAATAGAAAAATACTGGAACCGCAGGGTGAAGCCTCAGGATACGGTGGTCCTCACAGGGGATCATTCCTGGGGGAGGAACCTGCAGGAATGCGCGGCAGATCTGGAATTTATCCGGGCGCTGCCGGGAAGGAAGATTTTGCTCCGGGGCAACCATGATATGTTCTGGGATGCGAAAAAGACGGAGCGGCTGAATGAGCAGTATGCCGGCAGCCTGGAATTTCTGCAGAATAATTTCTATTTCTACGGGGAGTATGCGTTAGTAGGAACAAAAGGATACTGTTATGAGGGATGGGATGCGCCGGAACACTATTATAAGCTTATGAAACGGGAGCTGGTCCGCCTGCGCGCTTCCTTTGAGGCCGCAAAGACAGCCGGTTTTGACCGGTATCTGATGTTTCTGCATTATCCGCCAACCAGTATTGGAGAGATGGAAAGTCCTTTTACCCGGATGGCGGAAGAGTACGGCGCCTCTAAGGTAATTTATTCGCATTGCCACGGACGGGAGCGGTTTGACGACAGTTTTAAGGGAGAGGTAAACGGAATCGAATATAAACTGGTATCATCAGATTACCTGAGATTCCGGCCGGAACTGATTCTTAAGGATTAGTTCCCGGCCGGCGACAGCAAAGATGCTGCTTATGGATTTTTATCTGAAACGAACAGAAGTGCCGCTCAATCATTTGTCATCAATGATTTTGAGGCACTTCCTTTGATTTATATGCTGGAGCATACGGGACTTGAACCCGTGACCTCCACACTGCCAGTGTGGCGCGCTCCCAACTGCGCTAATGCCCCTTACGTTTTACTACTATAACAGGACAGCAGAAAAAAATCAAGATAAATTTTTCTTGAAATAGGGCTTGCCAAAGATCTGTGGTACTGTTATGATCTACTGATGGGGCATACTCCGGAAGAAAAAGATGCTCTGCCGGGGCTTTACTCATACAAATGGATACACAGGAGGCGTAAGAAAGATGCTTGAGTTACAGAATATCTGTTATCAGGTTACAGAGGATTCCCAGGATATCGACATCCTGAGAAATGTCAGTTTGAAAATAGATGATGAATTTACAGTAATTACAGGACCGAACGGCGGTGGAAAGTCTACGATGGCCAAAATTATCACGGGGATTGTAAAGCCTACGTCCGGAAAAATTCTGCTGGACGGTGAGGATATTACGGATCTGTCCATTACAGATCGTGCCAGGAAGGGAATCAGCTTTGCGTTTCAGCAGCCGGTTCGTTTTAAAGGACTGACGGTACTGGATTTGCTGAATCTGGCCCATGGAGAGAAACTGTCACTGGATGCAGCCTGTCAGTATATGTCAGAAGTAGGTCTTTGCGCCAGAGATTATATTAACCGGGAGGTAAATGCGTCTCTGTCCGGCGGTGAGCTGAAGCGCATTGAGATTGCCATGGTACTGGCCAGAGGAACGAAGCTGTCTATTTTTGATGAGCCGGAGGC
Source organism: uncultured Merdimonas sp. (assembly GCA_944378225.1). Taxonomy (GTDB): domain Bacteria; phylum Bacillota; class Clostridia; order Lachnospirales; family Lachnospiraceae; genus Laedolimicola. Next base: position 9,102 of record CALWGE010000026.1, read on the forward strand.
AGGAATTGATCTCTGGAGTTTTAACAATCTGATTCGTGTATTTGAGGAAATGCGCAGAAAGATTGAAGGTTCTATAGTAATTATTTCTCATCAGGAAAGAATTCTGAATATTGCAGATCACATTGTGGTTATCGCAGACGGTCAGGTGTCGGAACAGGGCACCAGAGAAGAGGTTCTGCCAAAGCTTCTGACTTCTTCAGAAGCCTGCAGCACATTGATGGATAAGGTAGTATAGTGCCGCGGGAGTGAAAATGTCAGGCAGCAGAACAAGAGAAAAGAGGATGAAATTATGGCACAGAAAATAGATCAGTTACAGAAGCATATGCTGGAGAAGATAGCAGATCTCCACAGTGTACCGGAAGGAGCGTACAACATCCGTTCCAACGGAACCCTGTCCGGAAGAAATACTACAGCCAATATTGATATCGTGAGCAAGGAGGATAAGCCGGGTATTGATATTATTATCAAGCCGGGGACCAGAAATGAGAGCGTTCATATTCCGGTGATTGTAAGTCAGAGCGGTCTGAAGGATCTGGTGTATAATGATTTTTACATCGGAGAAGACGCTGATGTGACTATTGTGGCAGGCTGCGGTATTCACTGCGGCGGTGATGACACTACAGAGCATGATGGTATTCATACCTTCCATATCGGAAAAAATGCAAAGGTAAAATATGTAGAGAAGCATTATGGAGAGGGCGATGGAGCCGGAGAGAGAATTCTGAATCCGACTACAGTGATTTATATGGAGCCGGACAGTTATATGGAGATGGAGACTACTCAGATTAAAGGTGTGGATTCCACAATCCGGGATACAACTGCAAAGCTGGAAGATGGGGCTACTCTGATTATCAAAGAAAAAATCATGACCCATGGAAAGCAGTACGCAGAGACGAATTTCCAGGTGGATCTGGATGGAGTGGATTCTACCGCCAATGTGGTTTCCCGTTCCGTGGCCAAGGGTACATCCCGCCAGGTATTCAACTCCAAAATATGCGGCAATAATAAATGCTACGGTCATACAGAATGTGACGCGATTCTCATGGATGAGGGCCATGTGGTGGCAGTACCTTCCCTGGATGCAAATAATCTGGATGCCAGTCTGATTCATGAGGCGGCTATCGGTAAGATTGCAGGAGAACAGCTGACGAAGCTGATGACGCTGGGACTGACGGAGCAGGAAGCAGAGGAGCAGATTGTCAGCGGCTTTTTGAAATAGGAGTGTTCCAACGCTGAACAGGCGGAAAATCAGGCCTGCAAAGTGCAGAAAGATTGACAAACGCAGGCGCAGATGATAACATTAGGGACATGCACGAAGGCACAAAAGCTTTCGGAAAATACAGTGGCAGTTAAGCAGGAAAAAATAAAGGATGGAGAGACAGATATGGCATTATTGAAGCAGTGGCGTGATATGGCCTATGATGAAAAGGCAAATAAGGGAGATATCCAGAGATTCTGGGCGAAGTATTTTAACATAGAAAAGGGGATTTATGAGCAGCTTCTGGAAGATCCGGATACTGAAGTGAAGGGAACAGTAAAGGAGCTGGCAGAGAAATACGGACAGGATGTCATGACCATGACCGGTTTCCTGGACGGTATCAACGACAGCCTGGTTGAGGCAAATCCCATCGAGGAGATGGAGGAAGATACTGTCGTATCTCTCAAATTTGATAAAGAGAAGCTGTATAAGAATATGGTGGATGCAAAGGCAGACTGGCTTTATGAGCTGCCTCAGTGGGACAGCATCTTTTCCAAGGAGAAACAGAAAGAACTGTATCTGGAACAGAAAAAGTCCGGTACGATTGTAAAGGGACCCAAGGTTGGCAGAAATGATCCCTGTCCCTGCGGAAGCGGAAAGAAGTATAAGAAATGCTGCGGAAAAAATGCATGAGTAAGCTGTTTCTGATTTTGGGAGTACTTTTCACAGCCTATTATATCGGAATTATTGCATATGCCGGCATCCATGCGTCCTTCGCCTGGTTCTGGGCCGTATTGGGCGCAGTGTGCTGGCTGGCTCTGGCCGTCTGCAGGGTATCTGCCCTTCAGACGGCTTTTCTGCGTATTCCCGGGTGGATGCGTGCGGCAGCCGGAGTGTTCCTGCTGCTGGGAATTGTTGTTTTTCTGGCTGCAGAGTGCTGTATTGTGAGCGGTATGGTACAGAGAGTACAGAAGTCCTGTGACTATGTGATAGTGCTTGGGGCCCAGGTGCGCGGAACCCGTGTAAGCCGCGCCTTAAAGCAGCGTCTTGACCGGGCGGCGGAATATCTGGCGGAACATCCGGAGACGACAGTTATTGTGTCCGGCGGTCAGGGATCGGGAGAGGATATTACGGAAGCGAAAGCTATGGAAACCTACCTGATTCAGGCCGGAATAGAGCCGGAAAGGATTTGGAAGGAAGAAAAGTCTGTAAATACAGTGCAGAATATACGATTCAGCCGGGCGCTGATAAGGGAGAAAAATCCGGTTATCGGAATTGTTTCCAATGACTTTCATGTGTTCCGGGCTGTACATATTGCGAAGTCCCAGGGAATTGAAGCCCAGGGCCTTCCAGCTCCCACGGAACTCTTTATGAGACCGCATTATATGATGCGGGAGGGATTTGCTCTGGTAAAAGATCTTCTTCTGGGAAATGCCGTGTTCTGAATAAGTTTACAGACAAGACAAAATGATTTTCGGAATTAATCTGCAGGAAATGGAAACTGAAGTGTTGAGGAGAGGAGTTTGTCATGTCCCTGTGTACTTTGTGTCCCCGCAGCTGCCGTGTCGACCGTGAGGCCGGTGAGAAAGGCTTCTGCCAGGTGGCGGGAACAAAAATCAGGGTTGCCCGCGCAGCCCTTCATATGTGGGAAGAACCCTGTATTTCAGGAACAAAGGGATCAGGGACAGTGTTTTTCAGCGGATGCCCGCTTCGGTGTGTCTATTGTCAGAACAGGGATATTGCCCGGGCCGGAGCAGGAAAAGAGATTACGGTGGAACGGCTGGCGCAGATTTTTCTGGAACTGCAGGAACAGGGGGCGGAAAATATTAATCTGGTTACCCCTACACATTATACGCCGGAGATTATTCTGGCGGTGAGGCATGCCAGGGACTGTGGTCTCACGCTTCCCATTGTCTATAACTGCAGCGGCTATGAAAAGACAGAGACCCTGCAGACACTGGAAGGTATTGTGGATATTTACCTGACAGATTTCAAGTATATGGACACACAGGCAGCCGGAAAGTATTCTCATGCGCCGGATTATCCGCAGGCAGCCGGGGAGGCTCTGCGGGAGATGGTTCACCAGCAGCCGGTACCGGTCTTTGACGGGAAAGGAATGATGAAAAAGGGAGTCATTGTCCGTCATCTTCTTCTGCCCGGACATCTGAAGAATGCAAAAGCAGTTGTGAAATACGTTTATGAAACATATGGAAATGCAGTTTTTCTCAGTCTTATGAATCAGTATACTCCCCTGTCCGGCATGGAGCGCTGGCCGGAACTGAACCGTAAGGTTACGAGACGCGAATATGACCGTCTGCTGGATTTTGCTGTGGATCTGGGGGTGGAAAATGGATTTTTTCAGGAAGGCGAGACAGCCCGGGAGAGCTTTATCCCTGCTTTTGACTGCGAAGGAGTATGACTGCCGGAAGGAAATATCAGACATAAAGCAGTAAATATATCAACACGGTATTGCAAATATGCCAGTATTTGAGGTAAAATAAGAAGGACTTTTGGCATAAATGTCAGAAGTCCTTACTTGCGTAAATATAAGGAGGAAACAAAATGGATCTGCAGTTTTTATGGGAGGGGCTTTTGGCCATCACCTGGCAGCAGGCAGTGATGTACGTGGTGGGCATTGTACTGATTTATCTGGCGATTAAGAAGGGCTATGAGCCGGCGCTTCTTTTGCCTATGGGCTTTGGAGCGATTCTGGTTAATCTTCCGATGTCCGGCGTCATCAATCAGCAGATGGAAGGAATCGGAGTGGTAAACGGTATTATTGAGTGGCTGTTTAATGTTGGAATTGAGGCGTCCGAGGCGCTTCCGATTCTTCTGTTCATTGGTATTGGAGCTATGATTGATTTTGGACCGCTTCTGTCCATGCCGTCCATGTTCCTGTTTGGAGCCGGCGCCCAGTTCGGAATCTTCTTTGCCATCTGTGTGGCAGTGCTGCTGGGCTTTGATATCAAGGACGCAGCTTCTATCGGTATTATCGGAGCGGCCGACGGTCCGACTTCAATTCTGGTTTCCCAGGTACTTCATTCCAATTATGTGGGACCGATTGCCGTGGCGGCTTATTCGTATATGGCACTTGTGCCGATTGTGCAGCCGTTTGCAATTCGCCTGGTAACTACGAAGAAAGAACGCAGAATCCATATGGACTATAAGCCGGGCACGGTATCTCAGAGAATGAAGATTGCGTTCCCGATTATCGCTACCTTCCTGGTAGGTTTGATTTCTCCTCAGTCAGTCGCTCTGGTAGGTTTCCTGATGTTTGGAAATCTTCTGAGGGAGTGCGGCGTGCTTGGAAACCTGTCCGATACAGCACAGAATACGCTGGCCAATCTGATTACCCTGATTCTGGGAATTACGATTTCCTTCAGCATGCGTGCAGATGCTTTCGTAAATCTGGATACTCTTCTGATCATGTTTATCGGACTGATTGCATTTGTATTTGACAGTATCGGCGGTGTGCTTCTGGCGAAATTCATGAATCTGTTCCGCAGGAAAAAAATAAACCCGATGATTGGTGCTGCAGGAATCTCCGCATTCCCCATGTCTGCCCGCGTGGTACAGAAGATGGCGATGGAAGAGGACCCGACAAATGTTATCCTGATGCATGCTATCGGAGCAAACGTATCCGGTCAGATCGCGTCTGTAATCGCCGGCGGACTTGTTATCAGTCTGGTAGCTGCATATCTGTAGGAGGTGTGTGAAAATGATGGAGAATTTTCTGATTGCATTGCAGATTATGGTGAAAGGAATGGTAGGTATTTTTGTGGTAATCGCCATTCTGACTTTGATTGTTATGCTGATGGGCAGAATTTCCGGTTCCGGAAAAAAGGAAGATGAGCAGTCATGAGAAGAAATGACAGAGAGATCCGGGATTTTGATGAGATCCTGGAGGTTATGAAAAAATGTGATGTCTGCCGGATAGCCATGCATGGGGACGAGTACCCATATATGGTTCCCGTGAATTTTGGAATGGCAGTGGAAGGACAGCAGATAACGCTGTATTTCCATGGGGCGCAGACAGGCATGAAATATGATTTGCTTTCACGGAATAATAAGGTCTGTTTCGAGATGGACTGCGGCCATCTCCTGTTTACAGAGATGGAAAAGGGACAGTGCACTATGTGCTATGAAAGTGTAATTGGCTTTGGTATAGTGGAAGATGTTCCTCAGGAGCAGAAAAAAGAAGCTTTGGATCTTCTGGTGGAGCATTATCCCGTTCCTGCCGGGTTTCATTATAATGAAGAAGTTGTGCAGCACACACGGGTACTGAAGCTGACAGTGGAGTCTCTGACCGGAAAACGGCGGGAGAAAAAATAATAAAAGCAGAAACGTTTGAAAACTGCGGGACGCCCCGAGCAGAGGCTCGGGGCGTCCCGCAGTTTTTCTGATATAAAGCCATTGCGGCTGGTCCGGGCATGTGGTATGTTTAAGAAACGGAATGACAATAAAAGAGGAGAAAAATATGTCAAAGATTCTGCTTGTGGAAGACGATAAAAATATTATAGAAAATTTAAGTGCCGTTCTCAGAGCGGAGGGCTTTCAGGTACGTGCTGAGGAAGGTCAGACGGAGGCGTTGCTGGCTGTGGAAGAGGAAAATTTTGATTTACTTCTTCTGGATGTGTCTCTGAAAAACGGCAATGGGTTTTCTGTCTGCTCGGCAGTGAAGGCTGCGGCAGATATTCCGGTAATTTTTCTGACGGCTTCCGGAGATGAATTCAGCGTAGTAACAGGACTGGAGCTGGGAGCAGAGGATTATGTCAGCAAACCTTTCCGGCCCAGGGAGCTGGTTTCGCGGATTCGGAGTGTTCTGCGGCGGTGCGGAAAAAGCCAGTCTGTGATTGAAATTGAGAATCTTCGGGTAGACACTGTCCGGGCTGTGGTAACGAAAGACGGACAGGACTGCTTTCTGACGGCGCTTGAATATCGTCTGCTTCTGTTTTTCCTGAATCACAGGGGAATGGTGCTTTCAAGGGGAAAACTTCTGGAGGAAATCTGGGATGCTGCCGGAGAATTTGTAAATGATAATACGCTGACTGTTTATATCAAGCGACTGCGGGAGAAGATAGAAAAAGATCCCCAGAATCCAGTCATTATCAGGACCGTGAGGGGACTGGGGTATAAGCTGGGGGAATAGAGGAGGAAGTGTATGCATTATCTTCGGGACAGAGAATTTGCGGGACAGCTTGGGCTGTCTCTTGTTTTATGGATACTGTTTGTGCTGGCAGCTTTGTGCTGTTTTCCTGAACAGAGAGCCTGCGCGGTGATTCCGGGAGCGATGGGACTGGTATTTACAGTTTCCTGGACAGTTCTGACTGTCAGACGTTACCGGAAACTGGAGATGCTGGCTGCGGAGGCTGACAGGAGACTGCATGGAGAACGTTCGCTGGATCTTAGGCAGTATCAGGAAGGAGAACTGGCAATTCTGGCAAATGAACTGGAAAAGCTGATTTTCAGACTTCAGGAGCAGTCCAGTTATCTCCGGAAAGAAAAAGTTTATCTGAGTGATTCCCTGGCAGATATCTCCCATCAGCTGCGTACTCCGCTCACTTCCCTGAATCTTTTGCTTGCAAGGCTGGGCGGAGCATCGGATGAAGAGCAGAGACGCCGGCTTGTCTGTGAGGCGGGGCAGCTGCAGGAGAGAATTTCGTGGCTGGTTGAGGCATTGCTGAAAATTGCACGCATTGATGCAGGAACAGCGGTTTTTGCCAGAGGACAGGTGGATATAGGAGAACTTGTGCGTTCTGCGCTGGAGCCCTTTGGAATTCCTATGGAAATTCGCGGACAAAGGACAGTGCTTCATCTGCAGAGCGAGGCAGGATTCCAGGGAGATTCGGAATGGTGCCGGGAGGCGCTGGGGAATATTATCAAAAACTGTCTGGAACACACGGGAGAAGGCGGTACACTGACGATTTATTCGAGAGAAAACAGTCTTTATTCTGAGATTGTGATTGAAGATGACGGACCGGGAATAGATCCGGAGGATCTGCCGCATCTGTTTGAAAGGTTTTACCGTGGAAAGCAGTCCTTTGGAACAGGGGTAGGGATTGGCCTTTCTCTCTCCCGCATGATTGTAAATGCTCAGAACGGGACTGTGAAAGCAGAAAATCGGCAAGAGGGCGGGGCAAGATTTATTCTGCGTTTTTATAAAAGCGTAGTATAGAAGGGAATGCTTCGGAGTTGCCGCGGGCTCTGAAAAGTGACAGTTTTGTAATTTTACAGTCACGGGGAAGTCACCTGCTCTTGCTATACTGGAGAAAAGCAAAATAAAGGAGCAGAGAACATGGATGTATTAAAGGCGGAACACCTGTCCAAAATTTATGGTTCAGGAGAAAATGAGGTACGTGCTCTGGATGACGTATCATTTTATATTCAGCAGGGGGAATTTGTGGCGATTATCGGACCTTCGGGGTCGGGAAAATCTACTCTTCTTCATATTCTGGGAGGTGTGGACCGGCCTACATCAGGAAGGGTTTATCTGGACGGAAAGGACATTTACAGTCAGAATGAGGAGCAGCTGGCTATTTTCCGGCGAAGAGAGGTAGGACTTATCTACCAGTTTTATAATCTGATTCCTGTTTTGGATGTGGAAGAGAATATTACGCTTCCTGTACTGATGGATGGTCGCCCTGTGAACCGGGAACGGCTGGAGGAACTGCTTTCTGTTCTGAATCTTAAAGATCGCAGAAGACATCTTCCGAATCAGCTTTCCGGAGGACAGCAGCAGCGTGTTTCCATTGGGAGGGCGCTTATGAATGCTCCGGCCATTGTGCTGGCTGATGAGCCTACCGGGAATCTCGATTCAAAAAACAGTCAGGAAATTATGGAGCTTCTGAAGTTTTCCAACCGGAAATTCGGGCAGACTCTGGTGATGATCACTCATGATGAGAACCTTGCTCTTCAGGCAGATCGGATTATTTCCATAGAGGATGGAAGAATTGCCAGAGATGAGGTGATTCGCCGATGAAAAACGTATTCCGTAAAATTACCTTAAAAGCTCTGAAAAAGAACAGGACGCGGACTCTGGTGACGATTACCGGGATTCTTCTCGCTGCTTCTATGCTGACGGCAGTGACGACATTTATTGCAAGTCTGAGACAGTATATGATTCAGGTGTGCGTAGAAGAAAAGGGAAACTGGTACGGGTCGGCCTTTGGCGTCTCAAAGGAAGTATTGTCAGAGCTGAGCGCTGATGAAAGAACAGACGCTGTTGCAGTCTGGCAGGAACTGGGGTATGCCCGGATCCCGGGGGTCACAGAGGAGGAGATAGATAGTTTTTATGTTCCGTATTTGTATGTGACAGGAATAAGCGACAGATTTACAGAAATGCTGCCGGTAGAATTGATGGAAGGAAGAATGCCGGAGAACAGTCAGGAAATTCTGATCTCCGGCAATGCATTAAACTGGGCTCTGCCGGATGTGAAGATAGGAGATACTCTGACTCTGGAGCTGGGAGAAAGAGTGTCAGACGGAGAAAGGCTTAGTCCTTATAATCCGCTGGTCTATACACAGGAAGAAAACAGCGGGGATATTTCCATTGCGGAAGAAATCATTCCGAAAGAAACCAGAGAGTATACGATAACCGGAATTATGAAATCTCCGTCTTTTATGGCGGGAAGCAGTAATCCCGCTGTTTACTGTATGACCCGGATGGAAGAGGAACCGGCGGCCGATGCCCTTTATACGTGTTTTTACCGGACGCGCCATGCTTCTGACATTTATCGGCTTTCGGATGAAAAGCTGTCGGAATACGGACGCATTTATAATTCGGAACTTCTGCGCTATCTTGGAAATTCATTGAATCGTCCTTATATGAAAATGATGTATGGAATGGGTGCGATTCTGATTACACTGATTATGGTCGGAGGAATTTCTCTTATATATAATTCTTTTTCCATTTCGGTCAGTGACCGCACAAAACAGTTTGGGCTTCTGGCTTCCATTGGGGCAACGCCCAGACAGCTGCGCGGAATGGTATTTCAGGAAGCGTTTCTTCTGGCGTCTGTGGGGATTCCGTTGGGGATAGGCGCCGGAATCCTGGGAATTGGTGTGACTTTGCTGTTTACAGGAAATTATTTTACGTATCTTCTGGCCAGCGATACTGTGCAGATGAAGCTTTATGTATCCTGGCCGGCGATTCTGACTGCAGCACTGACAGCTTTTGTGACTGTGCTGATTTCCGCCTGGATTCCGGCTCGGAGAGCGGCAAAAATTACGCCTGTGGAAGCTATCCGGCAGGCAAAAGATGTGCGGAAAAAGGCAGAAAGAAAAAACTGTACGGTACGAAAAAGCGGGAATGCCAACCGATTGTTCGGACTCTCTGCCAGGATTGCCGCAAAGCATTTTGCACGTGACAGAAAACAGTATCGGAGTACCATTTTTTCTCTGTTTATCAGTATTGTACTTTTCATTGCTGCCAGCTCTTTCTCTTCCTATCTCAGAACCGGTATTTTTGGAGCGGCCCAGGTTCCTGACTATGACATTTCGGTACATCTGGAAGAGGGAAGTCTGGAGAAGGAACATCTGGAAGAACTGAGTCAGGAAATATGCAGAGCTGAAGGAGTGGATCGTGCTCTTGATACAGCATGGGTTTATGCAACAGGGCTGGTTGACATATCAGAATTTACCGAAGAGGCTTTGCCCATATATGGTGGAAATGTGGACTCTGCGGCAGGCAGCGATGTAAATGAAGATGAGGCAGAAAGAAAAATCGAAATGTCGGTGAATTTTCTGGTATTAAAGGATGCGGATTATGCATCCTGGGTAAAAGAGCAGGGACTATCCGGGAAGGGGAGCCAGGGAGGAGCTTCTTTTCCTGAGGTTACAGTGTATCAGAAAATACCCTTTGTGTATGATTCAGTAGAAGAGCGCTATAAAAGCTTTGACATTCTGAGTAAGGAAAATACAGAGATAGAAATAGAACTGATGGATTCCACAGGCTGGTATGAGACTGTGGAAGAGGTTAAGAAGGCAGGAGGGTCGGAAGAAGATGTTCCGGAGGAGAATTTTCGACAGCAGATACATCTGCAGACAGAAGCTTTTATAGAGAACGCTCCGATGGATATTCTGACAGGTTATTCGGGATTGTGTCTGGTGATGCCCCAGAGCCGGTTTCAGGAACTGGCAGGAGAGAGGGCGGAGCAGTATCTGAACAGTCGTGTTGTGTATCTGCAGGCAAAGGAGCATAAGCAGACGGCAGAACGTATTCAGAATCTGGCAGATGACAGGATAGGAACAGGCAGCCAGGGCGTCTTTATTAATGATGAAACAGAGAATGTGGAAACAGCAAGAAATATGTTGTTAACAGTGGATGTGTTTTCTTACGGTTTTATTGTCCTGATTTCGTTGATTGCGGCTGCAAATGTATTTAATACAATTTCCACAGCATTCCTTCTGCGGCGCAGGGAATTTGCGGTACTTTCTTCTGTGGGTATGACGCCTGGGGAAATGAACCGGATGCTGAATTATGAATGCCTGCTTTACGGTTTTAAAGCACTGGTTTACGGAATTCCGGTTTCCCTTCTTGTGACCTGGCAGATCTACAGAGTAATGAAATCCAGCATTGATGTGAATTTTTATGTTCCTGCAGCCAGTATTGCTATTGCTGTATGCAGTGTATTTGCCGTTGTCTTTGCAGCGATGCTTTATTCACGGAGCAGACTGCGGCGGGAAAACATTATTGACAGCATTCGTCGGGAAAGCGTGTAGGATTTCCGGAAATTTTTAGAATTGTTTAGAATTCCTTTATTGAAACTTTTCTTCTGCGGTGTTAGACTTTTTTTATGCTGACAGCCAGTCTGCGTGTCTGGCTCTTAAATACAGGAGAAAAGAATGAAAGAAGTTAAAAACAACAAAAAACCGTTTATTTTTTATTACGCAGCAGTCATACTTATTATGATACTGCTTAACATGTTCGTGTTTCCAAAGCTGCTCACACCTACGCTCCATGAGGTGGGGTATAATACTTTTCTTTCCATGCTTGATGAAAAGCAGGTAGAAGAGGTTCAGCTCGATCAGGAAGAAAACAGGATTATTTTCTCTGACAAGGAAAAACCGAAGAATTATTACACTACAGGTATTTTTAATGATGATCAGCTGCTGGAACGTCTGCAGGAAGCGGGCGTGGAGCAGTACGGGACACAGATTGTGGAACAGGCCTCTCCCTGGATGTCCCTGCTGATGTCTCTGGTTCCCTTTATCATTCTCATCGTGGCGGGACAGCTGATGATGCGCAGTCTGAATAAGAAGATGGGCGGAGCCATGGGAAATGCCATGACCTTTGGCAAAAGTAACGCGAAGATTTATGTGGAATCCAGTACAGGAATCCGTTTTTCAGATGTAGCGGGAGAAGATGAGGCGAAGGAAGTTCTGCAGGAGATAGTGGACTTTCTGCATAACCCGGCAAAATATTCTGAAATCGGAGCCTCAATGCCGAAAGGAGCACTTCTGGTGGGACCTCCGGGAACCGGTAAAACACTGCTTGCCAAAGCGGTTGCAGGTGAGGCGAATGTACCGTTCTTTTCCATTTCAGGTTCTGAGTTTGTGGAAATGTTTGTAGGTATGGGCGCAGCCAAGGTGCGTGATCTTTTTCAGCAGGCAAATGAGAAGGCTCCCTGTATTGTGTTTATTGATGAGATCGATACAATCGGAAAGAAGCGTGACGGAGGCGGATACGGAGGAAATGACGAGCGGGAACAGACTCTGAATCAGCTGCTGACGGAGATGGACGGATTTGACGGACGCAAGGGCGTTATGATCCTGGCGGCTACAAACCGGCCGGAGTCGCTGGATCCTGCATTGCTGCGGCCGGGTCGTTTTGACCGGAGAGTTCCGGTAGAGCTTCCTGACCTGAAAGGGCGGGAGGACATTCTCAAGGTTCATGCAAAGAAAATCAAACTGGGCGATAATGTTGATTTTAATGCGATTGCCCGGGCGGCAGCAGGAGCTTCCGGCGCAGAACTGGCCAATATGATTAATGAAGCAGCGCTCCGCGCAGTACGCCAGGGTCGTAAATATGTAGTTCAGAGCGACCTGGAGGAGAGTGTGGAGGTGGTAATTGCCGGCTATCAGAAAAAGAATAAAGTTCTTTCGAATAAAGAAAAGCTTACTGTGGCATATCACGAGGTAGGACATGCACTTGTGGCGGCATTGCAGACGCATTCCGCTCCGGTTCATAAAATCACAATTATTCCGCGTACTTCAGGAGCTCTCGGTTATACCATGCAGGTGGATGAGGGAGAGCATAACCTGATGACAAAGGAAGAACTGGAAAACAAAATTGCTACGTTTACCGGTGGCCGCGTGGCGGAAGAACTGGTTTTCCATACTGTTACGACGGGCGCATCCAACGATATTGAACAGGCCACAAAGCTTGCAAGGGCCATGATTACCCGTTTCGGTATGTCGGATGAATTTGATATGGTGGCGATGGAGACTGTTTCCAATCAGTACCTGGGCGGAGACACTTCTCTGGCATGTTCACCGGAGACATCGGCACTCATTGATCGCCGCGTGGTGGAATTAGTGAAAGTGCAGCACGAAAAAGCCAGAAAACTTCTTTCTGATAATATTTTAAAACTTCATGAAATAGCAAAATTCCTTTATGAAAAGGAAACGATTACCGGAGAGGAGTTTATGGAAGTGCTCCAGAAGAGCCCGGAACAGGCTGAGGCAGAGCCGGAAAAAGTACAGGCAGATGAAAACGCAGATTAAAAAGCAATATATCAGTCATTATAATTCTCCTTTCGGCGGGATTCTTCTGGCAGCTGATGAGTCAGGGCTGACCGGACTGTGGTTTGAAGGACAGAAATATTTTGCCAGCGGTCTGGGAGAAGAGGAGGAAAGAGAAATCCCCGTGTTTAAAACGGTAAAATACTGGCTTGATCTGTATTTTGACGGAAAGGAACCGGATATTGCTGTTCCGCTGCATTTTATCGGAACAGAGTTTCAGAAAAAGGTATGGGGCATACTCTGCTCCATACCTTATGGTGAGACAGTGACTTACGGAGAAATAGCCAGTCGGCTTGTTTCCGAGGGAAAGTGTTCCTGTATGTCTGCCCGTGCAGTGGGCGGAGCAGTAGGGAGAAATAAAATTTCAATTCTCGTTCCCTGTCATCGTGTGGTAGGGCAGAATGGAAATCTGACAGGATATGCCGGAGGCATGGACAGAAAAGCCGGACTGCTGGAACTGGAGCGCGGAAAAATACCGGACAGGGGTGAAATGTGGCATGCTGCAGAAGAATACAGCAGAGGAGAAAAATGATTTTACACAGGGTGGAATGAGCGGGAGCATTTTAAGGCTGGCGCTTCCGATGATCATGGCACAGCTGGTAAACGTACTGTACAATATTGTAGACCGCATTTATCTTGGTCACATGGAGGGGGATGGCCGTCTGGCGCTTACCGGCGTGGGCGTAGCCTTCCCCCTGATTACGATCATTAACGCTTTTGCAAACCTGTGCGGCAGCGGAGGAGCGCCGCTCTGTTCTATTGAGCGCGGGCGCGGCAACCTGAAGAAGGCGGAAGAAATTATGGGTAATTCTCTGGTGCTGCTCCTGCTGTTGGGCGTATTCCTGACGGCAGTCGGATATCTGTTCCGGACTCCGCTGCTGTGGCTGTTTGGCGCAAGTTCCCAGACAATTACATATGCGGACGGATATCTTCAGATTTATCTGGCAGGTAATATTTTTGTCATGCTGGGATTAGGGATGAATCCTTTTATTCAGTCCCAGGGATTTGCCAAAACAGGAATGCTAACGGTGGTCATAGGAGCTGTTCTGAATCTGTTTTTGGATCCCATATTTATTTACGGATTTGGCTGGGGCGTGAAAGGCGCGGCCTGTGCTACGGTTCTTTCGCAGATGGTGTCTGCTGTCTGGGTATTGGCTTTTCTGTGCGGCAGAAAGGCTATTCTCAAACTGCGTCTGCCTCTTCTCAGGCCCCGGATAAAGCTGATGGGTCAGATTCTGTCGCTGGGACTTTCGGGATTTACGCAGTCGGTGACCAACAGTATTGTGCAGATTCTGTGTAATGCATCACTGCAGTTTTATGGAGGAGACTTGTATGTGGGCGCCATGACAGTCATTTATTCAATCCGTGAAATGGTACAGATGCCGCTTCAGGGGTTTACACAGGGAGCACAGCCGGTACTGGGATATAATTATGGAGCGAAGCAGTATGGCCGCGTCCGGGAAGGAATTCGTTTTGTCACTGTTATATCAATTTTGTTTGCGTTTGTTTCCTGGCTTGTCCTGATGTTATTTCCCGGTCAGATGATCCACCTTTTCAATGGAGAGAAAGAGCTTTTGGAAGTAGGAATTATTTCTCTGCGCATCCATTTTGTGCTGTTTGTATTCATGGCATTTCAGTATGCCGGTCAGAATATTTTTGTAAGTCTGGGAAAAGCCAGGCAGGCGGTGTTTTTTTCTCTGTTTCGAAAAGTAATCCTGGGGGTTCCGCTGATTCTGCTTCTGCCACGCATGTGGAATCTGGGGATATACGGAGTGCTGGCGGCAGAGCCGGTTACAAATATTGTGGGCGGCCTGGCCTGTTATCTGACTATGCTCTGGATTGTAGGTACAGAACTTCGGACCGGAGAGAAATTGGAGGAATGGACAGGCAAAACAGGAAAAGGCGGGCAGTGAAAGTTGATATGTATTCAAAAGAGGACTTGCCAGAGTCAGGATTCTTGTGTACAATTTTATGGGATAAAAAGAGTTTATGCCCGGCGGAGTCCTGATATCCGCCCATAATAAATGGATGAATACAGTATGATACAGGAGGAAGAGAAAAATGCTGAATAAGGTGACAGATACGATCTATTATATAGGAGCAGACGATAAAACCATCGATCTGTTTGAAAGCCAGTATAAGGTTCCTAACGGGGTATCCTATAATTCTTATCTGATTATGGATGAAAAAACTGCTGTTATGGATACAGTTGACCCGAGAGCAACAGACGCCTGGTTTGCAAATCTGGATGAAGCATTGAACGGACGGACACCGGATTATCTGGTGATTTCTCATCTGGAACCGGACCATGCAGGAAATATTCAGAGAGCTGCAGAGAAATATCCCCAGATGAAACTGGTGAGCAATGCAAAAGTATTCGCTTTGCTTCCTCAGTTTTTTGATCTGGATCTGACAGATCGCTGTGTGACTGTAAAAGAAGGAGACACTCTGAATCTTGGAACTCATACGCTGACGTTTGTTATGGCGCCTATGGTACATTGGCCGGAGGTTATGGTAGAATATGAGTCTTCTGAGAAGATTTTGTTCTCAGCAGACGGATTTGGCAAATTTGGTGCTCTGGATACGGAAGAAGAGTGGGCTGATGAGGCCAGACGCTATTTTATTAATATTGTAGGCAAATACGGAAGCCAGGTTCAGGCACTTCTGAAAAAAGCAGCGGGACTGGAGATTTCGACGATCTGTCCCCTCCATGGACCGGTTCTGAAGGAGAATCTTGGATATTATCTGGGACTTTATGATACCTGGAGCAGTTATCGTCCTGAAGAGAAAGGAATCGTGATTGCCTGCGCATCCATCCATGGAAATACAAAAAGAGCAGCTGAAAAAATGGCTGAGATTCTGAGAAAAAAGACAGATGTTCCGGTTAAGGTTTATGATCTGGCCCGTGATGATATGGCGCAGGTGATTGCAGAGGCATATCGCTATGATCGTCTGGTTCTGGCAGCTGCCAGCTATGATGGAGGAGTTTTCCTCTGCATGGAGGATTTCCTGACACATTTGAAATACAAACTTTTCCAGAATCGTAAGGTTGGTCTGATTGAGAATGGCACCTGGGCACCTTCTGCAGGACGCGTGATGAAAGGATATCTGGAAGCCATGAAAAATATTCAGGTTTGTGAAACTATGGTAACAATCCGTTCCACAATGAAGAAGGAGAATGTGGAGGCAATGGAACAGCTGGCAGAGGAACTGCTTGCTGAATAACGATAAAATAAAGTAGGGATACAGGAGAAAAATGGCGCGAAAAAGGAGAAGAAGCCGGAGAAGAAACGGAAGAAAGCTGGGACTGGCGCTGCTTGCATTGTGCCTTGCAGCGCTTTATCCGCTGAAGGAGCAGCTTTCCGAGGAAGGCGGATACTCCCACAGCGCTGGAAATGCGGCAGCGGAGGATATATCTGCTGCCGCTTCCAGTGTATTCCGGGAGGGATCTGCACTGGAGGTGCATTTTCTGGATGTAGGGCAGGGCGATGCTACGCTGGTTATCTGCGGAGACGGAGCTATGCTGATTGATGCCGGAAACAACAGCTGGGGAGATGACGTCTGCGATTATCTGGAATATCAGGGAATTTCAAATCTGGATTATGTAATCGGCACGCATCCGGATGCGGATCATATTGGTGGTCTGGATACGGTGATAGGGTCTTTTGATTGTGGAATGGTAATAATGCCTGATTATGAGAAAGATACCCAGACATACGAAGAAGTTATTGATGTGATGGATGAAAAAGGGATAGAGCTTACCTATCCTGAAGCAGGTACCGTTTATGAGCTTGGTGAGGCGGCTTTTACAATCGTTGCTCCGAACGGAGAATACGGAAGCAATGCCAACGACTGCTCAGTGGGAATTCTGGTAGAGCATGGGGAGAACAGGTTCCTGTTTACCGGAGATGCAGAAGCGGATGCAGAGCAGGATATGCTTGACAGCGGAATGGATTTGTCAGCCGACGTGTTTAAGACAGCTCATCATGGAAGCAATACGGCCAATACAGAAGCTTTTCTGGAGGCAGTTGATCCCGAATATGCCGTGATCAGCTGTGGGGAAGGGAACAGCTATGGACATCCTCATGCGGAAACACTGAATCGCCTGAGGGCGATGGGGGTACAGGTGTTCCGTACAGATGAGGAGGGAACGATAGTTGTTTCTTCTGATGGAAGTAATCTCACATTTAATGTGCCTCCCAGTGAAAGCTGGAAGGCAGGAGAACCAAAAGGCGGAGAGAAATGAGGGGTGTAGATGGAAACAATTGAAGACAAAAAGCAATTTGCAGTGCTGATAGATTCTGATAATGTCAGCGCTAAGTATGCGTCGACTATTTTTAATGAAATTGAAAACTATGGTTACGCGTCTTACCGGAGAATTTATGGAAACTGGTCCAGCAGGGCGAACGGGTGGAAGGAGGAGATTCTTCTGGAGAATTCCATAACGCCCGTTCAGCAGTTTGCTTATACCAGCGGTAAGAATGCTACGGATATGGCGATGGTTATCGACGCCATGGATATTCTTTATTCAAGAAAGGTGGATGGCTTCTGCCTGGTAACGAGCGACAGTGATTTTACCCGTCTGGCCATGCGTCTTCGGGAGGAAAATATGTTTGTGATTGGCATGGGAGAGTCAAAAACTCCTATGGCGCTGACAAAAGCGTGCAATCGCTTTATCCTTCTGAATCTGATTAACAAACAGGTAAGTGATGACGAGACCGTATCAGAAAACAGTACGGCTGCAGGTTTACGGCGAAAAGGAAACAAGATTACGGAGGAAGAGCATGGAAGTGCCGTTACTCCTCTTTCGCAAATCGAAGAGGCTGTGATTTCTATTATTAACGATAATGAAAATAAAGGAAAAATCACGTATCTCGGAGAGATAGGCAGCCGGCTGAATGATAAGTTTACAGATTTCGATGTCCGGAATTATGGATATACGAAACTTGTGGTTCTGCTGCAGGACACCTGCCCCCGTCTTTCTGTGTATAAGATTGATTCTGCCTATGCGGTAGGCTTGAGCGGCCAGATTGACCGTCAGAAACTGGAAAAGGAAATTCTGCTGTTTGTAAAGAACAGCGGAGGACAGGTGGAAAATCTTTCGCTTGTTTATGAAGAGATTCATAAGAAGCATCCTTCATTCGATATTAAAGATTACGGCTACAGCCGTTTGTCCAGCTTCCTGAGGAGTATCCGGCAGTTATCGGTAAACGGAAATATGGTCAGTATCAAAGAAAAAAAGCAGTGACGCTGAAATTAATAATTATGTATATTTATACATGTTTTACAGCAGGATATACCAGAACTTTTCTGGTGTAATCCTGCATTTTTTACAAAAAAGAATTGACAAGTTCAATTTGCCTGGAGTAAGATAAAGGACGATATACATATATATCAATTATTTATAAGGAGGAAACTATTATGAAAAAGGCATTAAGCTTACTGCTGGTTGGCGCAATGACTCTTTCCCTTGCAGCATGCGGAAATTCTTCCGACAGTGCAGCTACAGAAGAGAATACAGCGGCAGAGTCAGCAGGTACTGAGTCTGAAGCAGACGGCGAGGCTGCATTTAAGATTGGCGGTATCGGACCGATTACCGGAGGAGCAGCTATTTATGGTACAGCCGTTCAGGGAGGTATTCAGATCGCGGTTGATGAGATCAACGAAGCAGGCGGAATTAACGGATATCAGATCGCATATCAGTTCCAGGATGATGAGCATGACGCTGAGAAAGCTATCAATGCATACAATACTCTGAAAGACTGGGGTATGCAGGCTCTGGTTGGTACAACTACCAGTGCTCCCTGTATCGCAGTCGTTGAGGAAACTCATAATGACAATATGTTCCAGATTACACCGTCCGGAACAGCAGTAGAGTGTGTTCAGTATGACAATGCATTCCGTATGTGCTTCTCTGACCCGACACAGGGTACTGAGTCTGCAAAGTATATCGGTGAGAATGGAATGGCTGAGAATGAGAAGGTAGCTGTTATCTATGACAGCTCTGATGTATATTCTACCGGTATCTACGAGGCATTTGCTGCAGAAGCTGAGAATCAGCCCTTCGAAATCGTGTCTGTAGAGGCTTTCACAGCAGACAGCAAGACTGACTTCTCTGTTCAGGTTCAGAAGTCCAAAGATTCCGGAGCAGATCTTCTGTTTATGCCCTTCTACTATACAGAGGCAGCTCTGGTTCTGGCAGAGTGCAACAAGCAGGGATATGAGCCGGTATTCTTCGGATGCGACGGTATGGATGGTATCCTTGGCGTAGAGAACTTTGATGTGGCTCTGGCTGAGGGACTGACCTTCCTTGCTCCGTTCGTGGCAAAATCTGAGGATGAGATGGTTCAGAACTTTGTAAGCAAGTATGAGGCAGCTTACGGTGAGACTCCGAACCAGTTCGCTGCAGATGCTTATGATTCTGTATACGTAGTAAAGGCTGCTCTTGAGGCTGCCGGAGCCACACCGGATATGAGCGTATCTGATCTGTGCGATGCTATGGTTGAGGCTATGTCTTCCGTTACCTATGATGGTGTAACCGGAAAGAGCATTACCTGGAGCGCAGACGGAGAGCCGAACAAGGCTCCGCTGGTAGTACAGGTTGTAAACGGAGAGTACACAGAGCTGTAGGCTTCATCAGACAAAATGACTGCCCAACAGAGGGAACCCATTTCGGGCTCCCTCTGTTTTTTAAAAGAACCTGCTCACAGGGTTCTTTTGCCCCGGGAAATAAGGTTTACAGGGGTTGATTTTACTTGTGCAGACTGTGGTTCTGTGCTATAATATACTGCAAAATGTTGCTTTATGTGTCGGCAGTCTCTATTTTTCGGCAGGATGTGCCCGCGCAGATAAAAAGAGTAAAGAGGTGTTATGTATGATAGGATTCATATCCTACCTGGTGAATGGAATCAGTCTGGGAAGTGTATACGCAATCATTGCCCTGGGATACACCATGGTATACGGTATTGCGAAGATGCTGAACTTCGCGCATGGAGATGTTATTATGATCGGAGCATTTGTGGTGTTTTCCACGGTAAGCGGGGCAGGCCTGCCGCCTGTGGTAGGTGTTCTGATCTCAGTAGTAGCCTGTACGCTGCTTGGTATGGCGATTGAGCGTATTGCCTATAAGCCGCTGAGAAAGGCCTCCAAACTGGCTGTACTGATCACGGCAATCGGAGTCAGCTATTTTCTGCAGAATGTGGCGCTTCTGATTTACGGAGCCAATACGAAATCTTTTACTTCAGTTGTATCCATAGAGCCAATTACGCTGGCAGATGGAGCTATGGTGATTTCAGGTGAAACAATTGTAACAGTTATTGCCTGCATTATCATCATGATTGGCCTTATGACATTCATGAAATATTCCAAAGCAGGTCGTGCTATGCTGGCTGTATCTGAAGACAGTGGAGCCGCACAGCTCATGGGTGTGAATGTGAATTCCACAATTGCCATGACTTTTGCTATCGGTTCTGCTCTGGCAGCCATTGCCGGTGTTCTGCTCTGTTCTTCCTATCCGTCTCTGACACCCTATACAGGTTCCATGCCTGGCATTAAAGCCTTTGTGGCAGCTGTATTTGGCGGTATCGGCTCTATTCCGGGAGCCTTTATCGGCGGAATTTTGCTTGGAGTTATTGAGATCCTGGGAAAAGCATATATTTCTTCCCAGCTTGCAGACGCAATCGTTTTTGCTGTTCTGATTATTGTACTGCTGGTGAAGCCTACCGGACTTCTTGGCAAGCAGATTCAGGAGAAAGTGTAGGTGGACGGCATGAAAACACGGAATTTAAGCAAATTGACAAAAAGCAATTTCATAACTTATGGAATAGTGATTGCGGCCTATATTATAGTAGAAATCTTTCTTCGTGCAGGTATGGTATCCAGCCTTCTTGAAGGTCTTCTGGTACCGCTCTGTATGTATGTAATTCTGGCAGTATCACTGAACCTGACAGTAGGTATTTCCGGTGAACTGAGCCTGGGTCATGCAGGTTTTATGTGTGTGGGAGCTTTTTCCAGTGCTATTTTTTCAAAATGTATGGAAACAGTTCTTCCTGTGGCGGGAATCCGGTTTTTTCTGGCAATTCTCATTGGAACTGCATTTGCGGCACTGTTCGGTGTTCTCATCGGTATTCCGGTACTCCGTCTGAAGGGAGATTACCTGGCCATTGTAACGCTGGCTTTTGGCGAGATTATCAAGAATGTGGTTAATGTGGTTTTTCTGGGGCGCGACAGCCGGGGATTTCATATTTCCACCAAAGACAGTATTTCTCTTGGACTGGAAAAAGGCGGAGAGGTAATTATCAAAGGACCGCAGGGTATTACAGGGACTCCGAAGGATTCTACGTTTCTGATAGGAGTCATTCTGATTCTGATTACTTTGTTTGTTGTCATTAACCTGATTAATTCCCGAACGGGCAGAGCTATTATGGCAATTCGTGATAACCGTATTGCAGCGGAATCTGTGGGAATCAGTGTTACCAAGTATAAACTTCTGGCTTTTTCTGTGTCTGCGGCTCTTGCAGGTACGGCAGGCGTGCTGTATGCTCATAATCTGTCGACATTGACAGCACTGCCTAAGAACTTTGGTTATAATATGTCAATTACAATCCTGGTATTTGTAGTGCTGGGCGGTATTGGAAATATCCGTGGCTCTGTGATAGCAGCAGTTGTCCTGACTCTTCTGCCGGAACTTTTAAGATCTCTGAACGATTACCGTATGCTGATTTACGCAATTATCCTGATCGTGACTATGATCTTTACCTCCAGCCCGGGAGGACGAGAGATTCAGGAGCGCATCAAGCTGTTCTTTAAGAAGAAAAAGACGAAGGAGGCATAGGACGATGGCACTGCTGGAAGTAAAAAATCTTGGAATCTCCTTCGGCGGACTCCGTGCGGTGGATGATTTTAATCTGACGATAGAGCAGGGGGAGCTGTACGGACTGATTGGTCCCAACGGAGCCGGAAAGACTACTATTTTCAACCTGCTGACAGGAGTATATAAGCCTACAGATGGCTATATTATGCTGGACGGAGAAAATATCACCGGAAAGAAAACTACAGAAATCAACAGGCACGGCATTGCCCGTACCTTTCAGAATATCCGTCTGTTCAGTGAACTTTCTGTGCTGGACAATGTAAAAGTAGGGCTGCATAATCATTATCCGTATTCTGCATTGACGGGAATCCTTCGTCTTCCGAAGTATTTCAGGGTAGAAAAAGAGATGAATGAGAAAGCTATGGAGCTTCTTAAAGTATTCGGACTTGATAAGGAAGCGGATTATAAAGCTTCCAATCTGCCTTATGGACAGCAGAGAAAACTGGAGATTGCCAGAGCACTGGCTACGGGTCCGAAGCTCCTGCTTCTGGATGAGCCGGCAGCCGGTATGAACCCGAATGAAACCCAGGAATTGATGAAAACCATCCGGTTTGTACGGGATGAGTTCCATATGACTATTCTTCTGATTGAGCACGACATGAAGCTGGTATCCGGCATCTGTGAGCGACTGACGGTGCTGAATTTCGGACAGGTCCTGACAGAGGGCGAGACTACGGCGGTGCTGCATGATCCGAAGGTCATCGCGGCTTACCTTGGAGAATAGGAGGAACGAGCGGTTATGGCAATGCTGGAAATCAAAGATATAGAAGTATATTATGGCGTGATTCAGGCTATCAAGGGCATTTCCTTCGAGGTGAATGAAGGAGAGGTTATCGCGTTGATCGGAGCTAACGGAGCAGGAAAGACAACGACGCTTCAGACCATCACCGGGTTGATTTCTCCCAAAAAAGGACAGATTTTCTTTGAAGGACAGGATATTACCCGGGTACCGGCTCATAAAATAGTGACCATGGGAATGGCCCACGTTCCTGAAGGACGCCGCGTCTTTGCTCAGCTTTCTGTACTGGATAATCTGAAACTGGGCGCATATACAAGAAAGGATAAAGAAGAGATAGAGGAGACGCTTATTCGTGTGTATAAACGTTTCCCGCGTCTGGAGGAGAGAAAGAATCAGATCGCCGGAACTCTTTCAGGCGGTGAACAGCAGATGCTGGCCATGGGTCGGGCTCTGATGTCTCATCCGAAGATTATTCTGATGGATGAACCCTCCATGGGACTTTCTCCAATCTTTGTAAATGAGATTTTTGATATCATCAAGGAAGTCAGCAAAGGCGGAACAACGGTTCTTCTCGTTGAGCAGAATGCAAAGAAGGCACTGTCTATTGCAGACCGTGGATATGTTCTGGAGACAGGTCATATCGTACTGGAAGGCGATGCAAAAGAATTGCTGAATAACGACCAGGTAAAGAAAGCATATCTGGGAGAATAGAAATTTTGAAAAATGGCGGCTGTTACGGATGTATATCCGGGCAGCCGCTTTTTGCTCTGTTTTATTAAAACAGCAGTTCATTCATAAAGGAGTTGCCATGGCAGAAAAAGTGTGATATGATGATTGCGTTGTATAATACAATAAACTCTGGAGAGTCTCAGTAAATGAGCGCCGAAGGTGTAACACAGAAAAGAAGCGGAGACAGGGTATCCGCAGTTTTTCTGTCTATCTCTCAGGCAAAAGGACAGGGCTGAAAATGCAGATGTTCTACTCTTTGGAGGAGCTGATATGATATCGGCTCTTTATTTTTGTGCTTTTTCTGAACCGGAAAACCCATAAGAAGTTCTTATCTGTCGGGAAAGACAGCGGATAGAGCCGGGAGAAAAGCAGGGGAAGACAGGCACAGAAACAAATCAGGAAAAGAGGGAAAGAAAAATGCTGAATGTGATCAAAGCAGTAAACGAGTGGATGTGGGGAATTGGTCTTCTGATCATCCTGTGCGGAACAGGAATTTATTTTACGTTCCGTCTGAAATTTATCCAGATAAGAAAATTTGGTGAGGGGCTTCGCCTGGTGTTCGACCATTTCAGAATCATTGGCGAAAAGAAGGAGCACGGCGAAATGACGCCTTTTCAGTCGCTTGTGACAGCAATTGCAGCTCAGGTAGGGACAGGAAATCTGACCGGAGCAGCTACGGCGCTGGTATCCGGCGGTCCGGGAGCAATCTTCTGGATGTGGCTCAGTGCCTTTTTCGGAATGGCTACTATATATGGAGAAGCCGTGCTGGCACAGGAATATAAAACTACTGCAGACGGGGAAGTAACAGGAGGTCCGGTGTATTACATCCGACAGGCTTTCAAGGGGACATTCGGAAAAATACTGGCAGCAGTCTTTGCAGTCTTTATCATCCTGGCTTTGGGATTTATGGGGAATATGGTACAGTCCAACTCTATCGGAGCCGCTTTTTCCGGGGTTTTTGAAGCCAGAAACATTCCGATTCCGCCTGTAACGATAGGAATCCTTCTGGCGGTCTTTGCTCTGTTCATATTTGTGGGAGGAACGAAGCGTCTGGCGGCTGTAGTGGAAAAAATGGTACCGATAATGGCTGCAATTTATATTGTCGGGAGCCTGGTTCTGATTTGCATGAATATTACAGCGCTTCCGGGAGCATTGAAAATGATTTTCGTGGGCGCATTCAATCCGCAGGCTATTCTTGGCGGAGCAGCGGGTATTACTGTACGTGAGGCTATCCGGTATGGAATTGCCAGAGGTCTGTTTTCCAATGAGGCAGGTATGGGTTCCACTCCGCATGCTCATGCACGTGCGGCAGCTGAAAATCCGCATGAACAGGGTCTGACGGCAATGATCAGCGTATTTATTGATACCTTTGTGGTATTGAATCTGACAGTGTTTACGATTCTTACATCGGGAGCGATGTCCTCTGGAAAGGATGGAATCGCGCTGACTCAGGAAGCTTTCGTCAGAAGCTTCGGCAGTTTTGGAGATATTTTTGTTGCAGTCTGCCTGCTGTTCTTTGCATTTTCCACCATCCTGGGATGGCATTTCTTTGGAGAGATTAATGTGCAGTATCTCTTTGGGAAAAAAGCAGTAAAAATATATTCCGCAGTTGTTGCTGTATTTATTATCGTAGGTTCTACATTGAAAGTAGATCTTGTCTGGGAGCTGGCAGATTTCTTTAATGGTCTGATGGTAATTCCGAATGCCATGGCATTGCTTGCCTTAAGTGGTGTGGTAGTAACGGTCAGCAGAAAATTCGGAAAGAAATAACCGGCAGATTACGATAATACAGAATATATGATGTCAACAAGCAAATGCCCTGTACAGGACCTTTGATTTACCGGTCTGTACAGGGCATTTGTCTGTTATGAACTGTTTATCAGGTTATACTTTTAATTTTCCTTCTGAGAAGCCTTTACTTCAGCCATCTTCATGGCTCTTACCTTCAGCGGAAGACCAAAGAGGGTAATGAAGCCGTCAGCGTCATGATGATCGTACAGGTCGCCTGTGGTGAAGGATGCCAGAGACTCATTGTACAGAGAGTAGGGAGAGGTGGTTCCGGCTTTGATGATGTTGCCCTTATAAAGCTTGAATTTTACTTCGCCTGTCACGTACTCCTGTG
>CALWGE010000027.1 GCA_944378225.1 uncultured Merdimonas sp.
TTCCACAGTAACCGCTTCAGCGCCTGCATCAATGGAATTTTCCACCAGTTCCTTCACTACAGAAGCCGGGCGCTCGATCACCTCGCCGGCAGCAATCTGATCAATCGTCTTCTGATCCAGCACCTGAATCCTGTTCATCCGCTCACCACCTGTTCTTAATCTTATTCTGCAGCCGGTATATGGTATTCAAAGCCTCCAGAGGCGTCATATTTCCCAGATCCATATCCCGTATTTCCGTTATGATATCATCATCCTTTACTGTATCAAACAGCGAAATCTGATCCCGATCCATGTCCGGCTCCACATCTACAGGAACCGTCTTTGGCTTCATTGAAATGTCTGCCTCGCTGAGACTTTCCACCAGTTCTTTCGCCCGTTCAATCACAGGATCCGGAACGCCTGCCAGCTTCGCTACCTGAATGCCGTAGCTTTTATCTGCCCCTCCCCGGATAATCTTGCGCAGAAACACAATGTCATCGCCTTTTTCTTTCACTGCGATACAATAATTCTTCACGCCCGGAAGGGAGCCTTCCAGTTCCGTCAGCTCATGGTAATGGGTTGCAAACAAGGTTTTTGCACCCAGAATTTTCGGATTACTGATATATTCGATCACTGCCCATGCAATAGCCAGTCCGTCAAAAGTACTGGTTCCCCTTCCGATTTCATCCAGAATCAGAAGGCTGGCTGATGTGGCATTGCGCAGAATATTCGCCACTTCAGTCATCTCCACCATAAAAGTACTCTGACCGGACGCCAGATCGTCAGAAGCTCCCACTCTCGTGAAAATCCGATCCACAATACCGATTTTTGCCTTTTCCGCAGGCACAAAGCTCCCTATCTGCGCCATCAGTACAATCAGCGCTGTCTGACGCATATAAGTGGATTTTCCGGCCATATTCGGCCCCGTAATGATGGAAATGCGGTTCTGTCCGTTATCCAGGCTGGTGTCATTTGGAATAAACATATCATGTTCAATCATGCGTTCCACCACCGGATGACGGCCGCCTCTTATTTCAATTACGCCCTTTTCATTCATGACCGGCCGCACATAATGACCGCGTTCTGCCACAAAAGCCAGAGAAGCAAACACATCTACCATAGCGACTGCCTTGGCAGTTTTCTGAATTCTCAGAACCTGAGAAGCAATCGACTCCCGGATTTCACAGAACAGACCATACTCCAGAGAGGTCAGTTTTTCTTCCGCGCCCAGAATCGTATCCTCCAGTTCTTTCAGTTCCGGAGTAATATAACGCTCTGCATTCGTCAGAGTCTGCTTGCGCATCCACGTATCCGGCACCATATCTTTATAGGAGTTGGTAACCTCCAGATAATACCCGAACACCTTGTTGTATTTAATTTTGAGATTTTTGATTCCTGTCTTTTCCCGTTCTTCAGCTTCCAGCTTTGCAAGCCAGCTTTTACCTTCTGTCTTTGCTTTCCGATAACGATCCACATCTTCATGGTAGCCATCCCGGATAATATCCCCATCCCGGACAGAAACCGGCGGGTCCTCCTGGACAGCTGCCGAAATCAGCTCCCGAATATCCGAAAGCTCGTCCATTTCTTCACGCAGCTCACACAGAAGGGGCGAGTGAAATTCCTCCAGCAGTGTGCGAATATGCGGCAGCATCTCCAGAGAAGTCCGGAATGCAATCAAATCCCGGGGATTGGCTGTCTGATAACTGATACGTCCGATGAGACGTTCCAGATCGTAAATAGGATTCAGATATTCCCGCAGTTCCTCCCGGGTGATTGCATGCTCATTCAGTTCAGCCACTGCCTCGTGACGTTTTTCAATTTCAGAGCGGTCAATCAGAGGCTGTTCCACCATGCTGCGCAGTGTCCGCGCTCCCATGGCTGTCTTTGTCTTATCCAGAACCCAGAGCAGTGAACCTCTCTTCTGCTTTTCACGCAAAGTCTCTGTAAGCTCCAGATTTCTGCGGCTGGAGCTGTCAATAATCATATACCTTCCGATTGTGTAAGGCTGAAGACGTGTCAGATGTGTCAGCGGCGTTTTCTGTGTTTCATACAGATATTTCAGAAGAGACCCCGCCGCAATCATGCCGCAGCTCAGATCCTGGAGTCCCAGTCCTGCAAGACTCGTTACTCCAAAATGTTCCATCAGCGTATTCCGGCACAATTCATCATCAAAGTACCAGGCCTCCAGAGGATAAACCGCTATGTTCAGCCGGAATTTCAAATCATCCAGATCCACCCCGCTCATAGGAAACGCTTCATTGCACACTATTTCGGCCGGAGCAAATTTATTAATTTCGTCCAGGAGCTTCCTTTCAGAATCCACCTCTGTAACCAGATAATCTCCTGTGGTAATATCAGCTGTAGAAATACCGTATCGATCCGAAAGATAAACGATACACATCAGATAGTTATTTTTTGTCTCATCCGCTGTACTCAGATTCGTGCCGGGCGTAACAATCCGCACCACATCCCGGGCCACCAGACCTTTCGCTTCTTT
Source organism: uncultured Merdimonas sp. (assembly GCA_944378225.1). GTDB lineage: Bacteria > Bacillota > Clostridia > Lachnospirales > Lachnospiraceae > Laedolimicola. The sequence goes on from CALWGE010000027.1 coordinate 2,477, forward strand.
GGGATCTTCCACCTGTTCGCAGATCGCCACCTTATATCCTCTGGATACAAGCCTGTTCAGATATCCCTCTACAGCATGATAAGGAACGCCACACATAGGTGCGCGTTCCTCTAATCCACAGTTCTTTCCTGTCAGTGTAAGTTCCAGTTCTTTGGATACCAGCTTTGCATCGTCAAAGAACATTTCATAAAAATCGCCAAGGCGATAAAACAGTATACAGTCCTTGTACTGCTCCTTTGTCTTCAGGTACTGCTGCATCATGGGTGTAATTTCAGCCATGAATCTATCTTCCTTCCTCCCGGTATAAGCGCCGTTCACCAGGAACGACGCCTTTTTCCGGCCTGTTTCAGCTGTTGCTGGATACGGTTCCTGTGGCCGCGTCTACCATTACAACAGAACCGCTTTTCAGAATATCTGTCGCATTGGCCGCGCCTACAATTACCGGAATATCAAGCGTAAGTCCTACAATGGCGGCATGAGAATTATCTCCTGCCTGCTCAACCACCAGTCCGGACGCCGTCCGCATCTGTTCCAGCATCTCATTGGTCGTCTCAGGAGCTACAATAACATCTCCGCTCCGGAAATTCTTTTTCAGCTGCTCTGCATCTTTTACCACACACAGGGAACCGCACACCTTCTTTTTGGTAACACCGTTTCCGGTAACAAGAATTCTTCCGGCCACCTGTACCTTGATAAGATTGGTGGTACCTGTCACGCCCAGCGGCACACCTGCAGTAAGAACTGTCAGATCTCCTCTGGACACAAGACCGGCCTTCTCGGCAGCCTCAACAGCCCGGCGGAACAGAGTTTCCGCATCCGTCTCTTCCTCCAGAAGCAGCGGCTGAACGCCCCAGTACAGATTCAGCTGTCTGCATACGTAGCTGTCCATACAGCATCCGATAATTACACAGCCCGGGTGATGCTTGGATACCATTCCCACAGTTCTTCCTGACTTTGTTACCGTAATGATCGCTGCCGCCTGCAGATCCACAGCCGTCGTACAGGTAGCGTGTGACACTGCATTTGTAATATCAGGTCTGTCCATAAGCGTACGGCGCTTAAACCGGCTGTCAAAATCAATATCCTCCTCGGTACGCAGAGCAATCTTCACCATGGTTTTCAGAGCTTCCACCGGATACTGTCCGTTGGCAGTCTCGCCGGAAAGCATGATCGCACTGGTTCCCTGATAAATCGCATTTGCCACGTCTGTGGTCTCTGCACGGGTCGGACGCGGGTTCTTCATCATGGAATCCAGCATCTGCGTTGCTGTAATAACAGGTTTTCCGGTCTCCACAATCTTGCGTATCAGTTTCTTCTGAATTACAGGTACATCTTCCAGCGGGATCTCCACGCCCATATCACCACGGGCAATCATAATACCGTCAGAAACCCGCAGAATCTCATCTATATTCTCCACGCCCTGCAGATTCTCGATTTTTGCAATAATCTTGATGCTCTGGCAGCCTTTCTCCTCGAGAATTTTCCGGATCTGCAGGATATCGTCTGCTGTTCTTGTAAAGGAAGCAGCAATATAATCAAAACCTTCCTCTATTGCAAACAGAATATCCTCATAATCTTTCTGGCTGATAAAAGGCATGCTTAAATTCACGCCCGGAACGTTGATTCCCTTCTTGTCTGAAATCATACCGCCATTCTCTACGGTACAGAAAATTTCCTTTTCTGTCACCTGGCTGACCTTCATACCGATCAGTCCGTCATCAATCAGAATAGAATCCCCCGGCTTTACATCATTGACCAGTTCTTTATAGGTAATAGAAACGATCCCCTCGTTTCCGATAATATCTTCCGTAGTCAGAACAAAGCTCTGACCTTTCTTCAGTTCCACCTTACCGGTTTCCAGAACTCCGGTTCGAATCTCCGGTCCTTTTGTATCCAAAAGAAGGGCTACAGGAAGATCCAGTTCCGCCCTTACCTTTTTTACCACGTCCGCCTTTTTTCTCTGCTCTTCATGACTTCCATGGGAAAAATTCAGTCTTGCCACATTCATGCCGGCCAGCATCAGTTCCCGTATTACCTGCTCGCTGTCAGAAGCCGGTCCCAGTGTACAAATAATTTTTGTCTTTCTCATCTTCATAATGTTCTCACTCCACTCGTTTGGATTTTTGAGCTTTTCTTTTTTCTTCTTTTCGCTACCTGCACATTATAGCATTGCAAAAAGTCCTGCGTCAAGGCAGAGTACAAAACCGAAAATATATTTTACACAACTTTCACATATAAACTCTGGTTGCAAAAAAGGGGCTATACAAGCCCCTTAATAATGTCAAAGCAATCAAATGTCGCAAAATAATCCTTAGGTGTTTCTGCCCTTCGAATCAGCTGCACTCCCCCATCTTCCTTCAGCAGCAGTTCAGCTGATTTCAGTTTGCCGTTATAATTATAACCCATGGCATAACCGTGAGCTCCCGTATCATGAATCACCAGCAAATCGCCGATATCGATTTTCGGCAGTTCCCGGTCAATGGCAAATTTATCGTTATTCTCACACAGGGAGCCTGTAACATCGTATTTGTGATCACAGGGGGCATTTTCCTTTCCCATCACGGTAATGTGGTGATATGCGCCATACATAGCCGGACGCATCAGATTGACTGCGCAGGCATCCACTCCGATATACTCCTTATACGTATGCTTTTCATGCATAGCCTTCGTCACCAGACAGCCATAGGGACCCATCATAAAACGACCAAGCTCTGTATAAATCGCCACATCTCCCATTCCTGCCGGCACAAGCACTTCTTCATAAACCTTGCGTACGCCTTCACCAATCACACGAATGTCGTTGGCTTCCTGATCGGGACGATAAGGAATTCCGATTCCTCCGGAAAGGTTGATGAACCGAATATCCGCGCCTGTTTCTTTTTTCAGGCGAACTGCCAGTTCAAACAGCACCCTGGCAAGCATAGGATAATATTCATTTGTCACTGTATTGCTGGCAAGAAATGCATGAAGTCCCAGATGCTTTGCTCCCTTTGCCTGAAGTACACGGTAAGCGTCAAACAGCTGCTCCGTTGTCATACCATATTTGGCATCTCCGGGATTGTCCATAATATCGTTGCTAATCTGGAAAATTCCACCCGGATTATAGCGGCAGCTGATCGTTTCCGGAATATATCCAAGCGTCTTTTCCAGAAATTCAATATGTGTATAATCATCCAGGTTAATGATTGCACCGATTTTGGCTGCATAGGCAAACTCTTCCGCAGGTGTGTCATTGGAAGAAAACATAATGTCTTTTCCTGTAACGCCAAGCTCATGAGACAGCATCAGTTCTGTCATAGAGGAACAGTCGCAGCCACAGCCATATTCCCGCAAAATATTAATCAGGAACGGATTCGGCGTAGCCTTAACTGCAAAATATTCCTTATAACCCGGATTCCACGCAAAAGCTTCTTTCAGCGCCCTGGCATTTTCCCGGATCCCTTTCTCGTCATAAAGATAAAAAGGCGTCGGATATGTTTTGGTAATCTCCTCCAGCTGTTCCAGAGTCACAAACGGTTTCTTATTCATCTGTTTTCGCTCCTCATATTGTATATTTCCAGTCCCTCACCGGGACCGGAACCAAAGTTTTATCTAAATTTCCTTGACTATTATAACCATATTTTTTATCATTTGTATAGCGAATAATTTAGATTGTAATAATTTGTTTTTTTAATTATTATATATAATATAATAACTCACGGAGGGAACCATGGATACGCAGATTCTGAAAACCTTTCTGATGCTGGCAAATGTTAAAAATTTTACACAGACAGCTCAGTTAATGTATATTGCCCAGTCTACCGTTACAAACCGCATTGCCGAACTTGAAAAAGAAGTAGGCAAGCCCCTGTTTATCCGCAGCAAAAAAAACATTTCTCTGACAAGAGAAGGACTTCTTTTTCTTGACTATGCCAGACGAATTCTTGACCTGGAGGAGCTGGCTGTTAAGGAATTGAATTCCCCTTCCTTTTCCAGGACCCCTCTGCGTATCGGCACAACCAATACCATTTATGAGTGCTATCTGGAGCCTGTGCTTCTGCAAATGCTGAAAGAAGACAGCCACTATGCTGTCAGCCTTGTCATCAGTCATTCCGTTAATCTCCTTCAGTCTCTGCAGGATGGTCTCCTTGATCTGGTTTTCACCTATGAACCGCTCCAGAAACCGGGATATCAGTGCCAGCAGTTTTGCACAGACAAGCTGCTGCTTGTTACCTCACCGGAAAATGCCCGTTTTCAGGAAGCTGTCCGTAAAGATGAGCTGTCTACTCTCAATTACCTGTTCTGCAACTTTGCACTTCAGAAAGTCGGCCAGTTTATCCGGGAACTTTTTCCGCCTCTGTACCAGTTTCCGTTTGAAATAGATAACAGTACCAAACTGATTCAATATCTTCAGGAAGGAATCGGATACAGTTTTCTCCCGGAAGGGCTTGTGCGCCCTTATCTGGAAGAGGGCTCTTTAAATATTGTCCGTCTCATAGATTTTGAGGCGCCCAGAATCAACTGCTACCAGTGCTGGCCGGAAGACCGGGAACCCGCAGTCCTGCTGCAGGCTCCCGGCGATCCCACTCTTACTTCTCAGTTTACTGATTACCACAGCCACAGGCTCCGCCATTCGTATCAAAAGCCGGATTAAAGGCATAGAAATTATTGGAATTGAGTTTATCCTGCACAATGCGCAGAGCCTCGCCGAATCTCTGGAAATGCACAACCTCTCTGGCACGCAAAAAACGGATTGCATCTGTCACATCCGGTGAATCCACACAAAGTCTCAGAATATTATCATAAGTGGTTCGGGCCTTCTGTTCCGCAGCCATATCTTCACTCAAATCCGTAATCGGATCTCCCGCAGACTGAAACATTGCTGCAGAAAAAGGCACTCCTGATGCAGCCTGCGGCCAGAGTCCCAGGGTATGATCCACATAGTAATCATCAAAACCCGCCGCTTTCAGTTCCTCCATGGACATATTTCTGGTAAGCTGATGGACAATAGTCGCAACCATCTCGAAATGCCCCAGTTCTTCTGTACCTACGTCAGTCAGCAATGCCATACACTCTTTATACGGCATCGTATATCTCTGAGACAGATAACGCATAGAAGCTCCAAGTTCCCCGTTCGGGCCTCCATATCCCGAAAAGTTATAATCAATTTTCGAATATCCGTTTGTCCAAATAAAGACTTATGACAAACAATGAAAATATCTATTAGTCCTCATCGCTTCCTTGATTCAAAAAGAAATATTATCTTCTTTTTACAGAAATCAGCCCTACATCATAAGAGCTAAGATATCAAAAGTGAAATAAATACTTTGTTACTATATTATTTATTGACAAGGGGCTGTTGCAAAATAGATGAGTAATCATCTACCGGAGCAGCAGCTCCGTTTTTATGCCCTGAAAACAGAAAACGGACCCCGAAGAGTCCGTAATCCATGGTATAATTAATTATGCTCAGTAATTTAAAATACCATAAGAATTATACCGAATTCGGCGAACCTTATCAACTGGTTTTGCCATTAAATTTAGAAGGGCTGGTTCCTGATGATGACTCTGTCCGACTGTTGAGCCACGAATTGGGGGATTTAGATTACAGCTTACTGTATCAGGCTTACTCTGCCAAAGGCAGAAATCCGGCAGTGGACCCAAAGACCATGTTCAAGATCCTGACCTATGCGTATTCCCAGAACATTTATTCATCCAGAAAAATTGAAACCGCATGCAGACGGGATATTAACTTTATGTGGCTACTGGCCGGACAGAAAGCCATCTGTTTCCGGTAAAAAGCGCATAGAAAAAGTGAACAGCCAGGAGGCTTTATTAAAGTACGGTAAAAATCCGACGTTTGCTCTGAAACCAGAGCAGAACGCCGGATTTTTTGCTATAACGAGCGGAAGTGCCGCTCAATCATCTATTTTGATGATTTTGCGACACTCCCTTACAATTACTCTAATTGAAAGACTATCTTCTATGTTCTCCGACCCCTGTCGTGTCCTTTTTCACATATAATTTTATAAATTTTTATTACCAACTGATACAATTAAATTACATCTAATCCATACCACACTAAATTGCAATTAATTGTTTCCTTCTCTAGTATTCCTTCAATTTGTTCTTTTGACAAAGGATTCTCAAACACACTATTTCCATCTTTTATAGGACTTCCATATTCAAAAACTCCCTTAAAGTACATATAGTCTGTATCTTTCGAACGAACTATATACCAAGCGTTTCCTGTATTATCATGAAATTGTCCATCTTTAAAACGCCCTTTATACAGAGTCATTACAGTTCCATCTTGTGCATATTTAACCAAGTAAGCATTCCCAGTATCATCATTATAAAATCCATTTGAAGTATTGCCATAATAATACGCTTCTAATTGTAAATCAGAAGAAATTATTTCGTCCACTGTTAACATATCATTTGATACTACTGTATTAATATCAAAATCTTTTTTATATATTTCTTGTCTTATGTAATTCCTGCTTTCACCAATATTAATATCACCTTCATGCTTTCTTTCGGATACAACCCATACATCTGTACCATTTTGTGCAGTATATGGAATTACTTGCTTATACTCTTTTAATTCTCCATCGTCATATTGCGCTTCCATTATTATACTCAACTCATCATGTGAATCATATGCATTAATTAAACATTCGCCATCCCAGTGCATCTCTTCATTAATTTTACCATAAAAATACACTTCTGTTTCTTCTTCTATGTATGGTAGCAAAATTTTTTGATTTGCTAATTGAACTGTACTATATTCTTCACCACTAATAGCATTAATAGCTAAAATGGTATTTTCATCCATTTCGATTTTATTATTTTGATTGTTTTCTACAGTAGTTAATAATAATGATATTTGATTTGTAGCATATTCAGTTGGTACTAACCTCATACCGCTAAAAAGCATTTCTTGATAACCACTCACTTGTCTTTCTAATGCAGCAACGTTTGTTTCTAATGTAGCAATTTTTGTATTTAATTCTAAAACAGATATTTCATCTATACTATTCTGCATTATTTCCATGCGCGATTCTAAAGACGCAAAACGTTCAGGCAAATCAAAAATACCAGTAATCTCACTAATTCCCCATTGTGTAATAGTTGTAAATACAACTGTTATTGCGGCTAAAATTGCCGTTTTCTTTATTGATAATTTATCCAGTCGGGTTTTCTTTTTATTTTTTTTACTCATTATAATAGTTTCTCTTCCGTTCACTAAACATGGTTCGAGACACGTTCTATTCATATATCTTACTCTTTTCTACATATAATGTCAATTTTTTTATACCCTTGAAGCACTAGACATCTAAATACATTTCATATTATAAATTTTATATTTTTAAAATCAATGATAAATAATCGCATATTATTTCAAAAATCTCTTTAATACTACATCAATTCGCTATTATATACTACATTTCGTTCTATTATTTTCTAATATATAAGTTTAATTTATTTTCTTCTAAAAATTATTTTGCTTTATTAGCATTTAATATTTTCAACAAACTAATTTTATATCACACATTCAGAAATATTTTACTTAAAAACATTTATATATAAAAACCCCCGAATTTCTCCGAGGGTTTCCCATCTTTTTATACCTGCACAATTACAGCATCATACCCATCTTCCAACAACCTGTCGCGCATAGCCTCTGCATTGGAGTGAACACTATACGCGCCTACTTGGACGCGATACAAAATCTGACCAGCCAGATCCAACGTAGTGATAAAAGCTTCATACCCTTTTTTCTTCAATTCTTCCAAAAGACGCTCAGCGTTCTCTCTCACCGCGAAGGCTCCTGTCTGTACCCGATACAGCACACCTGTCGGCCGGTTCTCCTCCGGAGTTGCTGCGATATCTCCGCCATGAATGCCTTCTGCAATCAGAAGAGCCACATCCGTTTTCTCTGCCAGCTCACAATCGGCGGAATTATCACAGAAGAAACTCTCGATCATCACTGCTACAGGTTTTGTCTGAGTCAACATGTACAGATTATTCCTATATGCTACTCCACGGTCTTTAAATACTGTGGCAAGTCTTTCCTGTATCCGCTGTGCCACTTCTTTTCCGGCATCAGAAATGTACAAGACTTCACAGCCACGGCCATTGTGCAGTGCCGAAGCATTCAGATGCAGCTCCGCCACCAGATCATATCCTCCGGCATTCGCCTGCTGCACCTTATAATCCTTCTCATCAGTGCTGCGGGAGAACTGAAGCTCCGGACAAATAAGAGCATCCACCGTGTGTCCAACCCGTCGCAGATAGACTGCCACCCGGTTCACAATAGCCTTGTTATAGGCATATTCCAGCACACCGTCATAAGGCCGCCCATCCGCACTTGTGCAGACCCCTGTCTTCAAAATACTGTGTCCTACTGTCAGTAAAATTTTCATTCTTTCCATCCTTTCTCCGGTTATACTATTTCTTCTTTGACTTCCGGCAAGCCAGCCAAACTAGTCAGCACTGAAAGAATACCAGACAGAACTGATGCACTAAGCACAACCGGCCAGTTTACCTGACTCATAACAGCTGTAGTTCCGATCATGGCCACCGCCGTCTGCGCCATGGTTTTCACCGCACGGATTCCTGCTGCCTTCATCCATTTCTTTGTCTTATCGCTCATTTTTCATCCTTCCTTTCCAGATCTTCTATTCTGTGATTTGCTACCTTGATCTTTTCCTCATGTACTCCCATGCGTTCTTCAAGATGGTAAGTCCGTTCCACTAAATTGTTATGCGCCTGTACTCTTTTCTCCAGCTCCTGTAAGCGATATGCGATCAAGGCGGAGCTCTTCCGTTGCGCAAAAAAGCTGCCTCCCAGCGTTCCCGCCAGAGACAGCAATGCAACAATAATCGATTCATCCACCCCGCTTCTCCCCCTCCTCTGCATGCCTCCACAAACAATAACGTGGCCGTTCCTCATCAAACATCCAGTACCTCAGCCAGTCGTCCAGTATTATCGCCATCAAGGCCACAGGAATCCATAATAATATGTAAGGAACACAAATCTGCCCCAGCAGGTTCAACGGCATACCACTGTAATCCCAGACCCCCCATCCCAACCACAGATTGACAATACATCCCGTCAGGAATTCCAACACAGTAATAATGGCGGTACCGATACACGCCTGTTGCCAAATCGGCATACACCAGGGAATCAATTCATTGATAAGCCCGATAAATGCAAAGCACAGGCCACCCAGGGCAAACATAGTCCAGTGACTGTGTCCACGCCAGACCAGCTCTAAGATAGTGTACATCAGACCGCCTGTCACCATCAAAAATATTTCTTTAAGATACTGTCTCAATTTATTATTACCTCCTATTACAAAATATTTATGGCTACTTAGACATTAAGCTAATACCATGACTTACCTTTTTAAAAACATTTTTGTCCATGTTGTTCTCTTACAATTTTCTTCTGCCTTATATCTTTCTAATGATTCCGCATTCTACATTTTAGCCGTTAGTTTTCTTCACAATTATTCTAAACCGGTCCTTCAGCGATCCATCCGAGCTGATGCCTAGCACCTCCAGTATTTGCTCCCCAACTTATCGTAAACCCAGTCGTCGTAACATTTGTGATATTGATTGTCCAGTCTTCAGCAAGCGCATATCCGCTCGGATCTGGTGTATACCAATTTACGGTTGGTGGCGATTTATACGTCCTGCCAAAACTTATTTGTTTTGTTCCTCCTGACCAATTGTCAATAACCGCCTCAAATGAACCCTTGCTTAATGCCATTCCTGATGCTCCAGATGATTCGTATGCGGTTCCTTTAGCAGTGGCGGTTATATCCCATTCTCCACCTCCTGTTTGAGCAGTAGATACTAATATAGCATACGTTTTATATGTGGACTGAACAGCTTGCTCATTATGTCCCGTGATACTTATAGACGGGTTTGACACAAACGTAACTCCATATTCAAATAATGTTCTACACCTAGCCCAGTTGTTTATAGCGGTCTTTAGGTTCTTGCTAACTGTTTTACTTACTATTCTTGCTGTCCACATTGCGTACATAATTGTGCTGGCTGATAAAGTCACTTTTTCTCCAGGTGCATACTGTGTTCCGGACGTACTTCCCATTCTCCAATTAGCAAAATCGTAATAACTTCTTGTAAAACTATTTGTGCTAATTGTAAATGATGGATTTGCGTAATTTCCATTATTATAATATTGCGTTCCTGACTGACTTGCGGTATTTCCACCCGTATTGCCATTTCCATTGTAAGAAAGTGTAATCGTCTTTTTAAATACAGCATAAAGAGTAACATCATCACCGGTCATTATCTCGTTGGATAAAACACTGGCACTCGCTGTCGTGTCTTTTCTCCATCCATGAAATGTGTAGCCTGATTTTTGAGGTGTAAACGTGACAGGAGCAAGAATCGATTCCTCAATATTGATCTCTTCCGTATAAATAACATTCGCATCTACATGATAAGTCACTGTACCAGCGTTAGGATAAATCCTCTCACTTCCAAGATACATTCTGTAAATTGGAATAGAACCTAGATACATTTTAACCTTTTTATTCCCACCTAGGTATGTTAATCCCATCAGCTGCCCTCCTTAAAAATATAGACTGTATCATTATGGTCACCAGCATCTGGAGGAAGCACAGATACCACCTGGAACTTCAAACCGCCCAAGGCTAATGTATTTTTATTTAACTCTATATTTGTATCATTAATATCCTTTGCTCCAAAGGAATCTCCTTCCTGGGTATACTCCGTAACATCTTCAAAACTGACTGTTCCATCATCATTCTGAATCATCTGATATTTCCGTTTTCCCTGGAACATTGCGTCTTTATAATCTGTTTTCAGGCTCATCCAAAAATTCCTCCATTCAATGTAAATGCCAGTGTCCTTCTGCCCTTCACTGCACCCATCACGTTTCCATAAATAATCTGACAGGCGCTTTCAATCCGATTCAACTCCTGCCAGTCGATAAATGGTGTATTATCCGCAAAGACTTTCTTTTCACCTACAACGAAAGGAAAAATGCCCTCACAGAGTCTTTCAATATTTTCTTCAAAAAGATTAATCTCATCTGCATAAAAACTGTAATCCTGATAGGTCTTATCTTCTCCCATGACAGAAAATTCAAAATCCGGCCACGCAGCCAATGCCTGTGTCCGGATTTCATTCAGATTCCCTTTTATTCGGTTATAATCATCTATGTTGAAAAAGTCGCTGGCCTGCCAGTCCGTTTTTGGCGTCTGCCACATAGCTTACATCCCTCCTTGCCTTTATCGTTCCGCTTAAGCCCCCGTTGTATTTCAATGTATGTTCTGTCACGCGAATCAGCATATTCGGAATATATTTATTTTCCAGAAAGGCCAAATCATTTGCATCCAGCCGCGGCTCTCCCCGGTAACTCAGATTGTATTCCCGGTCTGCCATCATATAATCTCCTATCCATTCAGCCAATTCAGCTGCATGTGCCGCATCAGAAACCAAAGGATTATCCCAGGTTTCCTGGCTTCCTGTGTCATTCAGTTGCCGTGTAACCTTCGCTGTACTGACAGCATATTCCTTCCCGTAAATCACTACTTCCACCGGACCAGTCACTCCAGAAAATTCCAGCGTAGCAAAATAGGCGCTGCTTTCCACGATTTCAACCGTTTGACCCTCGATTGGTTCTGTCAATGCTGCCGCCAGCTCATAGGAGGCATTGCCAAAATAGAAAGTATATCTCTCTCCGGACGCTGACACAATTACCATTTCCCGCACAAGCTCCATTGTCTCCTCACTGCTGGGCCCGTAAATATTTCTTACCACCTGCAGTTCTCGAACCTTTTCCAGTTGGCTTCCCTCCGGAGACTTAAGTAGTTCTGTACCGTATTCCAGATGATAATCCGTACTGTCCCCGAAAACAACTCTGTCCAATACCACCCTGTTATTCGGACAGCCCTTTGTAAATTCTATGACCAGACAATCGAACTCTGGAAATTCATGACTTATGAGCATCTGCTGTTCCAGAGCAGAGACCGTATAATCTTCGACTGAATTCTCCCCATTATACGCATGAAAAACTACCTCCGTCGGCCAGTTTCTGCCGAATACCAATGTCAGGCCGAAACATTTATAAGTTGCCTCCAGTGTTATGGTCACAGATGGATTTTCCGAAAAAAGACCGAATCCGTCCGCCACTGCTTCTGAAATATAACCCGTATTTAGAAATACCGCTCCTTCCTGCTCCCTCGGAAGAAAATACATGCTCCCATCAGACACCGTATAATCGCTACCTGTCAATGCATAGTCATCTTTTTCTTCCTTTTCCAGCACTGTTGCCGCACACGAAAAGTATGCTTCATTATCGGAGGAAGCCGCCATATCCGGAAGGAAACTGGACTTCAAGTACATTTTCCCTGTCCGATCCTGATATAAAATGCAGCGTCCGGCATTGGCGATAAGCTGCAGCGCCTCCTTATGCGCCACTGCCGGAATCGGATTTACAATCAGGATCTCCTTCAGATATGGATCTAGCCAATAATCCCGGCTATCCACGCCTGCATCCTGAAACACCTCATCCGCGCAGTCATACAGACTTATTCCTTCCTCGTGATAATCCCCCAGATAATACGTTCCATCCATGCTGTCAAAGCGATCTGATGCAGAAAAACTCATTTTCTCATCATCTGCAGACCATTTTTTCAGTAACAGTGTCACTCCCGGAATCCACTCAATACTTCCATCATCCAGAGCCTGTCCATAAACTGCTTCTATGCTCTGCCCAATCTCCAGAAAATTCACCGAGCTTTCTTCATTTTCGATATCATAAGTTCTGTCCTGATTATCCACCGTCACATCAAAATCAATGGCCGGAAGTTCCTCTGAAATGGGACTGATGCTTTCCTTTTTTGTGGCTGATAAAATTTTCTTACTGTCAAAATAAACGCCAATGCCCATCGTAATCTGATTAATCCGAAGCCGGCTCTGACCATTCACCATAACAGTCGGTATAAATTTCAAAAATGTGGCTGCCTCAAAAATTTCTTCTGTCACGTAATGCCCGTCTGCATTGCCTTCCACAGTTACGGTATGATTATCCGACACGATGGAAAAATCCACCGGATACGCCTTCCCAAACTCAATAGTCAGTCCTTTTATGTCATATTCTATCGGGAAATGAATCTCTATGGTTCCAATCACATCTTCTGTCACAATTCCTTGGTTCAGCACAACACTTTCCTGCTCTCTGGGAAGGAAATACATACTGCCATCCACTACTGTATAATCCTGGTCACAGGCTGCGTATAATTCCTTCACCTGGTAATTATCCATAGGCTTTTCCAGGTCAGAATAATAAGTATAATCGTCAGGAGCTGAAATAAATGCTGATGCCTGCGCCGGCTGATTTATCATACCGATTGTAATTCGCAGGTGCGAAAGTGGATTTCTCCACTTTCTTCGCATCAACTCCTTATATGCACTGCTCGCAGCCTGCATCCGTCACACCTCCCCGCAATCTACCAGATTCACCTTGCAGTCCTTATACATGATCGGGAACCCTTCATCATCCACTTCCCATATTTTCGCCGTTCGGTTCCCGGGATACATACGCTCTGTCTTCCAGCAGTTGTTTTTCATATCCGGGAATTTTACAGTCACCACAAACTCCTCAAATTCCTTCAGGATGCTGCTCCAGGTTACAGCATCCAGGTACGACCACTGTAGTCCGTCTATTTTATCCTGATCCCGGCCTACCCGCTGTCCCACAAACTCTCCCAAGGCATTCTTCCCTTTGTTTACATTTGTGGCAATGGTAAGTCCCGGCCCGCGGTCATAATGCGGATATTTGTGTCCGTTTATGTAAATGGCCATATACACCAGCTCCTTTATGTCGTCCGCAGCGTATAACCGCTGCGCTTATCCAGTTCTGTCAGCCGCTTCTTGATCTCCCGGATATCAATATTTACCGTCAGGTCCATCTGTTCAATCAGTTCGATGATACGCTCCAGTAATTCAACCATAATTGCCAGATACTGTTCACTCATCCCTGAACTGCCCGCCTGTGCGGCAATAGCCGCTGCACGGTCAGCCATAGCCTGCATCTTATCCTCCGGAGCAACAATCTCTCCTTGACGCCTGTTATCTCCAATCACGGCCAGTTGCGGCGTATTGGCCCGCACAAAACCGCCTTGTGCAAGGCGCGGAAGACTTACATGAGACAGAGTAGGCAATGACGGAATTCCCAGCAGTCCCCCAAGGGGTCCTGCCAGACTGTTTATTTTGCTGATCATGCCATTGATGCCATCAATAACCCGGTTTACCATATTCTCTACACCGGAAATAATGCTGTTTATGGACCCTTTGATAACACCCCATATCCCATCCCAGATGTTTTTTGTCTGATCTTTCAGTGTATTCCAGGCGCCAACAACTGCATCCTTCAGCTGAGTTGCCTTATCGCTGCCTGCAGCTCTCATATTTTCCCAGAGCGCTGCCAGTTCTCCGGAAATGGCATTCCAGATGGAGGAAGTCAGATTCCGAATCAGGTTCCAGATCTGCTCGAACAATGTCCTGATCCCATTCAATGCTGCTGTAACATTATTTTTTATCGTGTTCAGAATATTCCGGATGATATTACTGATTGTATTTAGAACAGTATTTATGAGCGCCTGAATGGTATTCCAGATAGTACTTACAATGGTCTGGATGTTCAGCCAGGCTTCGCTCCATTCCCCAGTAAATACATTTACCAGAAATTCAATAAATGCAGCCGCAATCTCTATGAAGTCCGTAAGCAGCGTCGACACGAAACTGAAGATTCCTTCGAATTGCGTCCACAAATCAGACAGCCATGTTGAGAGTCCGGTAAAAAATGTTTCAAAAAGCCAGCTTACGAATGGACTTATGAACTCCCAGAAAACTGAAACAGCTTCTGTAGCGGCGCCCCAGAGATGCACAAATGCATCCAGAAGAGGCTGTATATAATCTGATGCCAATACAGAAAATCTGTCTGCTATCCAGTCCAGAGTAGGGGCGAGATACTCGTTATATGCATCTAAAGCGCCTGAAACGATTTCCTGCCATCCGGCAGAAAACCGGTCAAATGCAGGGTCTATATACTCATCATAAGTTTTGGATATCTCACTGAATGTGTTTGTAACAAGATCCGCCAGGCTTCCTGTCGCTGTCTCCAGAGGCTCAAGCGCGCCAGCAATAGTATCCTTTATCTTATCTTTATTCGATGAAAATACATCAGAAATCAGACGTGATATATTTGCAAAATCCCGGCTGACAATTTCCTCAGCCCCCAGCGCCGCATTGGAAAAAATCTCAATAATATCCGCGGTGATCTGCTGTCCAGTCTCTCCTTCAAATACCTTAAACACATCTGCAAAATCAACCGCAAAATTTCCCCACGCATTCAGGATATCCTCTTTTGCGTTAAAGCTTTTGACCAGCCGTTCCTTAATGTATCCCGCATTGCTGCTCAGATATGAATCCAGGCCGCCCAGCAGATTTGCCCCTATCGTAACACCGACGGAGGTAAAGGCTCCGGCTGTCTTTCCCAAATTTAGTGCAAAGGAGTCCAGAAGGCTGTTGGCTGCCTCCTGAACCGTCGAATCTGTAAAAATATCAAAGAGGCTCTTCTTGATTCCCTGCAGGGAATTCCGGATAATTTCAAGTCCTTCCTGATTCTGAAATCCTATCTGAAATCCTTCTTTGAATAGGGCCTGAAGCTCTTTTACCCGGTCAATCAGTGCCTGATACCGCGCATCCAGTTCATCCATAGAAGAAGTATCCAGCTCTCCCATATCAAAGCCGTCCACATCGTATCCACTTCCGGCGCCGGAAGCGCTCGAACCGGTATCCGGATCAATGATATTCAGCTCATCAATTCCGGTTGTGACTGTCTTCAAGTCTTTTGCGGCCTGCTTTGCCGCACTGCCGGCTCCCGAGACCGCCGTCCCCGCATCATCCGCGCTCCCGGCCACCGCCTCCATTCCTGCTGCCGCCGCGGAAGTACCCCCAGAACCTTTCTTTCCAGTGATCAGCTCTGTGAAAGACTTAAAAGCATTGGCCAGGCTCATCAGCTTTCCAATAATCGTATTAATGACTTGGATTACCGGAGTCAGTACATTGATAAGCCCCTGTCCGATGGTTGCTTTCAGGCTGTCAAACTGTAGCTTCAGTACACGGACCTGATTTGCCCAGGAATCCGAAGTACGAATAAAATCTCCGGATGCAAGAGAAAGCTGGTCCTGCACAAACTGATACCGCAGGGCCACTTTTTCCGCTTCACTCATGGCCTGCGTGGTCTTTCCAAATCCATTGGCCAACGCATACTGATCAAGAGCAGCCTGAGTCATAACTACACCCAGGTCCTTCAGCGTCTCTGTCTCTCCGGAAAATACGGATTTCAGCTTTGTATACGCTTCATCCTGGCTGATGTTGTAAAAAGACGCCACATCGCCGGCCAGTCCAGTCAGAGTTGTGGACATCTCATAAGCGGCCTTCTCCCCAAATCCAAAGGCCTTTGCCATGGCACCGAAGGTACCAGTGAACCGCTTTGCCATGGTCTCAGACAAGCCGAAGGACTGCGCTGCATTCTTTGCGAACTCATCTACCTGTCGAGACATCCGTGGAAAGGTCACATCCACCACATTCTGAACTTCTGCCAGATCGGAGCCCAGCTCGATGCACTGAGCTCCAAAATCCACAAGCTTTTTAACCGCGAAGGCTGCGGCCAGAGCTGCTCCGGCTTTTTTTGCCAGGGATTGAATTCCTGACATCTGCTTTTTAAAATCATTCTGATTTACAACCAGATCAAGGCCAATCTGACCTACGCTGTCTGCTGCCATGTATCACACCTGCCTTTTTCGTAAGACAGGCACATCGGCACAGCGTCTTAAAGCTTTAATTCAAATTCTTTTCTGCAGTCCTTATTTTTGCATTTGAAAAAGACGCCCCTGCATACGGCGCCTTCTGTCTTGATGGCATTGACCGGATGCCCGCAGAACGGACACCGGACTTTCTCTGCCCCTTTTATTTTCTCAATGTCAACCACCTCCGCACATTGCGGCCATCATCCGTTCCAGCTCTTCCATCTGCTGCAGATACGTCTCCGGAGTCATCCTTGCGGCCTGCCTCTCCTGCCAGTCATCGTAGATTTTTCTCTGCTCTCTGGAGAACTGCTTGATAATTTTTTCATCTGTCTCAGAGCGGATAGCGACCACGCGCCCCAGAGGCGTCTCCGGAGCTATTCCGGCCAGCAGTTCATAGAATTCGTCCCAGCTGACCGTCTCAAATTCCTTTGTCTGGATTCTCAGCCCGTACTGCGTCAGAAAACTGGAGACTATCAGCCCCCAGTCTTCAAATAAGTCATAGTACGGGTCAATGCTCTCCCCCGGAAGCATCCCCTATAATCAGCTTAATTGCTTCCTGGATCACAACCATCAAATCTCTGAAGCTGAGCTTCATATTGTCAATCTCCCGGCGGGATTCCTCCGGGAAAATCAACTCATATGCTTTTATAACCTCTTTTACATTCTGTGAATCCGAATCCATCAGGCTCATAGCCTTCAAAACGGTGGGAGCATCCGCCTTTACTTCCAGTTCCTTTCCTTTGATCAGAAGCTTCGGATTCTCATCAAAGGTCAGTTTTTCCGTAATATCTACCGCTTTTCCCATAATTCATATCCTCCTTTTTATCAGCTGGTTTCCTGCTGGCCTGTACCTGACGGTTCAGATGGTGCCGGCGTAAATGTCGGTTTTCCATAGCAGACTACTTCAAACTCCAGGGTATCGAGGTTTGTAGTATCTCCGCCTCCCGGCGTCGTGACATTCACAACCGCATCACAGGCCAGCTTAGCTCCGGATACCATTTCCCACTCGAACTTTGTCATAACATCCTGTCCAAATTTCCAGGCAAGGCCGGCGATATAATCATTTCCAGAGTCTCCTACAGAGCGCTTTCCCTTAAAGCTGAATGACAGCTTCTTTCCTGTCATAGCCGCCTTTGCCCATCCTTCGGCATCCATGGCGTACCATTCCTCCACTGTGCCATCGATGGCAGGCGCAAAGTTTTCCAGATCCGCCGGCATGGCCATTTTATCTTCCGAACTGCTGGTACCCTCTATACCAAACTTGAATTTATTATTGTGTACCGGATACACTTTTCCTTTTGCTGCTTCAGGCATATCTCAATCCTCACTTTCTCTGAAATATAAAATCCAGCCAGATCACATATTCGTAAATACCATTATCGTCCGTTCCCACATCCACAGGCTCCGGAACCTGCAGAACTAAGAAACGTATTTCTTCTTCTCCTATCGTCAGGCTGGTTTCTTTTAACAGGGCATCGTATAATGCCCGAACTGACTTTTCTGATTCCAAAACATCCTTGTTCCAATGGACCAGAAGAGACACGCGCTTTGTGTCATACGAGGAATAATCCAGACCGCCCAGAGGAAGCGGCGGCGGGCCTTCTCCTTTCCGGTTGTACACACCGATGGATTTTTCCTTTTTATTATCGAGTTTTCCTATGTAAACCTTCTCATCCTCCGCAATTCCAAGCCCCGCAATATACCCGCGGATATCTCCCAGAGATAGCATCACAGCCCCGCCTCCTCTTTATAGAACTTTTTGAATGCTTTCGGAGCAAAGTCTGCTTTGCTTCCGCCAGGCAGCCAGTCCTCGTACCATTTGCCTCGAGCATTGGGATTCTCGCCCTTATCAAAATGGTATTCCGGATGAAAATACAGCCGCCGGGCATATGGCGTGGAAGATACAAGCCTCGCTCTTCCATTGCTGGAATCGGTATAATCTACAAAGGTACTCTCATTCTGCAGGTGTCCGCCTCCATGAACTACCTCTTTTACTGTTTTCCCTTTATATTCTCTTCCGTTCTTTGCAAATTGCCCTCTTTTTCCATAAACTTTTTTCTCTATTACTTCCGGATCATCAAACGGCATTACTTGAGCCTGCACTACATCTGTATGCAGCGCCTCAGCCGTTTTCTCCAGAGCAATCACAGACGCCCTCGTCAGCTCCCGGATGCGTGACATGTTCAGCTTAACTGTGGATTTCACCTGCATCATATCACCTCCAGCGTACAGAAATTTACGGTTCCGTCTGGGTTCCGGTTTTTCGTTCCCTGGACTATACGCCGTTCTTCCCCGAATACGGTTACAGTTCCGCTACTTAAAGACGGCATATCCGGAGCAATATCGCCCGGGAAAAGGGCTGTCCCTGTAATCTGCACCAACTTCTTCTCAGCCGTCAGAATTGTCTTGGCCTTATCCTGAAAATTACAGGTCAGTTCAAGATCGGCTGTGTATTTTGGCTGTCCCAGATTTGTAATCTCTTCCGATTCCAGATGGACGTGAATCTCTGTTTTACAGAGCCTTTTTGGCACTAAACATGGATATTTCATGGAATCACCTCGCTAACCGACAGCACAGACCTGTCTGAGACAACAGAGCATACACATCCCGCTTCATAGCCACACCTTTCTCTGCGAACACATTCCAAGAATTCCCGAACTGTGCGGACACACCGTTGATGCTGTAGCCTGATAGGATTGTATTGATTTCATCGGCATTTTCATACTCGAATTCTGCCTGCAGACAGGTAACCTCACGGATGACCTCTTGCTGAAAAGTGGACAGACTGGAAATTCCCCGGCCTACAATTCGGTTGTAGGTCAGGGAATCAATATGTCTGCTGGCTTGAGCCAGAGCCTTTTTCTGTTCATTTTCTGGGATCATGTGTCCTTCGAATGTATTCTGGTAATATTCCGGTGTTGCATAGGGTTCATATGCCATCTCACTCACCTGCTTTAGAAGCTTTTTCCCCTTTGTCCTCCTGCTTCTTCGTCTCTTTTGCAGCTCCAGCCTCAAGCTGTTCTTTCAGCACAGCATATTCCTTTTCTAAAGCGGCCTTTTCTTCTTTCAGTGCTGTACATTCTTTTTTCAAGGCATCTTCTTTTTCCTTCAGTGCCATATACTCTCCATATGACACAATTTTACCTCTTCCATAAGCAATTATGGCTCCATCATCATCCAAGATATCAAAGCCGCTTTCCTCATAAAATTTCCGCTGCATCTCGTTAATAGTGTATACCTTGTTTCCTTTTACTGCCTTCAATTACCTTTCCTCCTCTCAAGCATGAGCTGTGATGTTCATTGCACATCCCTCAATTTTCTTTTCCAGAAGGAACAGATCTCCATAGCTTCGGTTCTGATACAGATAGCCATCTGCGGTTCTGGAATCCGTCCCCGGTGTGAAGAGCTTAATGTAGCTGTATTTATCTCTAGCTACCACACAAGACGGATGAATCAAAATCCAGTTGATCTGATCTGCATCTCCTGCCGCCACACAGCCATCTGTAAAATCGTATTTACTCTTCATTCTAGATGACGGTACCATTTTGATCTGAACATCGTCCAGGCTATGTACTTTACGGTTAATGCTAACAGGAGTGGTTACTGTTACGATTCTCTGGAGTCCTTCTGCTTCTTTTACAATCTTGTTCATTGTCGGTGTCACATACAGGATTCTTCCTTCCTCCGGAACACCCGCATCATCCATCAGCGCCATCTCTGTGTCAAACTGCTCCAGGAAGACAGCTGCATCTACCGCAGTATCATCGATTCTTCCGGAATACGTAGTTAACTCTGCATGGAGCTTGGAAAACCGATAGGAATCTTTTTCCGGAATTGCCTGTTCCTCTTCGAACGTATTCTGAATATTAGCCACAGAAAGAGCTAGATTTGTCTCATCGATATCCATGGGATCAACCCAGAACTCGATATCTCTGTCATGCGCCAGCTTCTTCGGCTCCCAATCATTTGACAACGTACCGGAATTAAATCCAATACTTCTGGTATGATCTTTGTACCCAGATACTGTGATCCTGGGAAGCTTAATTGTCTGTGCATTCAAAAACTTTACCTGCTGGTTGCTCTTATCCAAAGCATCGGAACAAAGCTCTTTAGCATATTTCTGTTCCAGAAACTGTGTAAACTGTTCTGCATAGCTATAAACTGCCATTTTCTACCTCTCTTTCATCTACTTCAGACCGAAAGCAGCTTTCAGCGCATCGTCATTCGCTTGCTGCTGGTTTCCTGATCCGGAAGCTCCCACCTGTATAAAGCCTGCTTGAGCTGCCGCCTGCGGCTTCAGAGCCGGAATATCCTCCAAGACCTTATTAAGCGATGTCTTCAACGTCTCTTCATTGATTTTCCCGTCCTGTCCCATCACCTGGCCCAAATCAGCCATTTTCAGGACATAAGGAATGGTTTTTGCATCGATTCCCAGTGTCACCGCCATCACTGTCGCCGCGCTCTCAATCTGCGCCTGCCGGGCCGCCGCCTGAGCGGCTGCCGCCTGCTTCTGGGCTTCCGTAACCTGTCCCTGAAGAGCATTCACATCCGGCTGGTTGGCTGCCTTCTGCTGCTTGAAAGCTGCGATAGCCTGCTCCACCTCCTGCTGGGAGAGCCCCTGCTGCTTAAAATAGGCCTTCAGAGCAGTATCCTCTTTGGCCGCCAGCGTACCTTCCAACATCTGCTGAATTTTAGCATAGTCGATTGCCGGTGTATTCTGCGTCTGCGTCTGCGGATTTGTGGGAGAATTCTGGTTTCCGTCTCCGACATTTCCCTCTCCGCCTCCGGATGACTCTGCGAATAACTGTAAATTTAACGGGAATTTTCTTTTCATATTGTTTCGTGCTCCTTTCCATTTTGAGAGTGTCACTCTTTACTGCTTATCCATTTTCATCGGTGTCACCGGCCGCGCAGCAGTTTATTGCCATGCTCGCGTTTGGGCATAAAAAGAACACCGATCTGGTTATGACCGGTGCCCTCTTTATTTCTTTGGAATATCATAGTGTGTTCTCAGAACATTTCTGCTCAGTCCGAACTTTTTGAGCATCCTCTCCAAAAGCTCTTTTTCTTCCTGTGTGTAAGGGACATTTTTTTCACTGTGTTCGGCAAGATACTTTACCAGCTCCTCTTCCGAACTGATATTTCTTAAGCTCTCATCCATCAAACCGCTCCTTTATGTAGGTAAACAAATCGGGATCTTTTTCTAATAATAGCTTCGGATTCTCAAAAAAGCAACGGTAACCCTCACTGAAATAATCCCACAACGCATCCGGATTCACGTGACCGTCTATTGTCTCACCAAAGTCAGAATATACACGTCCCTGGTACTCTGATACAAACTTCCTGTCTTTTATCCGCCGGATTGGTTTTACAAAAGTATCTTTGTCCCAGATAATATCCTTCTCCGGATGCTCTGAAGCAATTTGTTCTACCAATTTGCGAAATTCTGGGGCCTCCCAGATATCAAGCAAATCCTCAAGCGCATGAGCAATCTCATGGACACCTTCGAAGCTTTTAAAATTGTTCGTGAGATAGATAGTTCGGTTTCTCGGATCGTAGAAAGAATTCGCCCCGGAAACTACCTCCAGCTCTACTCCTGCTGACTCCAGGAATTCCTGATGGCTTTCCGGAATCCGGCCAACTTCCTTTTCCAGCCGCTCCATAGTTTCTATGTCCAGCTTCTCCCAATTACGAATCGGCAGATATTCCGGAC
Source organism: uncultured Merdimonas sp. (assembly GCA_944378225.1). Taxonomy (GTDB): domain Bacteria; phylum Bacillota; class Clostridia; order Lachnospirales; family Lachnospiraceae; genus Laedolimicola. The sequence continues at coordinate 25,051 of CALWGE010000027.1, forward strand.
TTTTGAGCTCCTTTTTCCATTCCGCAGCCCTTCCTGCATATTGTTTCCTATTATCCGGGTCAAGAGAATATTTTGCCAGCCTCTCGTACTTTGCCGCCTGTCTGGCCGCATACTGCTGCCGCACCTCCTGGCTGTTTGCCTGCCCGACAGCCTCCAGCTCCTCCTGAGTCCAGGAATCATCTGCTGTGGAGATTCCGGGAAAATATGTCGTGTGGCTGTCTTTGCACCGGGGATGATACAGACCATGCTCAATAGCCTTGCTCATAAGCGGATATGGTCCATCAGATTCTTTTCCGCCGCTCCACACGTCATCAATCAGTACCTTCCCGCAGAACGGCAGGCACTTCGGGCAGGGATTCCCGCGCTTGTTCACGATAACCGTCGAAATGCCCCACTCCTGCCTTTTCTCACCCTCTCCCTGAAGATATGCCCTCTTACTGGCCGTCCGGATGGCCATGTCCGCATAATCCGCAAGTGTATGCCGGGCACCATTCTTATACTGTACGCAGTTCAGACCTGCAGACAGGAAATTCTTGGTGGCCATGTCTACAGCTTTTTCATATGTACCGGCGCCGGTATTTGCATATACCTGAGCGTTGAAGATGATTTTCCTGTACTGGTCATTGGCCATACGCAGCACTGCCGTCTCAGCTTTCTCCATATCCGAGAGCGTCGCTTTTATCAGAGCATCCAGCTTCTGATCGTTAATCCGGAAAAATTCTGCCGATGCTCCCCGGCCTATCTTTTTTGCTTTAAAACCTTTTTTAATCGCATTTAGGATCTCAATCTCCTGCTGCATCCCGCCCTCTTCCCGGGCAGCGCGTATCATCTCATCCAGCTTGCGGTTAATGCTCTTAAATTTTTTCCCGTATTTTTTCCCGTATTTTTTCTGGTTTCTCTTCTTGTATTCTTCCAGGAACCGGAGCTGCTCCACCTGCCACTGTGTCCACTCAAATCCTTCTTTTGCCTCCTCCGCTTTATGGCGCTTCATGTTCCGGATCATAGAAGCAATCAGTTCATCCTCAATCGCTTCAAAGGCCGCGCCAATATCATACATGTCATTAATTTTTGCCATTGGCATGTACCTTGAATCCCTGGGCCCGGAACTGCCGGATCAGGCTCTTCAGCTGCGTTATACTGGAACAGCGATCATGGCGCAGCTCTGCATAATCCCCCTTTTCAACAGCGTAGACCCCGAACGGGATCTGCTCACTGGCCAGTTTCAGCATTCCCTGATACTCCTGCCGGCTCATCCGATACAGTCTTTTTGCCACCTTGACCCTCACCGACGTCTCCTCCTTTCAGATTCATCTGAAAAGAACCGGCAGTCTGATTGACTGCCGGTTCCTCCAGTTCCGTGATACCCTGTTCTGCTTTCAGGCGGGCTACCTCTTCCTTCTTCCATTTTTCGTCCTTACTATCTCCGTAAAGTTCCTCTACCTGAGCTTCTACACTCATCATTGGAGCACCAGGACGAGCCTTTGCCAACGTCTCTACCTGGCTTTCAAAGGACGGATTTGCATATTCGCCAAAGGAAACATCTACTTCCACCTCTTCGATTGATTTCTTTAAAAGAACATTATAGGCATTAATGGTTACGCTCACCAATTCCGGAAGTGTCTCCTGTAGCGCTCCTATAATGGCGTCTCGGGTATACAGCGTGGTTTTTTCCTTTTCCCGCTGCGCTTCACTGTTATCCAATTTCTTCACATCGATGCCGAGTGTGCTGGGACTGATAATCCCCTGCAGACACAGGTCCAGTGCCGTGCAGTAAGAAGCCAGATAACTCTCATGGGGAATATTCGGCTGATCTGTGTTAATTTTATTTTCTGCTTTCTCAGACATATCATTGTCCGAAGCAAAATAACGGTTATCAAAAGGATTGGGTCGGATCACCTCACCGGTTTCCGGATCATGGGGCACCAGGCATTCCGGTATGTAAGACTTTGCCCGGCCTGCCCGCAGCGCATCCATCCACTGGCTCCATACCTCATCAAAAGCGTCATAGCAGTCAAGTTTTCCATCGTAAATAGAACCGCCCCGTCCCTCGTACTTTGTGGATTCATACACCTGCAGAGGAACAGCCAGCATCAACTGCTTATCAAATGTCCAATCTGAAAGTGATTTTGTCTCCGGAATTACTTTCAGATCTACCTGTTTTTCATTCAGGTACAGTTCATTGATGATATATCCGTAACCGTACCGCTCATTCAGTACGTACGTCCTTCCCTGCGATTTATATGGCGTCTTGAAAATGATTTCATGCACCCGGTCTCGGCGACGAACAATCTCTATTCGTTCTCCCGGATACCATTCCAAAATGGGATATTCGCTGATTTCCGTATCGACCGTAATCTTAAAAGCACCGTCGCCGATGTACAATACTTCTTTCAGCGCTTTCTCTATCTTCTTCTGAAACTTATTTTTCTTTGCGATCTCTTTCCAGAGTTTTTCATGACCGGCATTCGTAAATCCAAAGTCATTCATATCTGTCAGCACAATGGCCGACAGCACTCGCACGATGAGTGCAGGAAGACCAGTATGGATCTTCCTCATCTCCATCCCCCGCGTACATTTACTGGCCCAAAACTTAAACTTATCGGCTGCTTCCGGACTTTGCATATAGAGCTGCTCCAGCTCATTGCTGTCTCCTCGGTACCAGATCCGGTTCCGAATAGCGCTCGCTTCAAAGTCCAGCAATTTCTGAATTTGTATGTTGTAGGGACTGGCCGGGACTACGTTCAGCCAGCTGCGGACCGTTCGCTTGATATTCTCATTCAATGTCGTCAGCCACCTCATTTCTTTTTTTCCTCCTCAAAGCCTATCAAATGTTTGTACGGAATCCAGGAATACTGACCCGCATTCACAGTATGATCGTTCTTGTCCTCAGGCAGGTCCTTATCTTCCTTCCAGCTGTACCGCTCCAACTCCGACAGATGTTCGGTGCAGGTATCTACCACCAGATAGCAGTCCTGCTGAATCCACCCCAGCTGCAAGTTAATACGATCCAGAATCTCCAGTTTCTTGTAGGCGTCCCAGAAATTATACAAGCAGCCATTGAGTCTTTTATACTTCCGCAGTTCCGTGATAGTACCCTGATCTGCATTATCGATATAGACATCTTTGGCAAAGCCCCATTCCTTCCGGCACTGCTCCAGGAACTCCACAAACTTCACAGCAGTATCACTGGGCGCCAGCGGCACATCTAAGTCTTTATTGTTGTAAGCTCTTTCTGCCAGGGTGATTAGCTTCCTGTCCTCGGTGATCCCCTGAAAAAGCATCGCAATCGTGTCAGGAGACTTGGCCGAATAGGATGTATCCAGACCGGCTGAGAATTTCCGGAATCTTATTTTTCCCTGCTGTACCTGCTGCTTTACCCAAGCAGCTGAAACCACATGCCTTTTTCGGTCAAAATTCGGGAAGATAAGCCCCGTGGCTTTACCGCGCAGCCCTTGGATTTTGTTCTTCCAGATTTTCGTTCCCTTCGGCGTATTCTGGATAATCTGCTCCAGCTTTTCCGGAGGCAAGCCCAGGTTATGAGTAAAAGAAAAGAACCAATGCACCCAACCGGGTTTTGGTTCTTCCTTCAGCTCATCTATAATTTCCTGAGGCGTCTCATCTGCCCATTCCGGCAACGGCCGGGAATGATTGATATACTCTTCATACACCTCCAGCGCCGGATCATCCGGGTTTAAGGTGGCCATCAGATAATCTGATCGCATAGCAGCTTCTCGAACGAAGTCGATATCTGCAGTGTTTATCTCGTCAATGTACAGGCATCCATACTGACCGCCCAGGGCGTCCTTCCACTTGCGCTTGTTTCCATATCCTACCACAAAAATAATCTTGTCACCGCCGGATGTGCGGAAGAGCAGATGCGGCATCTTGTACTCTCCGGAACCGTTGCCTTTATATTCCACCAGGACACCGAAATCATCCAGGATTCCCAGGTCCTTGTTGATGATATTCTTCTCGGCTGCGCCGGTGTCATCCGCGGCCAGGATGTGCAGCTTCTTGGGACTCTCGGCCACCTTCAGCATGAACTTGAACAGGCCGACGGTTGTCTTTCCTGCGGCTGTGGTACCCTCTAGGAACTCCACCGGCGCATCGCACTGCAGAAAAGCCTTGTACTTCTCTGACAGTAAAAGCCGTTCCGCACTCACTATCCACCACCGCCACGCATCTGCTGAATCAGATCATCCAACTTTGTTTTCTCTGCCTCCAGACTTCCGGACAGCTCTATCTTATCTTTGAACATGCCCAGGTGCTTTCCCAGAAGCTCCAGGGCTTTCAGTTTATCCGCCATCTTGATCTCCCGCTCCAGACCGTCTTCTCCAAAGGTCTTCACCTTCACGGACTGGATGGCGGCCGTGTCTTCCGGTGCTGCATCCGGCTTCAGCGTGGCTGTCTCTACATCGATCACATCATTTGCATTTACAAAGGCAATCTTGGCCAGCTCCATAACCACCCTATCAGCGTTGACACCGGTGCGCCGGGAACGCTCGGCCATGGCCTTTGCGATACGCGCCTGAATGTCAGGTTTAGTCAGGTTTTCACTTCCGATAGACTTTGCCGTGTCCGGGCTATAACCGGCACGGATGGCGGCCTGAGTGGCGTTCAGGTCTATCAAATATTCTTCTATGAAACGTTTTTGTTTTTTGGTCACTCGGGCTCACCTACCTTTCATTCAATATCTATTTATCTTCTGTGCATCAATAACCAGTCGCTGAATAGCCGGGCCGCTGTAATATCCAACCTGCATCCAACACTCGGCATCATTTTTCACTACCGTAGTGGGTTCATAAGTAGTAAGAGCCTTAAAAGCCGCTATTTGTTCTGCGGATAATGGGGTTATGATGGGGGTGGCAAGTTGCAACAAGAACAATGTTTCGTTTTCTGTAAACCACTGCATCAATGCATCTGTAGAATCAAATGGTTGTTCAAAAACCACACGAATTTTATTTTCTTCTGTACTAAAATTACCCGATACTGCACTACTAAATTTCCAGACAAACCTATTAGATAATCCACTTGCCCTATTAATCAATTCTGTATGTTTTAATGACGAATATCTATATATTCTATTAGGTTCTGTTCCATAAAAATCTGGTCCCCACACCAAATCTTTTGCATTATACAATACCGTCCTCTGCACATACCTTCCCGTCCCATCAGAGAAATACTCCACGCTATCAGCAATACGTTTTGTTCCGTCTGCGTCTATATAGGTGTATTCTTCCCCTGTTGTGGGGACACCTGGAAGCCCAGTGGGTGTGGAGACAACAAGGTTCTGGGGTGTGACGTAGGGTTCCCACGGAAGAGCGGTTGAACCGGCATTCACCATAAAATCATCAACCGTATTTATCTTTGATGGATAATATCCAAATAGAACAACTCTTTTTAAATTATTACGAACTTCATCCGTCATAGTAAATTTATTTGTTGTGTTAATCAATGTTTCATTGTTTTCCCCAACAAACGCAATTTTACCCGCCGAACTTCCTAATGTCCCATCTGATTTTGGCGTGTACGAAACACAATAATCACCATTTGCAAGGGCTTTAAAAAATTCAATGATGTTGTTTGGTGCTAATGAATACCCTGTCGTAGAAGTCCCTGAAGTAAACGTAAAGCTTCCTAAATTGAACAAATTTCCTCCACCCACATCCACATTCACCTGACCGGATGAACCTGCAGTATCAAGCGCAACAGGATTCTCCGGCGAAGGTGTTCCGTCCGGCGAAGTCTTTCCAAAAATCAGCAACTCCGTAAAAGGTGCGGCGGCTGACTGAATTGTTATGGGGTTGCCGGATGCCATCTGTTCGACGCCCGGAGATCCCATTGAATATACACCCGGCTCTGTGTCAATAAAATTCAAAAACTGTCCTATCTGTTTCATAACTCACCCCACAGGCTGAATCTCAACACAGTTATTCTCCCCACTTTCTGCAAAAACATAAAGGATCTCTATCCAAGGATTTGGCTCGGCCAAACTTTGAATATTTTTTTGAATAATCTGCGCCGTGTCTGATGGAATCCTTGCACTTCCGTCGGTCTGAGTACTTTCCGGTTCAGTAGATACCCAGATATCACCGGCAGAAAAGTTTTTCACCAATACCTTCGAATACTTCCCGTTCAAAGGAACCGACACGGCAGTCTGCGCCTGCGTTGAAATTGTTCGGATATTCAATTGCATACTCTCATTCCTTTCTAAAGAGAACTTAGGTAATATCATTAATAAAATAAACTCTAGTAATTTCGGCATAAGAAAAGCACCTCCAATGAGGTGCCTGTCAAATTATTTTAAGTGCTTGTCTTTAAACTCCTTGTACTCATCAATAACAGCTATCATATCATCATAGGTTTCAGCTGAAAAAACTCTTTCTAATGCTTGACGTCTAAATTCATGATCTTCTTCTCTTAAATTTCCAGAACACTTTTCACCTATTTGACTATTATAAATAGCAATAGAGTAACTTAGTACAGCTTTTGCGTTTTGTAATTCTCCTCCTGCCATTGCTTTTGAAAATACAAGTTCACTGGCTAAATTTGCTGGATCTCCATATCTGTTAACTCCCCCAAAAGCTTCTCTAACAAAGAATTCTAATTCAATCGTTTTCATATACTTTCTCCTTTTTTCTTTTATTTTGGACCAAACATTTGTTTTTGTCCAGTACTTTTAGGAGAAAAATGGCAGTCTTTGCGTTTCCGCTGGCGCACTGCCAAGACCGAGTCAGCAGCCAGGCTGTGACACCTAGCTGCCGTATCATGCTAAGAGGAGTATAACAAGTGACAAAGCAGACATCTGCCGTTTGGGTTCCTCTGGGTTCCCTAAGTATTATTATAATGTTGCATTTGTTGCATGCGTTGCAACTTTTAAAAAGTTTTCAATTTTTCTACTTACAGTGCTTTTATCCACATGCATTTTCTTCCCAATCTGTTCCAGTATCATACCTTCCAAGAAGCGCATCCGGAAGATCCGGCGCATCTGACTATCCGGAATGGCCTCTACCCACTGCTCTGTCTCATTGCAGTCCTGCCGTAGCTTTTCCAAACGGGTACTGTACCTCTCACGAAGAGAACTCTCTTTTTTGTAATCATACCCTACCACCGCCTGTGGCCTGGGAAAACCGTTAGAGTAATCAAATATTGTACTATTCCCTATCAGGCTGTCTCCCTCTCCCAGGTGCTCCAGCTTGTACTGCAGCTCCCGGATTTCTTCTTTCTGGCTCATGTACCGTTCCAACTGCTCCCTGTCCATCGTTATCATCTCCTCTCCCTTACACTATTGATGCCTTTTCAATTTCTGTCTATCTTTGTCTGCATGATATCCCCTATTCTCTATTACTACGTGGTACAATATCTTTGGAGGTATATCATGCAAAATATTAAAATTCCATCTCATTTCACCATAATCCAAAATCGTGAATACGTTCTTGAATTCAAATCCCAAATTCCATTACTGGCGTATCACTGAGAATTATGGCTTATATATCCTTGCTCATAAATACCAAAAATCTCATACCTATCATAAACAATGTTCTGGAACTGACCCAAATTCTCTCCTACGATATACCCTTCGTCATGATAAGGCTTTCCAAATAATGATAAAATCTTAAATGCACCTTTTCCTCCTTTCTCCGGCCCCGAAGGGCCGGAACTGACAATCAAGTCCATGGTTAAAAAATCCGATGTCTCGTGATATATTATTGGAGATACCAATCCCTCCGGAATGGCTTAATTCTTCTGATCCGTGTCCTGCTGCCGATGCGGCGCAAGCTCCGTTCCTTCAAACGCTGGCCGATGGAAAATTTCCCTTGCTCGCCTTGTCTTCCGGTCGTTTCGTTCCCCCATGGCCTGCATCAATTCCATCTTTTTATCATCTGCCAGCTTCAAAGCATGAAGCTCCTTCGTGTTCTTTCTCTTTCTCATTCTCTGACTCCTCAAAAATATAATTCTGGCCAAAAACCTTCATGAATTTTTCATGACCATATATTTCTTCAAATGCCT